>NZ_LT635782.1:942500-1291330 GCF_900128425.1 Anaerococcus urinomassiliensis
GTTTATTTCAAAATAGTATGTTGATCTTGGCATATCAATAGCTTTTAAAAGATATTTTAGTCTGTATCCTTCTTCTTTGAGTTCTTTGACAATCGCTGCTTTTTCGCCTTGAGTTGCGCAGCGTAACGTTCTTCTCTCAAGGCGATCTCTTTTTTTATTATTTCGTTTTCTGCTTTTATATATTCATTTTCTGCTCTAAGTTTTATTAGTTCTTCTCTTTCAGATTCATTAAGTTCTTTTGCTTTATGGTTATTATTATTTTTCATACTTGTATTTTTAGATTTACGGCCTTTCTTTTTATTCACAAGACCATTATATCCATAATTTTTATACTTGTTAACCCATGAATAAAGTTGTCCATCATTGATTCCATTTTCGATTGCTATAGATTTTATGGAATTTCCAGCTAACACTTTAGATATCATTTCTAATTTCTCATCAGCAGTCCAATTAATATTATTTCCGTGTTTTAAAATTTCTGGTCCATGAAGTTCTTCTAACTTAAACCATGTTCTAATTGAATCATGAAAGTTTTTTTCTTTAGCTCCTTCAGGTGTATCAGGCCATTTACCTTCTCTATACAATTGTACGCATTCTTTTTTGAATTCATAACTATATTTCATAAAAATACCCTCCTTACTGGTTTGTCCAGTAAAGAGGGTACATATCATTACTATTTTGCTGATTTTATTATACCATCCTATATTATGTAAAAAACAGCTCACTTGGAGCTTTTTTTCAGTACTTATTCCTTTGGCTTATCCTGAAATCATTAAAGAATGCTTTCCCATTTCTCTACAAACCCTAATTGCTTTAATTCTACTGATGGATATTTATTAATTATTTCTAACAAGTCACCATGAAATTTATCGTAATAATCATCTTCAGCTAGAATCTTAAGATTAATTATACTAGCAAAAATAGTATTATTAGATATTCCTTGGTTTAAATATTCTTTATATAACTTTGGAGTCTTGGTTAATTTAGCTCCATACAATCTACCATAATGAGCACATATATTTCTGACATAAGACAAGTTCTCAATCCAAGATTCTAAATAAATATAGTCAACCTCGAATTCTTTGGCAATCTCTTTCTTATCTTCATTCTCCATATTCTTGTACATTTTAGAAAGTGTGCCAAAACTTGCTACCTCTATCGCAGCATAGAATGGAATCTCTCCGCCTTTATAATTTTTTTCGAAGTTATGTATAAATGGCGATTTCTGATTTTTTTTTATTTCTCTTTCTAGTTCCTTTATGGTACTCTCCTGAAAATTCTTTTTCTTATAGTTATTTAAATCTTTATATCCAAAGTTCCCATATTTTAATGAAAAGTAATTGGTAATTACAGCTCTTAAATGAACTTCTATATGCTCTATCAACGAAAACAAAATATGTCTAAGTTCCATATCAAATAAATATAGGTCAACTATATTTTCAAAAGTAGTTCCATCTATGTACTTTCCGTTTTCTTTTAAAGTTATACTATAAGCCTTTACAAGCCTATAATAGGATACTCTGTTAAGCACACTTATTGCATAATCTTTATCTTCTATTTCTAAATCTAAAGATATTAAATTTTCTATTTGCTCATTTACATCAATGGGAGCTTGATGAGATTTCTTCACGCTATTATTCCTTATAATCAAAAGACCCGACTTGGTCCGCATTGTTAAGAGGCGTGTCGGGTACTGTTAATTATTATAATATACCATTGGCGGTTATTTATCAATTATTATGAAATAATGTTTATGGAACGATCTATTGCCATAATAGTGGTATTCATTAATATCTTTCATCTGAAATTATATGCTCTATTCCACTATGCTCCGATTTAAGATATTCTTTAATAAATGTCGGGTATGCCTTGCATTTATCAAGCTCATCTATAGGCACCCAATGCATTGTCTCTTTAGCACCTGACGCTGTAGTGCTTTGGCTTGTAAAGTCTCTTTTACCCATGGGCTTCATTATATAGTAGAATGTAAGCTCATGAAAGTCTACTCCTTTTAAGCCAGAGCTTCCGATGAAGAAGTTCTCATGTATCACGGCAAAATGGTCGACTTCGTAATTAAGGCCTGTCTCTTCAAATACTTCTCTCTTCACGGCTTCTTCTGATGTCTCGCCCATGTGAACCGCTCCGCCAACTGAGTAGTAATAGTCGTCCTCATCATTTCTTGCAAGCAGAATGCAGTCCTCTTCTACTATTATGGCTGCCGCTCTATATCTAAATGCTTTTTTATCGTTAATAATAGCGCAATTATTCTCCATAGTTTTCTCCTTTATATACTTTCTCATCTAAGAACCGTAACTTATGGTTCAAATGCAAACAAGTTCCCAAGCTGAATTGAAAATCCAAGTGATTTATACATTTGTATATCGCATTGTGCACAAGCAACAGTCATTGAACTTATAGCACTTGACCTATATGCAAATTGAACTAGCTGGCGTGCTATTCCTTTATGACGAAAGTCAGGACATATGAAAAAATCTTCAAATATTCCACTTGGCATATAGTTAAAAGTTGAAAAACCAACTGTTATTGAACAGCAGCCTACCAATGAACTACCTTCCCATGCTCCGAAAAAGAATATTTCCCCTTTGCTTATTGCATCTTTCAGACGTTTCTTGGATATGTCATTCGGTATATCCTCTCCTATTTCTGCTTTATATTGCTTTTGAAGTTCCCACAAAAGATCAATTTGTGAAGCGTATATTTCCTTGTAATCCATTCATAACCTCCAGATAAACTCCTATTATATTATAAATCCAAATTCTTACTTTTTGGACATCAATACTACCGTCTCAACGGAACTATCATTGTCCAAACTTAAATTGATATCCTCATCTATCAATGGAAGCTTGAAAATAAGCGATTTAACCCATCTACCCGATTCGGTCTTTTCTTCATATATTTCTATTTTTTCTATCAATTGATTGAATAATCTCTTCTTATCGACGTCTGAAAGCACTGAATATAGCTTATGAAAATTAATCAAAATCTTATAAATATTATCAGAAGTTATCTTTTCTTCTAAGATAGCTTCTTTTCTTTTTCTGCTGTCTGAAATCTGTAATTCTACATAATCTAATTGATCATAGATTGCATCTAACCTTAGATTTAAATCTTCAAATTTTCTTTCATAATGTTTATCTTCAAAATATAAAGAATCAATTTGATTTATCAAAGATGCTTTTGTTCCCAATAATTGTCTTTCTTTAGCCATGTGCTTGTCAATGATTTTATCTATTTCATCAGTATCTATTTGTATATTAATTTTTTCTTCTAATTTTTTTGCGAAACTTGGATTACTAATTATTTTTGTTATTATTGTAGCAACTTCGTTATCGATTGCATCCGCCTTAATTTGTTTACTGAAGTTACATTTATGTCCATTCATCAATTGTCGATGTTTACATGAATAGTAGTAATAATCTTTGTAGTGTTCTCCATTCTTCTTGCGTTTGCGGCTTTTATTTCCATATAAACCTGCACCACAAACTGGGCATTTTATAAGGCTTGACAATAGATAAGTTTTCTCATCATTTCCTCTATTTATCTTTTCATATTTCTTGGCTTGTAACTTTCTCTTTTTCTGCGTTAATTCCCAAAGTTCATCGTCAATAATAGCTTCATGTATTCCTTTACTTATAATATAATTATCAGCTTTTTCTTGCGAAATTTTCCCTGTAATTTTATCCTTTTTTGTCTTTCTTCTACCATAGGCAATTTTCCCATTATATACAGGATTATCTAAAATTTGGCGAATTAATGAAGCAGAAAAATATGGTGATTTTCCATTTTGTCTGATAGGTTTTCTTATGTCTAATGATGCTAAATATTTTGCAACTCCATTTGCTCCCATATCTGAATTAGTGTATAAATCAAAAATCATTTTTATTGCTTTAGCTTCATTTTCATTAATTATCAATTCTCCATCTTGAAGCTTATACCCAATTGGAGCAAAACCACCATTCCATTTTCCTTCTCTTGCTTTTTGTTTTCTGCCTTCCATGGTTTGAGCGATGATGTTCTCTCTTTCCATCTCAGCTACTGCCGATAGTATAGTTATGACTAATTTTCCTGCATCTTTTGAACTATCAAGGCCATCATCAACTGATACCAAATATACCCCATGCTCTTCCATTACTTGCAAAGAATTTAATGTATCAGCTGCATTTCTACCAAATCTAGATAATTTGAATACTAAAACACAATCAACGTTGTCTTTTTCTTCTTTGATATCATCTAACATAGTTATAAAATTGTTTCTGCCAATTATTGATGTCCCTGATTTTCCAGCATCTTTATAAACATCTACTATCTCTATATCATAAGCTTTAGCATATTGTTTTATTCTTTCTTCCTGAGCATCTAGGGAATAGCCATCAATTTGCATAGAAGTAGACACTCTAGTATAAACATAGGCTCTTTTCTTTTTCATGGAAACACCTCCTTTAAATAAGTTTGGATAAAATAGCAAGTTCTTTTATACACTATATTTTACTATATTCCAATTTAAAAACCAACAAATAAACTAATTTGTTGGCTTTAAGTCCTCATTATTATTTTCATCATTTTTCTTATCCAAATCTAAATTAGATTCTAAAATTTCTGGTGGCATATCTAGGCTTTTAAAATCTATTTGATCTGCATATTTCTCTATAAATTCTTGTAGTAGACGAGCAAGCCCGTCTAACTCATCAGCCATGATAACCACCTCCTTAAAAAATTTCTTCACTTTTTATATGCCATAATTTTTTTAGAAAGGTGTTTTTTTAGTTTTTAATATTCATATTCTACTCTTTTTTTTATCCAAATGACTTTATTACATATTAAAAATAGAAGATTGAAGAAATGGAGATGAAAAAGACCAGCTATCAAATGTCAAGAGAAAATAAAAAATAATTTATCTTGAAATTTAATGCACGTCAAACAAGCCTAAAAATTTAGGCTTAGAAAAATTAAATAACAACTAAATATTCGGTACGTAAGTTTTGTTATCTCTTAAAACTGCAAAAATTATGTTAGTAAGTTTTCTAGCAACAGCACCAATAGCTGTACCATGAGCCTTACCCCTTTGTCTAAGTTTTTGATAGTAAACAGACAAAGCAGGGTCCTTAAAGGCAGCTACACTAGCAGCAAGCCAAATAGCACGTCTAAGATAAGGAGAGCCACGCTTAGAAATCTTCGTATCGGTTGCATTAAAATTACCAGATTGCTTAACAGCAACATCTAAACCAGCATAAGCAACTAACTGGTTAGCTCTCTCAAAACGAGAAATATCACCAATTTCTGAGAAAATAGCACCACCTAAGATATCGCCAATACCAGTGATAGAAGTAATAACAGGGCATAAAGAATTAATCATAGAAGAAATTTCATCTTCAATATCAGCTATCTGATCTTCAAGAAAAGAAATTTGAGCAATAATCTGTTTAATTTGAAAAGAAAAAGACTTCAAAGCAAACTTAACACCAAAAGAATTAGAAGCCTTCTCTTGAATTTCTTTAGCCTTATCAAGGCCAAAGTGCCCCTTACTACACTTAGACAACATCTTAGCAAGCTCATCAGCAGGAATAGAAATCATATCTTCAGGTAAAGGGAACTTACTCAAAAGCTCTTTAGAAGCAACACCATAAATATTAGAAAAAAGCGAAGAATACTCAGGGAAAACCTGATCTAAAATAGCAACAAGCTTTCTTTTCCAATCAGAAGCTTCATCAACAAGAGCAAACCTAAACCTAGAAAGATTTCTTAAAGCAAAAGTATCCTCATCAGAAAAATGAGAAACAGAAAACTCACCAAACCTAAGAATTTGAGCAATAACAAAAGAATCAACAGAATCATTCTTAGTCTGTCTAATATACATCTTTCTAAAAGCATCAGACTGAATGGGATTAATAACAACACAAGAAAAACCTAAATCAATCAAGAAAGAATAAAGAGAAAGCCAATAATGCCCAGTAGCTTCCATACCAATAATACAATTGTTAGAATCAATCGAAAAAGAGGAAATAAATTTCTGAAACTTCTCTAAACCCCTAATAGAATTAGAGAAAGAAAAAGACTCAGAAACAAGTTTCCCATTAGAATCAATTATTGAGGCTTCGTGGTTGTTCTTTGCAATATCAACACCAATGTAAAACATAAAATCACCTAGCTTAAATATAAATTTAGATAGAGAAAGAACCCTCAATAACTTTACGACAATCAAACCTCGTTAGACATACAGCAACGAAATGTGCTATCCAGCTCATACTGATAAAGACGTAAAGAAGAGGCGTAACCCTTTTTAAGGAAGACTAGCTTCAAGGAGGAAATCTACGACCTCTATCTATACAATTATTATCCCACAAGAAAGTGGGATAGAGAACAAAAAGTAGTATTAAATACTACAACTATAATATACGAGGAGGAAACACAATTTGACATTCGTAAAGGAAAAAAGAGATGATATAACTCTATTATCTCAAAAGGTATGTCTTAGATATACCTCAATTATATCACCAGATAAAAAACGGTAGTCCTACTTGCTAGGCTCAACTATTTTCAAAGTAATAAGGTCCGGCTACGGTAACTTTATTATTTCAAAATAGTCGAAGCTCTTGAATTGATGCCATTAAAATTCATGATCTCAAGGGTTCTTCGATATGTATTTATTAGAAGAACCTAAATGGTAATTTTTAAAGAGTCATCTTTGAAAATTACCAGTTTAGGCAGGAATATTATGGTTTAATAAATAATTTATGAAATATTAAGGATAAAATGAGGAAAAATAAAGAATGAAAATTACCTGTTTAATCAAATGGCAAAATCTAAAAGTTATATCAAGACGGTGTCTGCTGAATTGAAATAACAATAATATTTAAGCCTATATTATTTAGATTTTTTAGAGCATCTTAAGCTCGTAAAAAAAGGAGGAGGCTAATTAACAATAATATAGAAACCAAATTTATTTAGGAGGATTCCAGAATGTCAAGAAATAAAAATAGCTTACAATTTGAACTATTTAAGAGAGCATCTGAAGGATTAAAAGGAAATACAACCAGAAAGCAATATAAATATGCCTGTAAGAAATTTGCAAGCTGGTGCAAAGAACAAGGAATTAAACAAATAGAAAAAGTAGATAAAGATTTAATACAAAAATACTCAAACCATTTACAGGAAGATCCTTTTAAGTTTTCTGCTGGTACTATTCATACCTACCTTGCCCCTATTTGCAAGGCTTGTGGAGTAAATATGAGAGATATTAATAAGCCTAGGAGGAAATCTAATACCATAACCAAAGGTAGACAAGAAGCAGAAAATCCTTTTGGAAAATTACAAGAAACTTCACCTGAATTTAAAAGGCTAATTACCTTACAAAAAGCTGTTGGTATAAGAAGAAATGAACTTGAAAATCTAAAAAGAGAGGATTTTATTAAGGGAGAATATGGCATATATTATGTCCATGTAAGAAAAGGAAAAGGCGGAAAAGAAACTTTTCAAATGATTCTCCCTAAAGATGTACCTATAGTTAAAAATATATTCGAAGAAGTTCCTACAGGTCATAATGTATTCTCAAAAGATGAGATGAATAATAAAATAAATCTTCATGCCCTAAGAAGAGAACACGCTAATGATTTTTACCAATTCTTTGAAAATACAATATTAACAGTTAATGGATTCGCTAGATCATTAAGAGAAAGACTTATTAAAATGTTTGAAAGAGGAAATTATGATTTATATAAAGCAAATCCCCAAAAATATGAAGCTAAATTAAAACGATTTATTGATGATATGAATGATACTCCCTATGAACTCAGAGGAGAAAATAAAAAAAGAGCTATCCAAAATGGGAAACCCGTTATCTATAATCGTCTAGCCCTTATGGCTGTTTCTGTACTGGCTTTAAGTCATTGGAGATTAGATGTTACTGTAGTAAATTATATTGTATAAATCGAGTAGGAGGTAAATGATTAATTCATCTACCGACCTCTCACACCACCGTACGTACGGTTCCGTATACGGCGGTTCTACCGTTTAATTTGAACTTTATTGTAATAGCTGACTAGGGATATATAGCCCCTTTCAGCTATTCTTTTGTTGTTAAGAGCTCTGCTCAGTATTGGGCTTTTTGCTATTCTCCAATAGGATTTGCGTGTATTTGCCCATTGCCAGGCTTGAAATTTTGCTGTTCCTAATTTTACTAAGTTTGTAAATTTGGTTTTGATTTTTTTCCAGCTTTTCCATGCACACATTCTTATTCTTCTTCTTAACCACTCGTCTAGGTTTTGAAGATGGTTTCTCATATTTGCCAATTTGAAATATTGTATCCATCCTCTTATGATTTGGTTGATTTTTATTCTTCTTTGCTTATAGCCTAGTGCATTACTTCTGTTTGTTACTTCTTTTAGTTTTGCCTTTAGTTTCTTTAGGCTTTCTTTGTGTACTTTTAGTTGGGTTCCGTTGTTATGGTAAAATCCATACCCTAGATATTTTGTTTGGCTTAATTTTCTTATTGATGTCTTTTCCTCATTTACTTTAAGTTTTAATTTTCCTTCTAACAGCTTTTTGACTATTTTGTGGTATCTTTCGGCTGCTTTTCTATTTCTTGCAAATATTAGCATGTCGTCTGCATATCTTACAAATTTGTATCCCCATTTTCCAAATTCTTGGTCAGCTTCGTTTAGGTAGATGTTTGCTAGTAATGGACTTAAGGGTCCACCTTGTGCTACTCCTTTGTCTGATTTTACTTTTATTCCATCTATCATTATTCCTGATTTTAGATATTTGTGTATTAGGGATATTACGTCTCCATCTTTTATTTCTTCTGATAGGATTTGTATGAGTTTGGATTGGTTTACTGTTTCGAAGTATTTTTCTAGGTCTAAGTCTACTACCCAGGTGTTTCCTTCTTCTGCTATTTCTTTTATTCTTTTTAGGGCATCATGCGCGCTTCTATTTGGTCTAAATCCATAGCTGTTTTCTGAGAATTTCTTTTCATAGATTGGGCTTAATTTTTGTGCTATTGCTTGTTGTATTACCCTATCTGTTGTTGTGGGTATGCCTAGATTTCGTTTCTTTCCATTTGATTTTGGTATTTGTACCCTTTTTACTGGTTTGGGTTTGTATTTCCTTGCTCTTATTTGTCCTAGTATTTTCTCTTTGTTTTCTTTTAGATATTCTAGAAGTTCTTCTGTTGTTATTCCATCTATTCCTGCTGTACCTTTATTTGATTTTACTCTCTTAAAGGCTTCGTTTAGGTTGTTTCGATGGAGTATTTTTTTCAATTAGTTCATTTTTGGTATTTTCTTTTGAGTTAATCTTTTCATGACTGTGTCCAGCTAATTTATTTTCACTTGCCGAGCTATCTTTGATTAGTCTGGTTGATTTTCTACAGTCTTTGTCATGATTAGTTTCTTTCATAAATTTATACTTCCTGTAGTTCTGTCCTTCCTAGTTTTTACTAGTACTATGACTTCTGCTGACTTCTCACTATTCGTTGTTACTACTGTTTCGCTAGTGAGACCTCCTCGGGTAAGGGCATGTTCTTTCCTCTCATATATCTGCCACATTTACATTTACGTATTCCGTGTAGTTATTGGACTTTGGCTTGTAATGCAGTCTTATCCTACGTACCTGCCTTATGTAGTTTCTGTTCGTCAGACCAAGAGTTTGCCTAGGGCTTCCTTCAGATTCCACCTCACGATGGACACCCTTGCCTTTGGCTATGTGTTTCCCACTACCGGGCACACTTAGGACTTTCACCTGCTAGAATATGCTCATGCCGAGCACACAAAAATACCAGAGCAAGCCTAAAGCTAACTCTGGCATAAGGTCTAATATTTGCTTAGCTTATATTAGGTCTTTTTTATTTTCTTTTTTTAGTCTTGAATAAGGCAAGGCTTGCTGCAAATAGTCCCATAACTACTGATGATAGGCTCTCTACTCCTGTTTTAACATTTGTACTTGTTGGAGCTTTATCATTGTTTGCTTGTGATTTGTCATCACTTCTTTGTGTCTTATTTTCTTTTACTTCTTCTTTTTGGGCTTTTGATGGAGCTTCTTCTTTATCCTTATCTTCCCTTGGACTTTGAACTAAGTTATCGTCTTTTGAAGGCTCTTCTTTAAGCTCTTTAGTCTTAGAGCTTACCTCTACTACTAATCCTTGATTGTCTTTTGGATTTTCACTCTGAGGAGCTTGTTTTATTTCAGGGATTTGTGGATTTTCACTCTGAGGAGCTTGTTTTATTTCAGGGATTTGTGGATTTTCTGAAGGATTTTCTGAAGCTTCTTCTGATGGTTCTTCGCAAGGATTGTCTGAAGGTTCTTCTGTATCACTTGGGCAAGTTATATTCCAAATCTTTGAATAATCCTCATCTTTTTTCTTTGTTTCATCAAAAGTTTGTTTATTTTCTTCTTTAACTTCTTTATGAAGCTCGTAGAAGTCTGGTTCAACACTTAGATCAGACTCAGCAAATAGGAAGGAACCTTGTGCTTTGATTTTTTCTTTTCCATCTTTGTCTTTGACTTTCCAACCCTTAAAGCCTTTACCTTCTGGAAGTTCTCCCTTGTATTCTGGTAATTGGAAGTCCTCTCCCTTTACAAGTTCATTTTCCTTATTACCTATTGTAATCTTGACTTTTTCGGGATCTACAGGAGTTAATGAGCCAGTTTTTTTGTCAAAGCTAAATTCTTTTACCCTAGTATTGTTTGCAAAGTCTTTTACTACAAACTTAATTGTTAGCTTATCATCCTTGATATCTTTGATATCATCTAAAGACTTGTATTCTTTACCATTTACAAAGATTTGTTTATCTTGGATTTCTCCAGCCTTATCCCCATCTCTCTTGTCTGTAACATTGAATTTGATGAATTTATCTTTATCATATTCAATAGCTGTGTTACCATCATCTTTTTGTTCGATTTCTGGTTTTATAGCATCATAGAGGAATTGATAGTGAACACCTACAGCCTTGGCATTGAGATTACTATAACCAGTTTGTAGGTAGACATTGCCATCCATATCTTTAACCTTATCTGGGAAGCCATTAGCCTTGTAGTCCTTCATTCCCCAATCCATGATGTCTCCATCTTTTACATCAAGCTTAATATTAAAGTCTCTTGTATTATCAATGTGTAAATCACCATAGATTAGGTAGTTGTCAACAACTGACTCGTTAACTCTCATTTCCCAGTTGAAACCACCCTTATCTCCTATCTTTCCTCTTAAATAGAATTCTGGTTTTCTTACATAGATTTTATTGTCCCTTGTTGGATTGAAATAGTTTCTATCCATAGTCAAATCTACTGGTTTTGCATCTATAAATAGCATAGCTCCGTCTTCCTTGATGGCTTCTACGTTGGATTTATCATCTCCAATATATTCCTTACCATCTTTGCCAAGAAGAACTAGTTTAGAAGGATCATCTACAAGATTTCCATCCTTATCTATAGCTTCCCCCTTGTCATTAGTTTTGAATTTAAAGACTTGATATCTAACTATATTAAATCCGTCCAAGGCTGACATGAGAACTGATTGAGCGCTTCTACCATCTTCAACATTTCTACTATCACAGTAGATTGTTTTTTGTGATAGGGCCTTGATGTTAGGGGCAGTCTTTTGGATTTTTTCTATAACTTCCTTGCTATAAACTCCATTACCATCAAGCATATCAGTTTTTCCTGGGTTAAATGTCGTAACTCTTAGGGCATATCCCTTTCTTACAATCATATTATCATTTAATACATATTGACCCTTTTCATTATCGAAGAACATCTTGTTTGTATCCATCTTGCTTAGGTCTTTTGGTTTTTGTTTAGTTAGTTCACCTTCACCTAGTTCGATAATATTTCCATAGCTTGAAGCATATGGTGAAGCTTCCTCGGCTTCATCCTTCTTTTCTGGCATCCTTATTATAGTTTTAGCTTTTGTTTGACCCTTATCTTTTACGATAATATTCATATCTCCAGTAAAGGATAGGCCATCGACTACATCATTTGTGTTTGCAAATAAGTCAAATGTTAAAGTTTTGGTTTGTGGGTCGTATTTACTTGCCTTAATTTCTATTAGTTTAAAGTCATTACCATAGTAGGCCTTAGCATCTTTTGATACATTATTTACTTCTCCAAGAATTTCAAAATGGCCATCCTTTGATGGACTTAACACTCCACCAAGCTTTGATTTAACATCATCAAGTTTCTCAGTTTCATATTCTAGATTACTTCCATCTTCGTAGGCTTTTACATTTCCTTTTTCATCATATAGATAATCAAGCTCTACTGTTTTCATTCCACCAGTTGTAAAGTCTTCTATTTCCTTATATTTCTTTTTAATTAGTTTCTTTAGGTCTTTATTTTCAAATTCTCTAATTGTCGAAATATTTTTATCTATTTCAAGGCTAGCTTCTCCCTCAACTGAACTTTCTTCAGCTGGTTTTGAGTCTTCATCCTTAGCTTGATTATTATTGGTATTTTCCTCTGAACTCTTTGCATTTTTGAGTTTTTCTTCAGAAATTTCTCCAAGTTTTTCGTAAGAAGAAGAATCTTGTTTAGGATCTATTAGGTAATAAGAAATCATTCCCTTTGCATCAGCTTTACTATCAAATTTTATCCTATGGATTTTGGTGAAGTTGCTTGCACCATCTAGGGCGATTACTTCTATGATTTTTCCTCTTAAATCTCCTGCACCGCTAATTTCGTAGATAGTATTTCCTTTATCATCAAGCTTTCTATGTCTACCTTCGCCTTCTCCAGCATATTTAACATCAAGGTTTCTTTCAACATCACCGTACTCATCAACTATAGCTGCGCCTGCATACCATACTTCGTTGGCTACTTCTTCAAATTTCTCTGGATGGTCTTTTTGATCTCTTACAAACAAGGTTTCGTTTTTGTACTCATCTTTTACCTTGTGGTAGGTATCTTTTGCTATTAATTTGATTTTGTTTGGATTAGAGAAATCAACACCGACAATTGTTGGAGCTGTATTGTCAACTTTTACTGGTATATAAGAAACTTGCCATGGATAATCCTTAGTTAATCTATATTTGAACTTGTAGAAGTATTGACCCTCAGCTATTGGTTCAAATTGACCCCTAAGTTTTGTTTCCAAGTCTTGGTTATTATTATCATCATTAGCGCCTTCTTCTCTTCCTCTAGGATTGTAAATAAGGCCATCCCATTTCAAATCTCCCATAACTTTTAACTTGGATGACTTAATACCCTTAGCATCGTTTCTCTTTGAGTTTAGGATTCCTCTGATGAAGTGCTCTCTAGTTACAACCTTGAGGTCTTTTTGTCCTTCGCCCTCTTTGTCAGTATTTACAATTGAGATTAAGCCTTCTCTTGCACTTCTTAGAACGAGTGGGGAAGGTGTTAGCCCTGTTTCGATTTGAACTTCTTGTGGTTGTCCCTTATTATCAAGTGGATAAATTCTTGCGACTTTTGATTCGCTTTGTGATGGATCATGTAATCCGTGGTTGTTATTTAGTGCAAATAAATCAGGATCTTGATCAAGTGATTTTGTATTTCCATCTTTTCTGTTTTGGATAACGGCTGCTGGATTGAATTTATCGATGTCATGTTCTCCACCTATACCCTTGTTCAAGGTTCCAGGTATTTTTGGTTTACCATCATCGTCATAACCTTCCATGGTTTTTGATTTAGAGCCTTCTTCCCAAGCCCACTTGTCAAGGATTGGCTCCTTGTTCCAATTTCCAGCAAATCCCATAAGTGGCATTGATAGAGATGGTTGGAATACTGTCTTGTTTTCCTTGCCACACATTGCCTCAAGTTCTTCTTTAGATTCAAGTCTAATGAAAGATTCTACAAATTGGTTTTTATCTTTTGCTTCTCCTACATTTATTACAGCCTTCAATTCATATGAAGAGTTTGGAGCAATTGTAAATACATCGTGTTCAAAGCTAATATTTGCACCCTTAATCTTTGCTGGATGAATTTCTGGAACAATTTGTTTGCCATCTGATGATTTCTCATCCTTGTAAGTTTCATCAAGTTTTAGCCTGTCGGTAAGGGAATCTGTGGTGATTGCAGATGATGAAGCCTTAAATGTAAGAGGCCTATCTGATGTATTAATCAACTTGATTGTGAAATATTTCTTTTCTCCCTTAATTTCTCTAAGTGATATAGATCCATATGAGTTTACTAGACCTGCGGAGTCAACATTTTTGAAGCTTGCTATAACATCACTTCTTAGTGCATTAGCAACATTAATTAGACCTGCACCTTGTTGTCTTGGCGAAGCATAATATAGTGATTTTTCCTTCCAAGCTGTTGGATCCATCATAGGTCTTGCTGTGTTTTGTAAGGCAATCTTTGTAAGAGTAGTTAAGTCGATTTTATCGTCATCTGTTAGGTTTTTGAGGACAGGTTTTTCGAGCATCTCTTTTAGTTTTGGTCTAATTAATACTGTTGATGCTGCAACTACTGGTGTTGCCATACTTGTTCCTGACATATAACCATAGGTTGATTTGCCATCAATTACATTTAGAGTTGATTTGATGTTCTTTCCTGGTGCTGATACATCTGGTTTTAGAAGGAGGTCAACCCTTGGGCCCCAGGATGTAGAGGCTGCTGGCACGATTACTTCTTCTTTATAAAGTTCCTTGTCTGTATCAGGAGCGAAGTTAAAGTCTAGCTCTTTCTCATCACCAAGCTTTGGACGGTTTTTGTTGAAGCTTTCCATATCAATTGGATAATATTGGTCAAGCTTATCTTTGAAGTCTTCTTTCTTGTTTCTCTTAACCTCAGTTTTATTAGCTGGATCAATCATATTCCAAATTTTAAGTCCATCATCACCAGATACTGAAAATACTTGGCAAGTTGTTCCTTCATCTTCTTCGTAGCCCATGGCTGGAAGCTCTGTCCAGTTATCCCTGTTGTAGTAGTTAACGGTATTTACAACCATGATTGCGCGAGCACCCTTATCGGCAGCTCTTTTGAAGGCGTATTTTAAATCCTTTGTATATATTCTATCCATAACGGCAATTTTGCCTCTAAGATTAAGCCCAACTAGATCTTCATCTTGACCCTTGCCTATATAAACAAATTTCATTTTGTCAGCTATTTTGCTTCCGTCTTCATTTCTAATAATCTTATTTTTATCGAAGAAGGTACCGATATTTCTATACTTGAAGCTTTCGCCACCAATATTTACCTTATCAAACTCTACTATTTGATTTTTAGCTGATGCAACAGCTATGGCATCTTCATGGGCAGCAGTTCTAGTTACATTTCCTGTATCGGTCATCTTTAGTTTGTTATTAGCAGCTAAGTCCCATGATGAGCTTGAAGCAGATGTT
Organism: Anaerococcus urinomassiliensis; assembly: GCF_900128425.1. NCBI lineage: Bacteria > Bacillati > Bacillota > Tissierellia > Tissierellales > Peptoniphilaceae > Anaerococcus > Anaerococcus urinomassiliensis. Next base: position 957,812 of record NZ_LT635782.1, read on the forward strand.
GCATAGTTACCAGTAGCAACTACCATAGGAATCCCCGCTTTTCTTAAAGCCCTAACTGCTTGCCAATATTTCTCACCTATAAGACCTGTTCCTGTAAATCCAGAAGATACAGATACTACATCAACTTTATGTTTGATTGCATCTTCAATAGCGTGAAACATTGTTTCATCACCAGCAAAGCCATCACCTGAATCTGAGTACATCTTGTAAGAAAAGATTTGAGCATTTGGTGCTATTCCGTCTATTCCATTGTACTTAGCTATATCCTTATCAGTATCATTACCAGCAAGGATTCCCGCTATATGCATACCATGTGGATCATGATAGTCAGAACCATCGTCATATTTTTCGACAGTAATTTTGCCACCGTTATAATAGTTAAAGGCATGAGGAATTTTATCACTCAACCAAAAGTCCTTGTCAGTTCCCTTCATGTCCTCTTTTTTATATCTCATATAAGGCTTAGCATCATCGTCAATTCTCATAGCCTTGTGCCTATAATCAGTCCCAGTATCTATGTTTGCAATTACCATACCCCTACCATCAAACTTCATTATCATGTCTTTGTTGATAGCTTTTAGGTAGTCGATAGCTTCGTTGACACCAATTTCTTCCCTAGCGTGATTCATCATTGGCTCAACTTTTTGGGATCTTTCTACAGATGAGATTCCTTCGATGTGTTTAATCAAATCAAGATTATCTTGTTTTGTTTCAATTGCACAACCATTAAAAATTGTGTTATAGGCATACAAAACTTTTGTAGAAGAAAGTTTTGATATTTCCTTCATTGCCCTTTCCCCAGCCTCTTTATCTTTAAATTCGGCTATGTATATGAGCCTTCCCTCGTCTTTCTTCTCTACAGCTATATCATCTTTCTTTTCTTCAGTAGATGAATCCTTATTAAGGTCAGCTTTATGTGTAACTTCTGTTGCTTTCCCTTCTTTTTCAACAGACTTATCTTCTTTGAGGGAAGTTTCCAAAGCAGGAGCTTTGTCCTTGTTTGCATCTTCTTTATTTTGTTCACTTTCTTTATCAGAAGCTTCTTCTTTTTTTGCTTCTTCTTTTTTTTGTTCACTTTCTTTATCAGAAGCTTCTTCTTTTTTTGCTTCTTCTTTTTTTTGTTCACTTTCTTTATCAGAAGCTTCTTCTTTTTTTGCTTCTTCTTTTTTTTGTTCACTTTCTTTATCAGAAGCTTCTTCTTTTTTTGCTTCTTCTTTTTTTTGTTCACTTTCTTTATCAGAAGCTTCTTCTTTTTTTTCTACAGTTGCTTCATTTTCTTCAAAAAGACCTTGGTTATTTGCTTCTAGCGGTTTTTCTTCTTCGCTACTGGCAAAGGAAGGCTCGTTAAATAAGAATGAAATAGACAATGCGGCAATTAATGTCGCCTTAATAATTCTTTTATTATTCATTTATTCCCCATATCCTCTACTAAATATTTTTTTAACATGTTAAATATTAATTCATATTAATATACAAAATATAAAAATGTGATAGCGATTTTCAGTATCACAAAAGCATAGTAACACTTTTATATCAGCTTGTCAATATAATCATTAAATATTTTAACACTTTTTCAAGATTTATCGCACTCACTAGATTAAGCTTATATAGCCATTTATTTTGTGGTTAGCAAATAATTTAAGCATATATGAATACAAAACTTTAGCTTCAATAGAAATACTCTCAAAAATTTCATCTTTCATTAATACCATAGGTAACCTAATGAAGTAATACATCTCAGATTGCCTATTATAAAAATAATCAAAATTCATTCTTACCTCCTTTCTTTGAAATAAAAAAAGACGACAGAATTATTACTTTCTATCGTCTGAGATTCACATATTAAATTTTCATCATTAGATAACCTTAAAAACTCTTTTTCATCCACTAATATTGTCTTTAATATATATTTTCCCTTTTATAATTTCAGGTATATGTTTTGATGTAATCTCATATTCTATTGATTCTGGAAGGTTTTTAAACATTAAAATAGAAGGAAATGCCATTGAAGAGTTGTGTTTTAAATACTTTATATCGAAAATCAAAATATCGGAATCTGAGTTTTCAACTTGCTTATATGAAAATATGTCATCTAATAAATCTCGATAATCATATTTGTTATCTTCATATTCATCCTTAATGCTTTTTGTTAAAATTGGACTAAGTCTATTAACATGTCTAAAATTTAAATTATCCACTTTTGAATCTTCATATCTATTAACAGTATCACTCTCTTGAATTGAAAATATGAAATCAAAAAGTTTCATTTCATGTAAGTCTTCTATAATATTCATGCCTGGATCAGGTAAATCTTTATGTTTAAGAATGTATCCTTTTGGTATAATCAATTTAATATCAATATCTTCATCAAATGTATTACCTAAATTTGAAATCATTAATTTAATAACTTTAACATTATCTATATATCCAAAATACTCGTTACATTCATTATATTCTTTTATACTAATATAAAGTTTTTTTAACAACGAATAGCGTTTTTTCTCCTCATCAGTTCCATAATACGAAGGTCCACTACTCCCAAATGGAAGCTGTAGCTGAGAACTATAACTCTTTAAGTTTCCCAAATTCCAAAAATTTTCTTCAATGTTAATTTGATTTTTATTAGCAAAATCATTAATAGCTTTTATCCATTCGTCACTAATTTTTACATAATTATTTATCCCACTAAGTTTACTAATTTGTCCATATGATTTGGTAATATTAGTTAATTCGTTAAAATTATATTTTTCTGAACTTATATCTTTACTACGTTCTGGCAAAATAAAATTATTTAAAGTTTCAATACTCTCTATTATTTTATCTTTTTGATTGTTAATAAATTTTGACTCTAACAACTTATTCATACTTATTGAACAATATTCTTCTGAAAATGTATTTAAATCTCTTATTTTTAACATAGGATTTAATATTTCACTTTTCGAGTTTCCTAAATCCCAAATTAATGATAAAAAATATAATGATAAATGATTGGTAAATTGTCGCTGAAAATCAAATTTATCATCAACTATTGCGTATATTCCTTTATCCTTATATTTTCCTCTAAATTCTAACACTTTTTGATATTGTTCTTGATTGAATTCGGAAGGATTAATAGGAGCATTCAAAAAATACATAAATACTTTCTTATTAGCTAAAAGCATCTCTTCTATTTCCTCTTCTGTACCAGATCCATACTTATCAGTTGGTGTACCAAATCTTGTCCAAAAAACTGCAACTGCAGCATCACAATTTCTAACAAATTGTTTATTTAATAATTCTTGTGGTTTATCACCTGATTCAGGATAACTATTTGTAGACCAGTGTTTAGTAACTACTTCGATATTATTTAAATCACCAAAAGTTCTATTAAAGCTTTCAACACTTTCTTTTATTATTTCTAAAAAATCTGTAACATCGCCTGGACAAGATATTAATTAATCATATATGGTTACCCCTTTTCTTGGCATCTAACTACCTCCTTATGTTGATGTACTCTTTACAATAATTATTATATAATAATTACTCTAAGCAGCACACCAACTATTTATTTTTTGAGTTTTAAAATTTGGTAGAAGTTTTGAACTCCTTATATTTACATAACTATTTGCCTCTATCACTATTATGACACGAAACCCACAAGCAAGTTCAAGCACCTCCATGTCTTTATTCAAATGAGGACGAATGTATTCGCAAACTTTATCATATACTCCTTTATTTTTTTCATGCAAGGAGCATATAGCTTAGCAAATTTATCCCAAAATTTTTTATTGCTTTTATCAATCATTTCAACGCTCCTTTAAATATAAAAATGATCATATCAATCTTTATATTGAGCTTGTTCTCTCACTGATACCTTGTAAGAAAGGAATAATAGCTGTTCCTATACCGAGCATGAATGTCTTAAATGCTGAGAGTCATAGGCAGTCATTCCTTTCTATTCAATCATTTTGAAGTGTCTCAAGGCATCCGTGATGGCTTCTTCTTTTTCAGGTGTACACTGTGGAATATTTTGTTTCTCCTTTTTAGACTTATTGTAATGTTCTCGTAATTCTATTCCACATTTCCTTTTTATCTGTGCAATATATAATGTTGAAACTTTTAATTGAAATTTATTCCAAACATATTCTTTGATTTGAGTATATGTTGCTTTGCTCTCCGCACTTGTCAAATCCATCTCATCCAGCTCAATTTCAACACTTATGTGCTTATCGACATCGAGTTTGGACAAAAGTGCTACCGTCTCCACATGCGTTGTCTTTTGATTGGGAACATAATTTTTTATCCTCGTCATTCTTGTAGGAACACAATTTATTAATGTCATTGTCTTTGGCATTTTTTCTTTTGTCTTTAAAGTTATTAGAATCTTGACTATCTTTAACTCCTGTTTTGAAATAGAATGTTAAGTCATATGGATGAACTGTTCCGTCTTTGTCAATTCTACCCACCACAACTTTATTAACTATGCTTTCAAATACTATTCTGTTAAATTCCTCTATAATTTCTCTATTTTCTAAGACCTTTTTAAATTGCTTTAGTCTTTCTTTAATAGAGTTTTCATCTTTGATAGTTAGCTCTAGTGTTTTCTTTTCATCAAGTAATTCTTCTTTTTGTTTTGTAAGTTTTTTATACTTTTTAGCATAAACTTCTTCGTCTATACTATCTTCTAAATGAAGATCAACTAACTTTCTTTCTTGACTAATAATTCTGTTTAATTGGTTTTCTAACTTTTTCAAATCTTTGACTAAAGTATTATCATTTATTTCTTCTTCTACAATTTTTAAAAAGTCATCTATTACTGTTGAATCTGCATGATATAATTGCCTATAGCTTTCAACGAAAGCTTTTTCTATTGCTGCTTCTTGTATTCCTTTTGAATGAGGGCAATATTTTTTACCTTTTTTTGTTGACTTTACACATTGCCAGTTAATTTTTTTGTAAATGGAACTGGTGTGCCAAGTTCTTCTTGAAAGTATCTCTCCACAAAATCCACATTCCAGCATACTTGAAAAAGCGTATTGTCTTGATAGTTTTTCTCTTTTTCTATCCTTATTAGCAATGGTGTTTCTATTTTGTGCTCTCCTGAGTCTAATCTCCTGAGCCTTCTCAAAATCTTCTTTTGATATAATTGGCTCGTGATGATTTTCAATATGATATTTATCAGATTCACCAAAGTTTGCTAGTCTTCTTTTTGTTATGGGATCAACTGTGAAGGTCTTTCCCATTAGTATATCGCCAATATACTTTTCATTTTTAATTACTCCTAACACTGTAGTGTCAGACCATTTTGTTTTACCTCTAGGAGTGAGATATCCTTGTTCTTCTAGTTCCCTACCAATGACCGAACCACCATTGCCTTCTAAATATCTTTTAAAGATATATCTAACAATCTTAGCTTCTTCTTCATTTATAGAGACACTTTTTGTTATAGGGTCATAGTCGTATCCAAGGCAACCTTGAAAACCAATAAGCTCCCCTTTTTCCATTTTCATTTTTAGTCCTTTTTTCACATGGGCTGAGGTATTTTCTACTTCTTGTTGAGCTACTGAACTTAATATTGTTAATAGTAGCTCTCCATCCATTGTCAAAGTATCTATATTTTCTTCTTCAAATACTACACCAACATTATTTTCCTTTAATAATCTTACATATTTCAAAGTATCTAATGTGTTTCTAGCAAATCTTGATATAGATTTTGTTATTATCATATCTATATCTCCATTTTGACAATCGCTAATCAGTCTCATGAAATCAGCTCTTTTAGTAGCAGTTGTTCCTGTTGTTGCTTCATCTGCGTATATACCAGCTAAAGTCCAGTTCTTATTGTTTTTTATTAGATTTGTATAATAATCAACTTGCGATTTGTATGATTCAAGTTGGTCTTTACTATCAGTGCTAACTCGACAATATGCTGCAACTCGTTTTAAATCTAAATGTAGTGCATTTCTATTTCTTGCTCCTGTATTTGAAGCTTTTATTAATTTTACTTTAGTATTCATTTTACCTCCTTCCCATTTTGTATCTTTCTACAGTGTTATTATATCACAAATTTAACTACTTTCTATCTCTCTTCTTATAATCATTTTCTATTCTATTTTTTATTTTTGTATATTCCTTATCATTAATTAATTTAAGATCATAAAGTCTACATAACATAGCAACTCTCATACTATAAATCTTTATTGCTTGCATTTTACCTCCTATGTAAATTATTTTTTTACCTTGATAAGTGGATTAAATTTGAAATATGCTAATCTCACATAATCAATTTCAAGAATATTCACACTTCAAAGTATTTTGATTTTTATAGAAAGATGATAAAACACCCCTCACTTTATAAAGTGAAATTTGCCCTCTTTGGTAACCAGAATTTTTATTTTTCTATAGTCTTTTTGAGTTTTAATGATTAATTTGAACATAAAAAGAGGACTTATGCTATTAGGCATAAATCCTCTAAAATGAAAGAAACTTTTTCGATTGTTATTTGTATTTAGTTTTTCAAACTAATTTTATCCATCCTATTTAATTCCCCAAACATCATTACTACACCAGCTATTATCATAATTAAATCTACAAGGGGTTCTGCAAACCATACTGCTTTAACTCCAAATATCATTGGTAAAATAATCATGGCAGGTACGAATAAAAATAACTGTCTTAGCATTACTATTATGCCGGCTTTTTTAGCGTTTCCTATTGATTGGAAGAATGTTATAGTCATTACCATTACTCCATATAGGATAAAGATAGAATAAAATAGTCTAAAGTTTCCTATTCCCTGAGTTATAATACTTTCTTCTACTCCAAATAAAGAAAGAATATTCTTTGAAAATGCTAATGCTGGTATCCAAAATATTGATGCAAGAACTAATCCTCCGATAGAAAATACTTTCATAGCTTCTTTTACTCTGTCGTATTTTTTCGCTCCAAAATTTGTACCAACTACAGGTTGTAAACCTTGACTCATTCCCCAAAGTGGAATGAATGAAAAGGCATATACTCTAAGTGTTGCTGCCATCAAGATAGCATTTGTATCTCCGCCATATTTAAATGACATTTTATATAGCATTGTTTGTTGAATCATAAATAAAATTTGCATCATCATAGCAGATGACCCTACGCCAAACATTTCTTTTTTTATTTCCTGATCAGGTTTGATTTTATTTATTTTTACTGCTTTACTTTTATATTTGAAGTAATGGAGTGTTATTATCGCTTGAACAAATTGTGCTGTAATAGTTGCAAGTGCAGCTCCTTCTATTGCGTATCTTCCCATTAATTTCATTAGAATTGGATCAAGAATTATGTTTAAAAAAGCCCCTAGCCCCATAATGAGCATTGCTTTTTTCATTAATCCTTCTCCACGCATAACCATGTTTGCTGATTGAGTAAAGTTTACAAATAAAGAACCAATGAAAATTACTCGTAAATATCTGATACCATATTCTTTAATTTCTCCACTTGCTCCAACCATATCTAAAAAATGTGGTGCAAGTAAAATTCCGCCTATTGTAATAATTGATGAGAATAGAATAACCCAAAAGATTAAATTCCCCATAATTTTATCAACTGTTTTTTGGTCACCCTTTCCTATAGCTCTTGATAAAACTGATGCTGAACCTACACCTATGAGTGTAGATACTCCACTATTAAAAAAGGTAAGTGGCATAGCTACACCACAAGCTGTCATTGCAGTTTGTCCTATAATATTTCCTGCAAAAATTCCATCCATTAGTGGATAAAGACCTATTACTATCATTCCTATTACAGCAGGGACAGATAATTGAAAAAGTAAATCTATGGGTCTTTTTGTTAATAATTGTTCTTTCATATCTTGTTTCATAAAATCATCCTCTATTAAATTTTATTCAATTTTCCAACCAGTAGCTTTTTCTCTTTTCTCAATAAAACTCTTGTATATGTGTGATTTTTCCATAAGCTCTTTATGTTTACCAATACTTTCAATATTTCCTTTATCCATAACAACAATTTGATCAGCATTTTTAATAGTTTCAAGTTTATGTGCAATCACAATTACAGTTTTATCTTTTAACAAATTGTTTAAAGCAGTTATAAGTTGTTGTTCATTTTCTGGATCTACACTTGAAGTAGCTTCGTCAAGAATAACAATTCTGCTTGGTTTTAGCATAGCTCTTGCTATAGATATTCTCTGACGCTCTCCTCCAGATAAATTTGAACCACCCTCTTGTAAAACTGTGTCATAACCATCTGACAACTTCATAATAAATTCATGACACTGTGCTTGCTTAGCAACATTAATAACTTCCTCATCACTAGCTTCTGTATTTCCGAACTTAATGTTGTTTTTTATAGTGTCATCAAATAAATAGACGTCTTGAAAAACAAAAGTGAAATTAGATAACAGATTGTCATACCTAAAATCTTTTATGTTATTATCATCAATCAATATTTCTCCAGAATCTACATCCCAAAATCTAGCTATCAAATTACAAAGTGTTGTTTTTCCACTTCCAGAACCACCTACAATTGCTGTAGTCTTACCTTTTGGAATATCTAAATTTAAACCGTTAAATAAGTTCTGTTCGTCATATGAGAAGTCAACGTCCTTTAGATTTATATCTCCTTTTTCAAAGCTTGTTCTTGTGCCTTCTGAAATTGTTGGTAAATTCCTAAGTTTAGCAATTGAATCCAAGTTTTGTATAGCTATTCCTCTAACGTTTTGCATACTTCCAGCCATTTCAAAACCAGAAAAAACAATAAAACTAGACACTACAAGCATTACAGCTTTATAGTGATCAATTTCTCCTATACAAAATCTATAAATAGCTGAAAATATAATAAGACAAATCCCTAATTTAAATATAATTAGAAATATCAAAGCAGCAGGTGCTACAGTTTTTTCAACATTTATAAAGCCTCTTCTATTTTTATAAATCTCTCTGTCCAATTCTTTAGTCATTTCACCACTTTTTCCAAATGATTTAATAACACTAATACCTTTAACATACTCTAAAGTAGATGCGTTTAGATTTATTTTTAAAGCTTGTAATTTTTTAGTCAACTCATCTGATTTCTTTTGAAAGATAACATTGCATAACATTCCTAAGAATAAAGTTCCTAAAATTATAGAACCTGTAACTATATCAAACGGAATCATAAATATCGCCATTATTATAGTTTGAATTACTCCCACAAATAAAGTTTCTATTATATTAACTCCTACGGTTTCAAGTTCACCTATAACTGTGGTTAATCCGCCTGAAATGTTTCCAAGGCGATTACTGCTAAAATATCCCATATTCACTTTTTTTAGCTGATCACCTATATATAGCCTATTTTCTGCTCCCATATTGTAAGTTGCGATGTATTTATTTCTATCAGCCATATAACTAGATAATATTTTCCCTACTACACTTAGTAGAGCTATTGCAAATACGACATAGATGTCTTCTTGTGTAATATTTCTTCCTTCAAATATATTTTGAAATATTTTAAGTAAAAGCAACATTGTAGCTCCAAGGGATATTCCTTCAAATATACTTTTTAATACTTCAAAGAAAAACATCTTGCTAATTTTGGAAGATTCTTTTCCAGCGACCCAATATAACTTGTGAATTAATTCTTTCATTTACTCACCCCTATCGTTTGATAAACTTATATGTGATTTCCACATTTTTGCATATGTTTCACTTTTTCCAAGAAGTTCTTTATGAGTTCCTTCTGCTTCAATTTCCCCATTGTTTAATACTATGATCTTATCGGCTCCTATTATTGTAGAAAGCCTATGAGCAATCATAATAACCGTTTTATTTTCAACTAATGCATCTATAGATTTTTGAATTTCAGCTTCATTATCTGGATCAGAATATGCTGTAGCTTCGTCTAATAAAACTATTGGGCTATCTTTAAGCAAAGCTCTTGCTATTGTAAGTCTTTGTCTCTCTCCTCCAGACAAGTTGCTCCCAGATTCTCCAATTATGGTTTCATATCCATTAGGAAGACTCATAATAAAGTCATGACAAGAAGCTTTTTTACAAGCGTCTTTTATCTCTTCAATACTAGCATTTTGATTTGCCATTCTCATATTATCTATAATACTTTTTCTAAATAGATAATTTTCTTGTGATACATAGGTTACAAGTTCCATGTTCTTTTCAAGAGAAACATCTTTAAGATTTACATTTCCTACGGATATTTTTCCTTTATTAATATTCCAATATCCCGCAATTAGCTTAGCAATAGTGGATTTTCCACCGCCAGAATAACCAACAATAGCTGTAAGTTTATTTTCTTTTGCACTAAAGGATAAGTTATCAAAAACTTTTTTCTTATCATTATAGGCAAAACATACATTTTCAAAATTAATATCGTATGATCTTATTTTTTCCTCTCCATTACCTCGTTCTAACTCTGGTAACTCCATAACATTTTTTATTTCATCTATTACAACTCTTACATTCGCCATAGTATCCATATGACTCATAGCTTTAATCAAAGGTTTGTAGCAGGCATAAGATAATAAAACACACATTATTAGATTGCCTACTTCAATACTTCCATTCATATACAAGTATAAAGAAGTTGGTAAAACAAATAATAAAGTTGATGGTAAAACTTCCATTGCTGCTGTCATATAGAAACAAACACTTAAATACCAATTTAGCATACTGTCTCTATTACTATTTACAGCATCTACAAATTTTCCATATGATGATGCAGATTTATTGAATGCCTTTATAACTTGAATACCTCTAATATATTCAACAGCTGTTGTATTCATGTTTTTTGCGGCTTCTTGATAATTTCGTGATTTTTCTTCATATCCACCCATCATTAGAATTGAAAATAACACCCCTAGTGGTAATGTAATAAGATTTGCAATTCCAATCCTCCAATCCATTATAAAAATAATAACTACTAAAGCGATTGGAATGATAAGATTAGCTATTACTTCAGGAATAACATGAGCTATCGGTTGCTCAATTTTATTCAAAGTTTCTACCATAAACTGAGTCCATTCTCCACTAGATCGTTTTTCAATTTCTCCCATTGATAATCTATTAATTTTTCTTACAAGTTTCTTTCTTTCATCCTCTATTATGCGAAATGCTAAGTTGTGAGAAATTAAAGTTGAAATCTCATGAAAAATAACACTTCCTATTAACCCAACTAAAATAAGCAAAATTGGTCTTATATAGAATTCTAATTCTGTATTATTAATTGCTATATTTTGAGTAATCTTAGCTAAAGCAAAATATGGTACAACACTACAAAAAACACCAATTACTGCAATAATAACTGATGATAAAATTTGTCCTATATGCTTTTTTAAAACTTCCATTACGCACCTCCTAAATTATTTAGCCTCCATAGCTCTTAACAGCTGTCCTATATTATCAATATAAAAATCTTCTGTTATTATCCCATTCTCTAGTTTTACAAGTCTATCACACGTCTTTGCTATAAATTCAATATCATGAGAAATTATCAAAAATTTTGTTCCTTTTTTTTGTTCCTCTTTGATTAATCTCCCCACCTTATCCATACTCCTGAAATCAAGCCCTGATGTCGGCTCATCCAATATAATAAAAGGTGTTTCTCTCAACATAGCTACGCATAGAACCAATCTCTGTTTTTGACCACCTGATAAAGTTGCTGGATGCTTATCTCTTATATCAAATAATCCAACTTTTTTTAAAAGTTCCTCTGCTTTCGTGATATAATCTTCTCTATTTTTTAACCCAGTTAATAATTCATCCATCAAATCTTCCCCAAATAATTGAGAGTCTAAATCTTGAGGAATATACCACACTTTGCTTAACCTCATCTTTTTATTAGCTTTGAGTCCATTTATCTTTATTTCTCCATCAGTCTGATTTTGAATCCCAGAATAAATTTTACCGAGTGTACTTTTACCTGTTCCATTTATTCCTACTAAAGCAATAGTCTCATTGCTATCAAATTTAAGTGACACATCTTTTAGTACGAAATTATTTTTATATTTTTTACTAATATTTTTCACCTCAAAATCAAAAGAATTGTCACTACTAATTTCTTTTTCTTTAACTTTGTGGTCATCTACAACAATATCATCAAGATTTATTGAGCGTAAGCCCAATGCATTTAAGTCTTTTGAACTAATTTTTTCAAATTCTTCTGCTTTATAACTATTTGTTAAAGATCCATTTTGTATCAATAAATACCTATCAGCTATTCCTTTTAAATAAAATAACCTATGCTCAACAATTACTATAGTTTTCCCTTCATTTTTTAAGTCCATTATAAGTTTTGAAAATTTATATATTGATTTCAAATCAAGATTTGCAGATGGTTCATCAAATACATATATAGATGGTTCGATAGCTCTCGCTGAACAAATTGCTACTTTTTGCCTAATTCCATAGGATAAATTGTATATCCTATTATTTAACAATTTATCAATATTCATTTTCTCACTTGATTCATTTACTCTTCTTATTATTTCATCACGCTTATATCCCAAATTTTCCGGTCCAAATGCAATTTCTCCATTAACTTCATTGGCAAAAAATTGGCTTCTAGGATCTTGAAATACATTACCGACTAACTTTGCTATCTCCCATGATTTTAAATTTTTGATAGATTTACTATCAATAAATACTTCTCCATCTAAATTTCCTTCGTAAAAATTTGGAATTAATCCATTTATAGCTCTTGTCAAAGTAGACTTGCCACATCCCGACTCCCCTATAATTACACAACATTCACCATCTTTAATGTCTAAATTTATATCTTTCAACTGTTCATCTTTATTGCTATTATACGAAAAAGATAATTTCCTAATTTCAACTTTATTATTCAATGATGCACCTCTCATATAAGACATAATATAAATAAAACAAAGCTTGTAGTTATTATAATTATGTCTAATTTACACAACCTATTGCTATAATATGAATCCCTTTTTATTGGGTTTTCAATTCCTCTAACAATCGCTGCTGCTGATAATTCATCCCCTACTTTTATAGAACGAAAAATTAAAGGAACTATAGCATATTCAAGAGTCCTCAAAGGATTTGATAAAATATGAAAAAAGTTACCTGTAAATCCCCTTACTTTCATAGCTTCTTTTATTGTTCTAAATTCCCCAGCAATTGTTGGTACAAATCGAATAATTACCGTTAATATAAGTACAAAATTTCGTGGCAACATTAATTTGTGAAATATTGAAATTAATTTTCCTGATGGTATCTTAAAAGTTAAAAATCCTGCCATGATTGGAACTATGAATTTATACAACATTCCCAAAAGCATTGGTGAAATTATAACTACACCACTAGGTATCATTTTTAATAACCAAAATGTAGTAAAACTATATATCATAAAATAAATAATGCTCTGCTTGATAAAACCAAAATATGCTAAAAGCATACAAAGCCATCCTACAAACAGAGCATGCATATAGTAACTTTTTGTAAATATTGACACCATACAGGAAATTATAGTTAAAAAAAGACAAGTTATTCCACTTATTTTTTCTATTTTCATTTCCCATATATCTCCATTTACTCTAAAATACCCGCCTTTTTAAAGTGCTTTTTAAGAATTTTTTGTGCAAACAAAACACCTAAAGCAGATAATATAACGGTTATTGTTACACCTAATAATAGTAGTTTTGGTGAAGATACCAAATTATATTGCAATGTTAATGTCTTATCTGCAAACCCACTCTCTAAAGCTTGCTTTTGATAAGATTCCCAAGCTATCCAACATGGAACTCCTATTCCCATGAACATACCAGCACCATAAACACTCCAGCCAATCATATTTCTTATTGGATTTATATAAGTGTCTTTGCCTATCATTACTATTTCACACAAAATAGCAAGTCCAATAAAATATGGAAGCATAAACACATAACCCATAGCTGCTGTGATAAGACCATAAATTAATATCCATATAAATAATAGCCCGTGTTTATTAAGTCTGTTAGCTGCTACTAAGTAGAAAATAGCTCCTATAAACATTTCAATTCCAGCAGTACCATAAATATATACAACTGGAACAGCAACCGTACTCATTCCAATAACAATAGAAATTGCATAAAATAAAGCAATCATAATAGCTACTGTTACTACATCTTTTGTAGTCATTTTTTTATTGTTCATAAAACACCTCCGTTAATTAATAAAATGTACATAGAATGTGTATAGAGAATATTTACAAAAAAATATCCATCTCAACTTTATTATAAAGTAAGATGGATATTTTCTTTATAACCTGACAGCTCTTTATTTGCTCTAAAAATGTCAGATGGATTTTTTTCTATATTCTTGAGGAGTTTGCCCAAAATGTTTTTTGAATGACTCAGAAAATTTACTAGGATTCAAATATCCTGACAAATCAGAAATCTCTCCTATCGACATTAAGGGTTTATGAATTAATAATTTAGCAGCGGCTTCTAAACAATTTTCCCTAATAAAATTACCTATTGAGCTTCCAGTTATGTATATGAAACATCTCTTCAAACTGGATTCTGAAATAGCATATTTTTTTGATAAATCAGAAATAGAATATCTTTCAAAAGGATTATTTAGAATCGTCTTATATGATTCTACAGTTGCTTCATATACTGGTTCTGAAAAAGATGTTAACTTAAAAGTATCTGAACTTTCAACTAAATTTAAAAATAATAACAACTCTATTGTTTTTATAATTGAATAAGAAAGTCTTATTCTAGAATCTACTCTATAAAGTTCACTAATAACATGGTCTATCTCATGACGTGAATGAATAATTAAAGCTGCACCATTTTTACACAGACGATCTTTTATTTCTAACAAATCAATTTTTGCATACGGAAAGTATTTATCAATAGAATTTTGTGCCTTTTCAATATCAATAAATATTGAAAGTCCCACATATTTTTTTGTTGGTATGCACGAATCTTCAAAAGGAACTTTGCCTATTTCGATTACACTTAGATCGCCTTTACCTATCAGAGCGCGTTCATTATTTTCAAGTTTAAACTCATAACATCCCTCTAAACAATGATCTATTTCTAAAACCCTGCTTTTAGGATTTATTTTTTGATATGCTGTCTCCATATTTAGGTTATTATAAGATAATTGAACACCTTCAAATAAATTGTAGCAACGCATTTCACCACAGCCAGTAGAATTTTCAATTGTATAAATTTTACATTCATCAGTAACCTTTTTTTCAGAAAAAATATATCCTTCAAGTACATTTTCTATAATATCTTCATGATTTAATTCCAAAACTCTACCTCCTAATGCATCATAATAATTAATTAAATTATACCCAAAAATTAGATTTTATACTAAAAATACACTATAGCATATTAATCGTACATCTATATTTTAAGCTTTTCTATTAGATACAAACATTTCAATTTTATGGTATAATGGTAATAATTAAATAACACGCTTAACGCTTATAACTTTAATAGCAAGCACAGTAAGTGTACGGACACTTACGAAAAAATTAATGGAGCAGACCTTTACGGATTGCTCCATTTTCTTAATTTTTACCTTGTTAGGGAGAACCCTAAGACCCCGAAATATATTTATAAAGGAGAATAAAATGACAAATAGATTTAGAAATGAAAGAATAGAAATAAAATTAACTAAGGAAGAAAAGGAAGTTTTTGAAAAGAAAATGAAACTTGCAAATTGCAAAACAATGTCCCACTTTCTTAGAAAATGTGTTTTAGAAAAGGAGATTTATGTTGTAGATTTAGAACCATTTAGAAACCTACAATGGCTACTTTCAAATGCAACAAATAATATAAACCAGATTGCAAAAGCTACTAATACAACTGGTGTTATTTACAAAAATGATATTGAATCGATGAATAAACAAATAGAAAAATTATCAAGAGAAATATGGCAGATCCATTCCCTACTTCTTAATAAATCAAAAGAAAGTTCTGGTGATTAGTATGGCAATTACAAAAATACATCCTATAAAATCAACTCTAAATTTGGCAATAGACTATATAACTAAGAGTGAAAAAACTGATGAAAAAGTCTTGGTATCTACATTTAAATGTCATCCATCTACTGCCCATATTCAATTTATAAAAACACGAGAAGATAATGATACTAAGGGTACAGTTTTGGCTAGACATTTAATCCAATCTTTTCTACCAGGAGATGTTAATCCTATAAAAGCTCACGAGATAGGAATGGAATTATGCAAGATTACTCTTTACAAGATCTAATACGTGTGAGCTTTATCAAATACAAAAGATTTATAGAATCTACATGTGCAAGGAGATAGAAAGGTAGCAATCTCCTTTACATTAACGTAATTCATCTTAGTTCAATAATTTTCTATAATAATTTCATCAACACTTTTTATTTCAGTGTAACCTTTGTAGAAAATAGGGATATCTTCTTTTTTTAAATTGGGTGAAATATAAACATAAATTTTTTTATCCAAAGCGTCTGCATACCCAAGTTCCCATGAACACCATTGTGATTTAAAAGAAGATTCTGTTAAAAAAATTATAAAAATCTTACTCTGATGTATTCTTAGTTTAATAATTTCTGATGTTGAAACATTACACCATTCTCGTTTCAAATCGTATTTATCATTAACCCAGTCTATATAAGCCACATATCCTTTTGTATTTAGGTTTTTATAAAATTCAACTATTTGATTCATATCACTAGAGTTATGAGATATAAAAACATCAAATTTTTTTACCTTCTCTAAGTCATCTACGTACAGTCTCTGTTTTAAAACTTCAGGACCTGAATTGTTTTTTACAATTTCGTTATCAATATAATTTTTCTTTCCTTTTTTCTTACGTCTTAACATAAATGGTAATCCAATAGATTGAATGTAGTTTTGGGCTTCTTCTTTTAAAGAAAAATTTCTTGTACATGAATTAACCTTATAAAAAAACTCAGTAATATTTGGTGATTTGTATTTTGAAAGTTCTCTCATTATCTCTAATTTTTGATGCAAGTCATAGGTTTTAAAATATTTATCTATAAAAAAAGATGTATATTGCGGTTCTATTTCTTGAATAAATCTTAATGTGCCGTCGTCTTTTTGTTTTCTTTTATCAAATTTGGATTTTGATATCTGCTTTATTTCATTCTTTAAATTTTCCATATCATCTTTTTCCAAAATAATTCTATTCTTATCTTTTCTAAGTTTATTCACACTATGAAAAGAACAATCTAAAATAAAATTATAAGGTTTTCTAAAATTATATCTGCTTTTTTTCCCATAATTAAGCAGAACCATATTTTTGTTATGCCAAAAATTATACTGTTTATTCAAATCATCCCACAAATGTGGGTATAACTCTTTAAATGTATTAACAATATCATCATCTGAAAAAGTATATGGCATTAACTTCAAAACTTGTTGAATTGGCTTTTTAAATTTCTTTTTGTAATCAATGTATATTTTATTGAATTGTCTTGCCGTTTTTCCCATAACCAATTACTCTTTTATCCAACTTGAAAGTGGAATTATAGATTTTTTGTTTTTATATTTTATCATAATATAATGTCCTGACTTTACCTTTTTCCTGAATAATATTACTCTCACTCATCGAGCTAAGTTATATGAATATATTCTGGATACTCATTTCCTTTTCAGTTACACTTATTCTTTTTAATAACCCATCACGTTGATGTTTTTATCAACTTACACATTTATTTTCCTTTTTTTCGTGCTGCTTTTTCAATCCAACTTCCCAAATTATAATATCCATTGTCTTCCAAATAGTCATACAAATCATCACAAATATAGTCAAAATACGCAGGTGTATCATGATTATAATATCCAATAATAGTATGTGGATTACCCTTTACTGTTGTCCTTTGAGTTATCATATCTCTAAGATTATGTATATGAATCCCAATTATTGCATTTCCTCTTTCGATGCTTTTTCTTATTTCATATTGGACAAATGGACGGTTTAATGTTTCTTTACCAATTAGGACTACAGTAACTGAAGTTCCTTCTAGTTGCTTATCTATCCATTTGCAAACAGCATTTTCACCATTCCTTTTAATTTTTTCAAATTCCGCCTTATCAATAAAACCTGCAGCTTCTTTGCCTTGAGTAACCCAACTATTTCTTACTATCATCGATCTATTGATATCCTCATCATAATGAAAACTAAAAAATACTCTTCTTGCCATATTAACATTCCTCCTTACTGTTAAGTCTATTTATTATTTTAATTATTGCATCAACATTAGTGTCTATATCACAAAATTTAGTAATATACTGAATTTCTTCATCATTTAAAATATTTTTAACCATATCACTATTTTCAGAATATAATTCCTGAGATATAAACCCAGTAAATGCTAATGGTATATTCACTAATTGATATGATTCAGCAATATTAAATTCTTTTTTTACACCATCAGCTTTAATAATTTCTCCATCCTTTTGTTTATTACCAAACATATAAATTGCTATACCACATTGAGAAATCATTTCATCTCTATATTTTTCCCAAGTTGTCCTAAGTTGCTCACTATTTATTGCACTTAATGGGAAAGGCATCAGTTTTAAGCTATCTTCAATTTTAATGTCCCTGTGATCATAACAATATTCAGTGATTCCATTTATTACATAAGTCCCTACACCTAATCCATATCCATTAACAACTTTATATCCGTTCTTAACAAGTTCAAAAGATAGTTTCCTGATAAAATCCTTAGCTTCTTGTGCATCTAATGGAGTATAAGTTTCTGCACTTCCAGAAATAAACACAGTTTTTCTTTTATACCTATTTAATATGATTTTTAATATCTCCGTGATTTCTTCATAACTATCAATTAAGCATATTTTTATTCCATATCTGTCTAAATCAGCAATCTGTAGGCTTTGTTTAATTAAATCATATTTGTATTCGTCCATTGCTTTTTTATATTCTTTTTCGTCTTCAAACTTGTTCCTATTAGGTTCAGCAATTTTTTTTAATATATAATAATGTGGTCTGTTATCATCTCCCAGCAAAACTCTCATTTTACTAAGTACAAAATTAAAATTTGGATCACTAAAACTGAATCCTAAAAATAAAAAAGTCTTTGTCAGCAATGTTCCTTCTAAAACATCTCTAAATAATTTTCTACTATTAATTCCATATTCTTCGTAATCATCTCTAGTTATTACTGCATCAGATGGACTTTGAATATCTCCATGCATTTTATATACAACTGCATCATAATTTTTATATGAAAGCTGTAAATCCTTATCACCCTTTCTGACAGAAACATTTTTATTATTTTCTTTCAAGGCGTCTTCAATTAACGTATCAAAATTTGTTGTCCAATATGTAGAAATTGGAAGCTGTGATAATATATTATGGTTTTCCGTAGGTTTTTTATTAGAGGGAAATGAAGCTGATAAAAGTTCATTAATAGCACTTCTTTTCTTTTTATTACAATAAAACTGAGCCAAAGAAATCAAATCATGCTTTTCTTTTGATATATCTAATTCCAACTCCTTTGCAGGTTTTTCTAATAACTTTTCCCAATTATAGTACCCAGCATTTATAGAAAGTCCTGCGCCAGCAAAAATCGCTAATTCATCACTATACAATGCCTGTTCAACAATTTCAATCAATTCTTTTTTCTTAATTATATTGTTCAATTATTCTCCTCCGCAATAGAAATTAGTTCCCCAAAATCAGTATCTAGAGAAATACATATTCTGTATAAAATTTCCATACTAACAAATTCGCCTTTTCCCATCTTTGCTATCGTCGCTGGAGCAATACCAACCTTCTTCTGCAAATCTTTTTTGTTCATATTTTTATCTATCAAAAGTTTCCATAACCCATTATAGTTTATTTTCATAATATCATCCTTAATATTCATATAATTGAATTTTTTCTTCGTATATTATACCATAGTTTTATTAAATAAAAAATCAGAGCAGTCCAAAGACTGCCGAATTTTATCCCTCGTACATTCGATGTAATATTTCTTACTTTACTTAGTTTTTTCATCTGTTCTAAAGCTTTTTATTTATCCTAATATGGTCTTTTCATCTTTATCTTGACTATTTACTTGTTCTTTTGCTTTTAAGAGCTTAGAAGATAAAATACGGACATTTTTATGTTCTTTCCCTTTGTTATCAATACTTGTTTTTACTTGTCCAAATATTTTAACAAAATCTCCTTGTTTTGGTTTTCTGAATCTTTAATCTTATCGCAATATGATTAACAATTGATATAAATTTCCATCGTCATCTTTATAAATAATTGAAAATTACTTACTTTAAAGTTTTCTATAGTATAGTTTTCGACTCCAACATTGATTTAATTTTAAATATTTTCTTTGTTTAATATATAATTTATATAAAATGATAATTTCTTATACCTCAGTCAAGTCCATAATATTGTGTAAAATTTACTAGCACAATAATTACTATTTCATTTTAATATACAATTTAGAAGATGTTATCCAATCCTCATTGATATCAATGAGGATTGCGCCTATTAATCGTATAGCTGATTCTTCATTTGGGAATATTCTAACTACTTTTTCTCGTCTTCTAACTTCTTCGTTTAATCTTTCTAAGCAATTTGTTGATCTAAGTCTACTATGAATTACATCATTAGCTAGGTATGCAAAGGTATCTTCAAATCCTTCATCTAAGGCGTTTAATGAGTTTTCAAATTTCTTTTCGTTTTCGTATTTTAAGAAGATCTCATCCTTCATTTTTCTTGCTATGTTTATATCCTGGATTTTAAATAGTGTTTTTATATCAGTTCTAAAGTCTTCAGTGTTTTTCTTTGGTGCTTTTGATAGGATATTTCTTAAGAAATGTACCTGACATCTTTGCCATATTACATTTACGAATGTTTCTTTTATTGCTTTTACTAGGCCTTTATGGGCGTCTGATATGACCATTTTAAGGCCGCATAGCCCTCTAGATTTTAAATATTCAAAGAAGTTTGACCAAGAGTATTCACTTTCGCTAGAGCTTAAGTCTAAGCCTATTATTTCTCTATTTCCTTTTTCATTTATTCCTATTGCAATATGACAGGCCTTTGATACTACTCGATTGTTTTCTCTTACTTTTATGTATACTACATCTACAATTACATAAGGATATTTAATCGAACTTAGGTCACTATTTCTCCATAGTTTTACTTCTTCGTCTAACTCTTTAGTTAGGGATGATACAAAGGATTTAGAATATGTTTTACCACACATGTTTTCTATTACCTTGGATACTTTCCTTGTTGATACTCCTTGAATATACATTTCTAGCATGGTTGCAAGTAGGGCTTTTTCATTTCTTTGATATCTTTCGAATAGTTCTGTCGAGAATTTACCATCTCTTGTTCTAGGTACTTTTAAAGTTAATGTTCCTATTTTTGTTGTATAGTCACGTTCGTAGTATCCATTGCGATAAGTAGTTCTGCTAGGATCTCTTTGATAGGCTGTATTTTCTAAATATTCGTCTCTTTCTTTTTCCATAAGTTCATTAAAAACTTTTGTTAAGATAGATTTAGCAATTTTATTATCTACAGATTCATTAATTAAATTTTGTATTTCTTCTTGATTAATTGTAAAGTGTAATTGGGTCATTTGTTCCTCCTAGTTGGTTTTTGTCGTTGAAAACATTGTACTAGTTTAGGTTTCAAATGACCTTTTCTTTTTACACAATTATACGGACTCTATCTATACCTCTTCTATATAAAAATCTTCTAGTAATTCAAATTTTGATTTTCTTACTTTACTCTTTTTATGCACATATTTTGCTATGTTATCAGGATCGTTAAATAATTTTTTTCTATTTATCCCCAATAAATCTAAATCTTTTACAATTTCTATTTTATTTTCAATTTCTATGGAAATATCAGGAATTATTTTCTGTATATAGTCTCTATTTTCTTGCCTATTCAAAATATTAAGTGGTGAATATAAGATATTTTGATAAATAAATCTACCAGATTGTAATGTCATTCTATCAAAATTAATATTAGGGTAATATAATATCATTGGAAAATCAGGTACTTCATAAATATTATTACTATACTTTTGAATTAACAAATATATAAAAGTTGTTAGATATATTATTACATAATCTTCTAATTTCTGTACTTTTAGTTCAAATGAATAATTTGTTAATTTTGATAATTGAAAAAAAATATCCCTCCACATATTCAGCTCTTCATTTTTATTTTTAAGAAATACTTGAAGTAGCTTTTGGTTTAATTCATTTGGCCTATCCATAATGTATCCTTCTTTAATCCCCTTATCATACCAATCTACAGATTTTATTATTTCAGACGTAAATACATTACCTTTACTTTTTTTTAATAAAACTTTGATCATATTTAAATTATTAGATAATGAAATTATGAATCCTTTTCTATTATTCTTATAAAATTCTAATAATTTATGTAAATGTCAACCGAAAATTGGTCCACAGTTATTATCGAAAAGTGGTCCACATATAGTAAAGATATTGACCACACTTGTCCTTTCCCCTAGGGGAAAGACTTTTTACATATATTTCATATATTCTTTGACCACTCCATTGTATCTTCCATCCTATAAGATTTTTCTCTAGACATATCCATAATATGGGCCCTATGAGCAAGTCTATCTACTATAGCCCCAGTAAGCATAGGATCTTTAAAAACTTCCTCCCATCTTTCAAAGTTTAAATTCGTTGTTAAAATTATCGAACCCTTATCATTTCTAGATGATAATAGGTTAAAAAGAATCTCACAGCCTATCTTATCAAAGGAAACATAACCTAGCTCATCTAAGATCACCAAGTCATATTTTTCAAATTTCTTCTTGTAGTTAGTAATTTGATTTTTACTCATAGCCTCCTGTAGTTCTATCACAAGGTTAGGAACAGAGGTAAATAGTACATTCTTTCCAGCAATACATGCCTTAATACCTAAGGCAGTTGCATAATGAGTTTTACCACAACCAGGTGTTCCTATCATGATTATGTTTTCTTTGTTATCTATGAATTTTAGTGTTTCAAGATATTCAAATTTTTTGTTTAGTTCTAAAGAATATTTTGTTTTATCAAAGTCTTCTAAGAATTTCTTGTTGATAAATTTGGCATTTCTTATTCTTCTTGCTATGCCGTTGTTTTTCCTTCTTTCTACCTCTCTTTCTAAGAAAAGTTTTAAGAATTCTTCGTTAGATAAGTTTAGATTTGATGATTCTTCTATTAAATCCTCATATGACTCTCTTAGATAAGAGAGCTTAAGTATGTTAGAAGCTTCTTTAATATTCATCTTAGCCTCCAATTACAAGGCAGTCATAGGAGGCAACTATTTTTCTTGCCTTTATTTCTATGTCAGCTTCTTTTTTATCGGTTTTCACTATATCTAATACATCAAGTTCTTTCTTAGTGTTAGAATAGTTATTTAAGATATCAACTATTTGATCAATATCCTTATCTTTGTTAAGCTCTACTAATTCTATGAACTTCTTTGGGTTAGAGGTAAAGTATTTATCGAAGATGTTTTTTAAATCAGGATGACTTTTTAAGGCGAGAGAATTACGAATTGCACCTGGTTTGCGTGCTAATGATTTTAGGTAATGAGTGATGTCAATGCTATATTCATTAGCACCATCTTTTCTTTTATGAACGGCTAGAAGTTTATCATTTACATATATTTTAATTTCCCTAGCATAAGCTCTAACAAGAACAGTTTTTCCTACCATGTAATCTGGTAGTGAATACTTGTTTTTATCAACTTGTATTAAAGAATACTTATCTACCTTAGCAAAAGATACTTTTGATAGTTCATAAGTAGGTCTTAGGACTAGAAGGTGTTTCTTTTCCTCATTAATCTTAGAGTCCTTATTTAACTGGATAAGTTTAGAATTTAAGTACTCTTGTGCTTGATCAATTGAATCAAACTCGTATTTTTCACAAAAAGCATTCTTTCTAATTATCCTAACACTTCCTTCAACATGACCTTTTTCATTTCCTGAAAAACAATTGGTTACATTGACTGAAAAGCCATAGTAGTTGGCAAACTCTATTAATCTTGGGTTAAGTTCTTTTTCATTTCTACCTATGAACTTACTAACAACATTTCTCATATTATCATAGACTATTTCTCTATACATTCCTCCAATCATATTAAAAAATCTTACTTGTGAATCAAAGAATACATCTTGATTTTGACTTGTGTATAGATAAGCCCATCTAAAATTAGATGCTGGGGAACTCATAACAGCCATATTTAAACTAACAAGTTTGCCATCGATTACAAGCTTAAGTTCACCAAAGTCATATTCTAACCTATCAGCAAAATCATATACTTGCTTAATGAAGCATTCTTTAGAAGCTTCTCTTTTCTTTCTAACATAAACTGCTATTGAAGGATAAGATATATCAAAACCCTTATCAACAATCATCTTATGAATCTGAACAACGCTTAAAGCTTGCTTATGATTACCCAAGATAGAATCCTTTCTTTTCTCACTTTCTAAAATCTGATCAAGATACTCATCTACTTCTTTTGTATATTTGATCTTCTTTCTATTAGAAGAATCGTAGGAAGGCGCCTTGGCAATTTCTTCTTGAACTAATGCTCTATCTAAATTAGGATTATCTAAATTCTTAACATCTTCCTGGTACTTATTCCAATATTTAGCTACAGTCTTCCTATTAATCTTAAGTATTCTAGATACTTCTCTATTTGAATATCCTTGATTTTTAAGTCTTATTATTGCATTCTTATCCATTAATTTAATCACCTCACATACCTCCGTACCTATACTTTACATACGGAGTACAAACTAAAACAAGTGGACCATTTTTCGATTAGAATTAATCGATTATTGGACCACTTTTAGTTTATCATTTACAAATTTATTATAAAACATAACTTTTGTTTCATTTTGTTCGATTAAATCATTATAAAAGTATTGTATTTTTCTTCCTGAAATTTCATCACTAAATTTTATAAAATTATTTTTCTTAAATATATGAATATATCCTGTGTTTTCAAAGTTATCACAACAAGAAAAGTATAACGCAACTAAAGCTGAACTTGTAATATCTATTAAATTTGTAGGCAACCCATGGTGTTGCGAATAAGATATGAAATTTGACTTTTCAATATCACTTAATTGCGCACTAACTTCATAGAAATATTCATCTATCATCTCATCAATTATAGATCTATCTGAATCGTTAAAATTATCTCTATAACATGATGCTGCAATATTTGTATATTTCCTAGATTCTCCCCTAAAATATGCATCCAATAAATTTTTTTCTTTAAGAATTTTAATATAATCATATAAACTGCGAGCTCTTAATACTTCCATACTACCTCCTTATTGTTTACACTTTTTTATTATCTACTTAGGCTGAACAATTGACATACAATTTTTTAGTTTTAAATACTCTGATCAAAAGGTAAAAAAGAATTAGATTAATTCCACTTCTTTAGTCTTTAATATTTTCTTGCCTATGATTTGCCAGACAGTGTCTGTTTAATTACATCTCGTTAATTCTATTTGATAAAATTGTAACCACACCAACAACCTTATCAAAGGTCAAATCTCCAATACACTTATTTTCACTGAGATATACTTCCCACAAGGATCTTAGGTATGAATCTTCTTTTATATCCTCAATTATTTCCTTATAGTCTTTCATTATCTCCTGACTTCCTCTTTTCTTTGAGGTTCTTTCTATTGCTTCTTTTAAAACTTTATAGTCTATCTGGTCTTTTTTTAGCTTGTAGAGGGTGTATAGGTCGTAGAAGTCTCTCATTCGTGTTGTTGTTATATTTCTTCTGATTATAGTTTCGTATTTTTCTGCTAAAATTGTTTCTATTGGATATGCCATTATTTTTATATCTTCTTTGCTAAAGATACAAGGATAGGTGTATTCTATTTCTCTTGGCGTTATTGCATCTCCTGTTGTTAGGTCAAGTTTCATCGGATTTTTAGTTTTCCCAACATTTGCTATTAGTGAAATTCTAAAGTTCTTGTACTCGTCTTCTTCTCTTATGTAAGAGATATCTTTTATTTCAAATTTTATCCCATCGTCTATATTTATATTTATAATTTCTTCTACAATTTCTTTTATTCTTTCTTCTTTTAGGGCTATACCTTTAATGGTTGTATCCATGTCCATAGTTGTTCTATTTTCAATCCCAATTAAAGATGATATAAGGAATCCTCCCTTGATTACAAAATTATTTTTGTATTGTGATTTAGATAGTCTTTCTAAAAATCTTTCAAAGAAATATATTTGCAAAACTTCTTGCGACTTTAGATTTTTCTTCTCTGCAAGACTTCTTATCTTGCCCTTTATACTCTCGATATTAATCACGATAATACCTCCATATATTTTCTAATTTCATCTTCTATTTTAAATAGTCTGCTGTATTTTATGAGTCGTCTTAGGTTCTTATTTGGTGATTTGAAGTATCTTTTCATTGCTTCTGTAAAAATTTGCTTATCTATTCTTTCTCTGTCGATTATGATATCGCAAATTGTTCGATCTATATCGTAAATTGGAATGAGGTTACCTTGTGGTGATTTTATTTCTGTCTTTCCTATTTCGTATAATTCTTTTTTTACATAGTGGACTTGCAGATCCTCGTATCTATTTTTAATATGGCTTGCATTATAGCCTTGAGGTACAGATATGTGAAATACATTTGGAGTCCTGTCTGATAGATCATGGAGGTAGAGGGCTGTTTGATGGGAAAATATAATCCTGTTACTATTTGATGATATTAAAACAAAATCGTCTATTACTTTTCCTTTTAATTGATATAGTCCAGGTCTTAATCTTTCTAATTGTCCGCTCTTTGTTAATTCTGATAGATTATGCCTACTATATCCAAGGTCTTCCGCTTCTTTGTTGGTAATTACTAAATTTTCTTGTATATATTCTTTAAGTGTATTCATAGTCTCCCTCCTCTCGTTTACGCTTTTATTATATGATATAAAAGCGAATATGTAAAGTTAGGTTGTGATTGTTTTATCTTTTGTAAAGGATGTAACGAATCCTTACTCCCTTCAATAAAAAAAGAGCAGCCTTTTAAGCTACTCTTGTAGAAAGTACAAAATGAGTTAATTATATTTTTTGTGTTTCCTCATACTAGTCTCAAAACTACTCTTACGTCCATATAGTTTTTTTGAGTCTTTTTGACGTATCCTTCTTCATCTTTTTCAAAGACAAAATGCTTGTAAAACTGCTTAAAATGCAGGATTTCTAAATTTATATCTTTTGTATCAACGCTATAGTCTCCACATGCATAGTCTGAGGGAACATATCTACTGCCTTTATTTTCTTTAGTTCATAGCCCCTATCCATAAATCTTTTGATATCCCTAGCTAAGGTTTGAGGGTTGCAGGATATGTAGACTATTTTTTCTATGCCTGAATTTGCTATTGTTTTTACTACATCTTTATCTAGGCCTGCTCTTGGTGGGTCTACTGTTATTGCATCAATTTTTTCTTTTTTTATAAAGTTATTATCGATGAATCTTGCATTTTTTGCTATGAATTTATAGTCTTTGAGTCCATTTCTTTTTGCATTTTCATTGGCATCTTTTATGGCATTTTTGTTGATTTCTACTCCTACAATGTGGTCATCATTTATTGACATGGAGCTTGTTGCAGATCCACAGTAGAGGTCTAGGAGTTTTTGGTTTTCTCCTAAGAAAACTCTTGCAACTTTATATAAGTTTACTATTTGGTATTGGTTTACTTGATAGAAATCGTCGGCAGATATCTTGAATGCTTTTTCTCCAATTTTAAAGTCAAGATTCCCAATGCCACTTATGTGGATTATCTCTCTACCGTTTATGAGGTTAATAAGATATTTTGAATTTTGGTATATCTTTCTAATATATTCTTGTGATTTTTCAAAAAATTTGCCATGGAGATTTAATAATATATCTTTGCCGTTAGTTCTGATTGATATTTCTTTTATCAAATCATCACAATTTTGGTTGATATCTCTACTTATTTTTTCGATTTCTGATAAATTTTCTGATATTATCTCACTTGCGAGCATACAATCGTCTATTGTTACCATCTCATCGGAATAATTCTTAAGATAGTTAAGTCCTCCATCTTTATCTACTTGCAAGCGAATTTTGTTTCTATAAGAAAATTCTGGGCTTTCTAATATTTCAATATCTTCTATTTCAAGTCCTGTTGATTTTTTGATTGCATTTTTTATCAAGTTCTTTTTTAATTCTATTTGTGTGTCATAATTGATATCCATTATAGAACAACCTCCACATTCATAAAAATATGGACATGGAGGTTTTCTTTCAAACTTGCTTTTTATATTTGTTTTTATTTTCCTAGCCTCTAAGAAATTTCTCTTTTCGGCTAAGATTTCGGCATCGAGAGTTTCGCCATAGACTGCGTTTTCTACAAAGACTGTTTTGCCTTTAGTTTTCGCTACTCCTCTGCCGTCTTGGATGATATCAATTATCTTTAAATCTTCTAGGATCATTAGATAACTTTTGTTTCTCCTTTATAAATTACTCCGCCGATTGGATCGACTGTGATTATATCTCCATCATTTACTAAGTTTCTGATGTTAAAGGCACCTACTACGGCTGGGATTCCAAAGTGTACTGCTGCTATAGCGGTGTGGCTTGTTAGTCCACCTTCTTCTGTTACTATAGCTTTTGCCTTTTCGATATATTCTGTGATATCAGAGTCTGTAAATTTGGCTACTAGGATATCTCCTTCTTCAAATTTTTCTTCTAGTTCTTTTTTAGTTGATGCTAGACATACTTTTCCTGCTACAGATTTGGTTCCTATACCTGTACCACTTGTGATGATGTCGCCAATGATGTGAACTTTGATTAGGTTTGAGTTTCCTGAGATTCCTAATGGAATACCAGCTGTAACTACTGTCAAATCGCCTTCATTGACATAATTTTCGTTGATAGCTCCAAATATTGCTCTTTCGATTAGTTCATCTGTCTCTTTGGCTTCTTGGATTACTATTGGATATACTCCCCATACTACAGATAGTTGTCTTGCAACTTTTTCTGTTGTTGTGGCTGCAACTATATTTGTTCTTGGTTTAAATTTAGAGATTACTCTTGATGTATTACCACTTGATGTACATGAAATGATAGCTGATGCTTCAAGTTCCTTGGCAATTTCACAAGTGTTTCTTGCTATGGAGTTTGTTACGTTGTTTAAGCTTGATATGTCTGTTTCGTATACATTCTTATTAAAGTCATCTGATAATTCTGTTGTTATGCAGATATTTCTCATTGTACGAACAGCTTCTACTGGATATTTTCCTCCAGCTGTTTCACCAGAGAGCATGACACAGTCTGTTCCGTCTATGATAGCATTTGCAACGTCTGTTGTTTCTGCACGAGTTGGCCTTGGGTTTCTAATCATAGAGTCAAGCATTTGTGTTGCAGTTATAACTGGTTTTGATGCAAGATTTGTTTTCCTGATCAACTCTTTTTGGACAATTGGTATAAGTTCTGTACGAATTTCTATTCCAAGGTCACCACGCGCTACCATGATACCATCAGATGCTTCGATAATTTCATCGACGTTGTCTACACCTTCTTGAGATTCTATTTTTGATATGATTTTGATGTTTTCGCCACCGTGGTCTTCTAGTACTCTTCTGATGTCGTATACGTCTTCTTTTTTGCGGACGAATGAAGCAGCTATGAAGTCAATATCATTTTCTATACCAAACTTGATATCGTCTATATCTTTAGGTGTTATAGCTGGTAGATTTGTCTGACGTCCTGGAAGGTTAACTCCCTTATGGTTGGATAAAACACCGTTATTTAGTGCTTTACAAACTACATCTGTACCATCTTTTATATCAACTACTTCTAGTTGTACTAGACCATCATCGATAAATATTTCGCTTCCCACTTCTACATCTTCTGGTAAACCAGCATAAGATACTGATACAATATCTTGATTACCAATTACATCCCTAGTTGTAAGGGTGAATGTATCTCCTGGTTTTAGGAAAATTTCATCAACGTCAAAGTTACCAGTCCTAATTTCTGGTCCCTTAGTATCTAGCATGATAGCTATAGGTGTATTTAATTTGCGTCTAATTTTTCTTATTGTTTTGATTTTTTCTAAGTGTTCTTCGTGTGTACCATGGGAAAAATTAAGTCTTGCAACATTCATCCCACTTTTTACAAGTTCTTCAAGGATTTCTGGAGCTTCAGATGATGGACCAATAGTACAAACAATTTTTGTCTTTTTTAAGTGTTCTGGCATTTGATTCATATTATGATTCCTTCCTATCTTGAAAGATTATTTGCTAATGCGTATAGTTTCTCGTTAAACTGTGACTTAGAGTTTATTGCTTCATCAATGCTAACTTCAATTAGTTTTCCATTAGCATAGCCAATAGCAAGTCCTGTCTTCTCTTCTTGTAAAAGTTCTACTGCGTGAGCTCCCATTGTTGAACCTAGTAGCCTATCAACTGTTGATGGTGAGCCACCTCTTTGTACGTGACCTAATACTGTAACCTTTGTTTCAATTCCTGTCTTTTCTTCTAGTTCATTTGCTACAGAGTATGGGTCACCAACTCCCTCTGCTAGGGTTATAAGGTGGTGAAGCTTACCTCTTTTTTTGCCGTGTTCCATTTTTTCTATGATTTCATCTATTGAAAATTCGTGTTCAGGTACTATGATAGATTCTGCACCACCTGCAAGACCAGAAAATAGTGCCAAGTCGCCACAGTTTCTGCCCATTACTTCTATTACAACAGCTCTACCGTGAGAACTGGATGTATCACGAAGTTTGCCTACAGCATCTGATACGGTTTCCATAGCTGTGAAAAATCCAATTGTAAAGTCAGTGTATCCCATATCATTGTCTATGGTTCCTGGTATTCCTACGGTTTTGATCCCAAGATCTGAAAGAGCCTTGGCTCCTTGGAAGGAACCATCACCACCAATTACTATAAGGCCTTCAATACCATAGTCTGCCAAGATTTGAGCTCCTCTTTCTTGACCTTTTTTACTTTTAAATTCTAGGCTTCTTGCAGTACCTAGTATAGTACCACCCTTATGTATGATATCTGCAACAGATGATACATTCATCTCATAGATATCACCTTTCATCAAGCCATCGTATCCATTTCTGATACCCTTAATTCTCATTCCACTATTTAATGCTGTACGGACTGCCGCTCTTATAGCAGAGTTCATGCCTGGCGCATCGCCACCACTTGTTAAAATTCCTATAGTTTTCATAATTCTCCTTAATTTAACTTAACATTTTCTTTTCCAAGAAAATTATACAGTTTTTCCATTAAATTATCATTAACATTAATCCAAAGTCTCTGGTCAAGTTTGACTGATTTATTCTTATCCGCAAAATATATCACAACAGGGGTATCTCCCTGGGATTCTTGTAATATCCTCTTCAAATTATTATACCTGTTATATTCAGTTTTCAGGTATAAAACATCAAGATTCAAACTTTCTATGTCTATAAATTCTGATGTAAGTAATTTCACATCATTTTCATCTACTTGTAATTTACCCTTTACTAGGACTACATTATCTTCATCAACTAAATTTCTATATTTTCTGTATGTCTCTGGGAAAATAACCATCTCAATTGTTCCGTACATATCTTCCAAGCTTGCAAAGGACATAAGGGTCCTCGACTTAGTCATTATCTCAGATTTGCCAGTAATAATTCCTGCCATTGTAACATATTTGTTGTCCAATCTCTGGATTTCTAAGTCTGTCAAATCTTCTTTGAATGAATTCTTGAAGTTTACTAGCTTTGATAGCCTATCGCTTGCATCACTTAAAGGATGGTCAGATATATAAAAACCTAATACGTCTTTTTCCAATGAAAGTTTAACCTTTTTTGGATACTCGTTGATTTCTGGCATATTGATATCGTTTGTTGACTTACTATCTGTATCATCGGCAAAGTCTAGTAGGTTCATTTGCCCTTTTACATTTATTTTTTGACCTTCATGGACATTTGTCATAGCCGACTCATAAACAGCCATAAGCCTACTTCTCTTATAGCCCATAGAATCAAAAGCACCAGCCTTAATAAGTGATTCTAGACCTTTTTTATTAAGGGCCCTTGAGTCGTATGCCTCAACTCTTTCTAGGAAATTTTTGAAATTTGTAAATTTCCCTCCCTCATTGCGACTGCCTACGATTGCATTTATGAAGTTTATACCTAGATTTTTGATGGCAGAAAGACCAAAAATAATTCTGCCGTCTTTGGCATGGAAATTTTCATAAGAAATATTGACATCTGGAGCAATCAGCTCTATTCCCATTGCCTTTGTTTCGCTAATATAAGTATAGAGCTTTGAGGTGTTATCCATGACAGATGATATGAGATTTGCCATGTATTCTTCTGGGAAATAGTGTTTCAAATAGGCTGTTTGAATGGCAACCAATGAGTATGCGGCTGAGTGAGACTTGTTAAAGGCGTATTTGGCAAAAGATATCATTTCATCATAAATTATATTTGCATTTTTCTCACTTACGCCATTTCTGGCACATCCTGGAACCAAAACATTTCCATCTTCATCTACCTTACCGTGAACAAAAACTTCCCTATTGGCTTCCATGACATCCATCTTCTTTTTACTCATGGCTCGTCTTAGATTATCAGCTTCTCCTAGAGAAAATCCTCCAAGCTGTTGAACTATCTGCATTACCTGCTCTTGGTAGACTATAATTCCATAAGTTACTCCTAGTATTGGCTTTAATTTTTCATCAATGTAGGATATATCTTCTGGGTTGTTTTTGTTGTGGATATATGTTGGTATCTCATCCATCGGTCCTGGTCTAAAGAGAGAGTTTGCTGCTATAAGGTCATCAAAAACTGTCGGTTTCAAATTTTTCAAGAAATTTCTCATACCAGCAGACTCAAATTGGAATAAACCTATGGTTTTTGCCTTATTAAACTGTTTTATGACATATGGATCATTTTCGTCAATATTTTCTATGTCAATTTCTATACCACGGTTTTTCTTGACATCCTTAATTGTATCTTTGATTACTGTAAGATTCCTCAGTCCCAAAAAGTCCATCTTTAGTAGACCCAACTCTTCTATCTCGGTCATATTGTATTGAGTGACTACTAGATCATTGGATAGGGCAAGAGGTACTATGTCTGTCAAGATTTCCTTGCTCATTACAACTCCAGCTGCATGTATGGACGTGTGACGTGGAAGGGCTTCTAGTTTTCTTGCAGTGTCAATAAGTCTTTTACTTTCTGCATCATTTTGGTAAGCTTCTTTAAACTTTTCTGATTCCTCAAGGGCCCTATCTAGGGTCATATTAATGACTTGTGGAACTAATTTTGCAATCCTATCTACCTTGCCATAAGAAATATCAAGAACTCTTCCCACATCTCTTATTGCATTTCTAGCCTGCATCCTACCAAAAGTTACAATTTGAGATACGTGGTCCCTGCCATAAAGTTCATTTACATATTCTACTACTTCGTCACGTCTGACATAGTCAAAGTCTATGTCTATATCTGGCATGGATACTCTCTCAGGGTTTAGGAAACGCTCAAAGATTAAATGGTATTTGATCGGGTCTATTTGGGTGATGTCTAAGGCATAGGAGACAATGGATCCTGCTGCCGATCCACGTCCAGGCCCTACTGCTATGTCATGGTCTTTGGCATATTTTACAAAGTCCCATACTATTAGGAAGTAATCTATATATCCCATATTGTTGATTACTGTAATCTCTTTTTGGGCACGGGACCTGATTTCTTCTGTCACATTTTCGTACTTTTTTGCCAAACCTTGGTCAACCAAATCTGTCAAATATTCAAGATTTGTAGTGTCCTCTGGTAATTTGCTAAAGTATGGAAGGTGAGGATTGTGAAACTCAATTTCTAGATTGCACATATCTGCAATCTTTTGGGTATTTTCAATTGCCCTGTCATAATCTTTAAAAATCGCCTGCATTTCGTCATAACTTTTTAGGTAAAATTCATCGGCAGGCATTTTCATCCTATCTTCATCCTTGATCAAGGAACCTGTTTGCACGCACAAGAGTACGTCTTGGTAGTAGGCGTCTTCCTTGTTTATGTAATGAACATCGTTTGTCGCAACAAGTTCTATGTCCAAGTCTTTGTGTATTTTGTTTAAAACTTCATTAACCTGTCTTTGCTCTCTTAGTCCATGATTTTGTAGTTCCAAATAATAATTTTCTTTGCCAAATAAATCCTTGTATTTTTGCGCTGTTTCATAGGCTTTTTTGATATCATTTTCTAAAATTCTCTGGTTTACTTCACCATTTAGGCAGGCGCTTAGGGCAATGAGTCCATCCTTGTGTTTTTTTATAAAATCAAAGTCAATCCTTGGCTTGTAATAAAAACCATTAACATAGGCTTCGGATACTATTTTTAGTAAGTTCTTATATCCCTCTTTGTTTTTGGCAAGCAAAATCAGATGGTAATAACGCCTATTGCTAGGGTCTTTTTTTAGATGATCATCTTCTGATATATAAACTTCTGAACCTATGATTGGCTTGATGTTCCTAGCCTTAGCTGCTTTATAAAATTCTATAACTCCATACATTTGCCCATGATCTGTTATGGCAATAGAATCCATATTTAATTCTTGACACCTATCAAGCAGTTGATTTATCCTAGAAAATCCATCTAATAGTGAATATTCTGTGTGCACATGTAGGTGAGTAAATTTATTTTCCATACTTAATCCTTAATTAAAAAAGACTTGTTTTCACAAATCTTCAGCCATCTTAATAAATTTCTGTAACCTATAATTAACCTTGGACTTGCTCATAGGCGGATCTAACATTTGTCCCAATTCTTCTATAGCAGTATATGGATTTACTAGTCTAAGCTCAGCTAATTCTTTCATCTCATCTGACAAATCATCCAACATACCAGCGTTAAATATAGCCTTTATGGCATCTACTTGCTTTAATGATGCAGTCACAGTTCTATCAATGTTGGCTTTATCAAAATTAGTTTGCCTATTGATATTATTTCTAATTGATTTCATGGCTCTTACATCTTCAAGCTCAAATAAGGACTTATTGGCAACAATTATAGCCAAAAAGTCTGAAATCTTGTCGCTATCTTTAAGATAGACTACCTTTATTTCTCCCTTGTCGTTAATTTTAGGATTTAGGTCAAAGATATCCATAGACTCTTTTGTTAGTACAGATTCTTCTATAGAATTTGTTGAAATCTCAAGATTGTAGCCTCTTTGAGGGTCGTTTACTGATCCTTTCAATACAAAGGCAATTTTAAGATATGACTTTATATCATCAAGGGATACATCTTCCAGATATGAATCCTTGTTTATAAAAAACTCATTAGACGCATCCATGAGTTCTTGAGATATGGATTCCTCTTCGACAATTACTGAAAATAGCCTATCTTTATCCATATCTTTTATCTCAAAGATTGGAGAATAAGCATATACTTTTTTGATTAGATTGTAAATATATCTGGCTATGGTATTTGAATAAGTCTTAAAAATCACCTGATAGCTAGCTCTTGAAATCCTGATACTTGAAATATACTGAAAGAATGTAAGTAGTTCAGCACGAGCATCTATAGGCTCTTTTTTTAATACTTCTTTTTTACATCTTTTTGAAAAAGACATTTTGACCACCTAGTCCACTAATTTGTTCTTTACCTTATTAATTGTATTTTCATCTACGCCTGCATAAGCTAGATAATTTTCAAAAGAATCGTATTTACGAGCTACGTATTCGTAGGCTTCTTTCATATAATATGGATTGGTAATCCTAAATATAGAATATGGTTCGTGTTCGTCATATCTTTCTATATATCCAAGGTAGGCAGATGAAACTTCATAATCTGCTATGATGTCAGATCTACCGACATTAGCAAGACCCATCAAAATCATAGAAACTATACCAGTTCTATCCTTGCCCTCTTGGCAATGAAATAAGCTTATGCCATCAGTTTTTGCAAATACTTCCATTATCTCTTTAACCTTAGGGTAATTGTCTATAAGATTTCTATACGTAGACCCAATAGACACTTCTTTATTGATAATTTGTTGGATTTCTTCCTTACGGAATTCTTCAGATGGAGCTAAAGATATATGATTGTAGTTGAAGTTTTCTTTGATTAGCTCATGAGATTTGCTATCAAAGGGAATCTCTCCTGCTCTTCTTAAGTCGATTATTGATTCTACACCATAGTCTTTTAGTGTTTTTATATCATCAATTTTTATATCATCGAGGGTGGCTGTCCTCAAAAATTTGCCCCACTTGGTGACCTTGCCATCCATAGTTGGCACACCACCAAGTTCCCTAGCGTTTTTTACATCTTTTAAGGGTAGTCTTTTGTAATATTGCATTTTACCACCTATCCTTTTCTCTGTGTTTCATAATTAATATATAATCATCTTCTTTCATTTTTTCATACAAGCGTTGAGCAATGTAAACTGACCTGTGCTTGCCCCCTGTGCACCCAATTGCAATGGTTAGGGTATTTTTGCCCTGATTTTTGAATTCGGGAATTAGTTTTGTTAATAACTTATAGATATCATCCAAAAACTCATCAATTATAGGAAATTGATCCAAATAAGCCTTAAGCTTTACATCTGTTCCATTAAGTGGCTTAAGATCATCAATGTAAAATGGATTTGGCAAAAATCTTACATCAAAGACAAAGTCAAAGTCCTCGCTAACCCCATACTTATAGCCAAATGATAAGAGATTTATTATCATATTGTTCTCGTTAGATGCTGAGTCTTCTATAACTTTCTTAAGTTCTTTTGCATTATAATTACTGGTATCAATAAATCTATCAGATATTTGCCTTATTTCCTTTAAAAGTTCTTTTTCCTTTTCTATTCCATCGGCTACATTGCCAAAATCACCCAGTGGATGAGGTCTGCGATGTTCATTGTATCTAGTCAAAAGCACACTATCATTACAATAAATATATATTATTTCAGTATCTTCATTCTTCTCTTTGAGATTTAGAAAAGATTGCTTCATATCGCTATCTAGATTGTGAGAACGGAAATCTATTACAACTGCCATTTTTTCTATGGGATTTGCTTGAGTTTCATTTAGTTCGATGAATTTCTCTATCAAATATGCTGGTGAATTGTCCATAGCATAGTAACCCATATCTTCATAAGCTCTTAGAGCAGTTGTCTTTCCAGATCCGCTTAAACCAGTAATTATCTTAAGTTTCATTATAAGTCTCCGATTAATTTAACCTCGCGTTCTAACTTAAAACCTGTTTTATCATATACAATGCCAGCAACTTCTTCTATAAAGGCAAGCATATCGGCACTCGTAGCTTCTCCTGCATTTATGATAAACCCACAGTGCTTTTCGCTAACTTGGCAATCTCCTACTCTGTAACCTCTTAGTCCACATTCATCAATAAGCTTTGATGCGTATGAGCCTTCTGGCCTTTTAAAAGTAGAACCTGCAGATTTCTTATCTAGCGGTTGCTTAGTTTCACGTCTATTTGTATAATCCTCGTATTTTGCCATAGCTTCGTTTTTATCGTCATTTTGTAATTTAAAAGTAGCGCTAGAAACTATAAGATCTTGGTCAAATATTTTTGAATGTCTGTAAGAAAAATTCATCTGATCATTTGTAAAGTTATATTCATTTCCAGCTAGGTCAAATGCTTTTACACTTATACAAACATCCTTGATTTCCTTGCCATAAGCACCAGCATTCATAGAGACTGCCCCACCAACTGAGCCTGGTATACCAGATATTTCTTCCATACCAGTTAGTCCATGAGCAATTGAATATTTTGCTGCTTTGTTTAGTGAAGTACCTGCAAGAACAGTAAGCTCAGTTCCATTAAGCTTGATATCATCATAATTGTCAGCTAAGACTAGAACACATCCTCTTATACCCTTATCTGTTATTAGAAGATTTGATCCAAGTCCTATTACAGTTGTCTTTATATTGTTTTTGTTGTTAAATCTCAAAAGTTGTTTTAATTGATTTTCATTTTCTACTTTAACTAGCACATCAGCTGGTCCGCCGATGCCCCAAGTTGTGTAATCTTTGAGAGCTGTACCATAGGAAATATCCCCAAAGTCCTTGCCCTCGTAGATAGATTTATAATCCATACGTCCTCCTAGATTTAATAAATTAAATCTTATTATTTACTATACCTTAATTTGAATTCTTATCTGATATAAAAAAATTTGTAATTTTGCTCTTAATTTGGTAAAATAATAAAGATTAATTGTAAAAAGCTAGGAGGTGTTTATATGGCAAAAGCATGTGATATTTGTGGAAAAGGTACAAGATCAGGTAATACTGTTACTTTCTCACACAAAAATGTTAACAGAACTTTTAAACCAAATGTGCATAAAATAAGAGCTATAGTAGATGGATCTCCAAAATCAATCAACGTATGTACTAAATGTTTAAAATCTGGAAAAGTACAAAAAGCATAATATAATGCTTTTTTTATTTTGAATTCAAAATAAAAATCCACTAGGTAGGATTTCCCGCCTAGTGGTATTTTTTTGACTAATTTGATCCGTCTCTATCCCAGAATCTTTGTTTGCTTAAGTTTTCTATAAATTTATCTACATCCTTGCCATCCTTAGTTACCATTACACCATCTGCTTTTTGTTTATCATCACTAAGGATATCACTAGCATCTCCTATAATCCATAATGGTTTGTAGTGTTTAAAAGTTTCTTTTACAAACTCGCCTACATTTTTCTCAAAAGCATGGGATGGTTTTTCTGGTACTACTACAATAAGAGCATCTTCAAGCACCGGATGCACTGTTTCGTATCTGTGAGTTACCATTAAACCATCTTTTGTATCTTGTAAGTTTTCTTGGATGATTTCTGGTTTTGCTTTTTTATCTTTAAGAGCTTTTGTAAGAGTTTTAAAGTCAAAGTCATCCTCATCATCAGAGTAAATACCTACTTTTAGTGTATCAGGCTTAAATATAGTATCTTCTTGTGAGAATTCTGGCATTCTAACTTTTAAAGCTTCCTTAGTAGGTTTAACACCTGCTGGGTCAAATCCTCTCTCAGCATCTGGCCTATCAGCACCTATATTTTTAGCAATTTCTTTAGCTAGGTCTTCATCAACATTGGCAAACATATCTACTACATTTTGTCTTATCTCTGGCCTTTTAACCTTAGCAAGTTCAAATGAAAAGGCATTTTTGATGTGGTCTTGTTCTACTTCACTTAAAGATTTGTAGTAAGCTGTAGCTTGGCTAAAGTGATCTCTAAAGCTTTCTGCACGAGCTTGAATTTTTCTAGCATCTATTTTTTCTTGGTAGTGCTCATATCCACCCTCTTCAGGTGTAGCATAGTATGGTGATTGGTCATCAATAGATGATTTCATATATGAAACTGGTCCTTTTGGAATCATATGTTGGTGCCATCCATCTCTTTGATTGTTATTAACATCTACTATTGGTCTATTAATTGGAATTTGTGCAAAGTTTGGTCCGCCAAGTCTGATTAGTTGTGTATCCGTGTATGAGAATAATCTACCCTGGAGTAGTGGATCATTAGAAAAGTCAATACCTGGTACAACATTACCTGGGTTAAATGCAACTTGTTCAGTTTCTGCAAAGTAGTTGTCTACGTTTTTATTTAAAGTAATTTCACCTATCTTGATTTTTTCAATATCTTCTTCTGGCCAAACTTTCGTAGGGTCAAGGATATCAAAGTCAAAATCAAATTCTTTTTCTTCTGGTAAAAGTTGTACACAGAAGTCCCAAACTGGGTAGTCACCCTCATCTATAGCATCATAAAGGTCTTTTCTATGGCTATCTGGATCATTACCAGAAACTTTTAAAGTCTCATCCCAAACCCTTGAGTGAACTCCTAATTGTGGGTTCCATTGGAATCTTACAAAAGTTCCCTTTCCTTCTGCATTTACAAATCTATAAGTATGGACACCAAATCCATCAATCATTCTAAGCGATCTAGGTATTGCTCTATCACTCATTTGCCACATTGTCATATGCGCAGACTCTTGGTTACGAGTTACAAAATCCCAGAAAGTATCGTGAGCTGATTGGGCTTGTGGTACTTCTGTATCTGGTTCTGGTTTTACAGCGTGAACAAAGTCAGGGAATTTAATTGCATCTTGGATGATGAAAACTGGCATATTGTTACCAACTAAGTCATAGTTTCCTTCATCAGTATAGAATTTTATAGCAAAACCACGTACATCACGAGGGGTATCAGTTGATCCTCTAAAGCCTGCTACTGTAGAAATTCTTGTAAATAAAGCTGTTTCTTTTCCTTCTTCAGTAAATAATCCAGCCTTAGTATATTCACTCATATCTTTTGTACATTTAAATACCCCATGAGCACCTACACCACGAGCATGAACTATTCTTTCAGGGATCCTTTCGTGGTCAAAGTGTTGCATTTTTTCTCTAAAGTGGAAGTCTTCAATAAGAGTTGGTCCTCTTTGACCTGCTTTCAGAGAAAATTCTTCCTCTGCCATTTTTAGACCCTTATTTGTAGTAAAAGCCTTGCCCTTGTTATCAACCTTATTATTTTTTAAGTCTTTTTGTTTAGCATTATCAGCTACTTTTTTAGCTTTATCTAATCCTGGAGGAGTTAGAGGGGCTTTCTTGAAATCATGTTTTTTATCTTTTTTCGTCATTTTATCTCCTTCCAATATATTAATATTTCGTTTGTATATATTTACCCCTAATAAAAAAAAAGCCACTAATCAAAGTGACTTTTCTTTAAATATTTGGTAGTATTTATTTATTTTTTCTCTTATATCGCTAGCAAAGACATCTGAACCAGCTACAATTATATCACAACCTGCATCTATTACCTTATCGACATTTGTAGTTTTTATCCCACCATCAACTTGGATTTTGACATCTAGATTATTATCATCTATGTATTTTCTAAAAAATCTGATTTTATCTAGCGAATCTTTCATAAAGCTTTGACCTCCAAAGCCTGGTTCTACGCTCATTACAAGCAAGAGGTCAATCTTATCAAGGTAAGGAAGCATTAACTTCATATCAGTTGCCGGCTTAAAAGTAAGGCCTACTTCCATACCATTAGCTTTGACTTCATTTATAGTTTCATCTAGATTCTTACAAGCTTCATAGTGAACAGTCAACCTATCTACACCTGATTTCTTGAAATCTTTGATGTATCTAATTGGCTCTTCTATCATAAGATGAGTATCAAAATAATAATCAGTAATCTTTCTAAGATCTCCTATAACCTTGAATCCAAAAGAAATGTTTGGAACAAATATTCCATCCATAACGTCTACATGGAGCATTTTTAAATCTGTTCCCTGAGTTTGTCTTATGTCTTCTTCTAAATTTGCAAAGTTACAAGATAGTATTGATGGAGCTAGTTCTACCATTTATTTTCTCGCCTTTCTTTTAATTGATTAAACAGCATTTTGTAATTATCATACCTTGTTTGTGAAATTTGACCTTTTTCTAAATCCTCTTTCACTTGGCAATTTGGTTCGTTTATATGATTGCAATTTTTAAACTTACAGTTTGCGTTTTTCATTTCTCTAAAAGTGTATTTGAGTAGATTCTCATCATCTATAAAGTCAAAATCAAAACTATCAAAGCCTGGCGTGTCAAAGATAAAGCTATCTTCATCTATGGCAAAAATCTCTGTATGGCGAGTTGTGTTCTTCCCCCTTTTCGATTTTTGGGAAATCTCACCAATTTCTATATTTTTTTCTACAAGATTATTTAAAAATGTGCTTTTACCTACGCCTGATGCTCCTGAAACTGCAGAAGTTTTTCCTTTTAATATTGGGATTATCTCATCTATTGGAAAGTTATTATAGTTATCTATACTTACTATCCTGTAAGAAAGAGGTTCGTATATATCAACTATTTGATCGATTTTATCATCAGTTGTTAGGTCGATTTTTGACATTATAATGACTACTTCGATATTTTCGTGTTCGCACATAGCCAGATACTTATCAAGGTTAAATAAATTCAAAGGTGGGTCATTGATAGTTACAAAGACTAACATTTGGTCTATGTTTGCTATGTTTGGCCTTTTGATTTCATTTTCTCTATCAAGTATTTGGGTAATGTAGGCTCTATTATCTTCTGTTAATTCTAGCTTAACATTGTCTCCAACAAGGGGTTTGATTCCTCTTATGCGAAAATTCCCCCTTGCCTTTGACATATATATCTCGTCTTTATTTTTTACAAAGTAGAGATCTTTTTGTGATTTTATAATTTTACCAATCATTGATTTACCGCAGTTACTCCGTAGGATTGTCCATCTACAACTATTTCTAGATAGGCTCCTACACTTGCTTTTACGTTAACTATGAGCACTCCGCCATTGTTTTCTACTTCTGCATAAGTTTGTGTTCCAGAATACATGCTTTGGCCTCTTTGACCATTTACTATATCGTAAACTTCTACGTAGTATTGGTCTTTTGGCTCTGTTATTTCAACTCTTAGTTCTACATCTTTTATATTATTCTCTTCTGGTATAACTTCTTTTGGACCTGTTGATATGGATATCTCTATTTGAGAATCCTTGGCAACTCTTGTACCGGCAGCTATTGACTGGCTCATTACTAGACCTTGTTGGGTGTTATCGCTATTGTTGTAGTTGACATTTGCAACAGTTAGACCTGCTTGGTTTAAAATAGCTCTAGCATCTTTTTCAGTGTAACCTAGGACATTTGGAACCTCAATAGTTTCAACTCTGCCATCCGGGCCTGTACTTACTGTAACGTCTATTTCACTTCCAGCTTGAAGTTTACTATAAGATCTTGGATCTTGACTTATGATTAAGTCCTTATCTACATTGTCGCTTTTTTGTGTCATAGTACGACCGAGTCTAAGACCAGCTTCTTTTAGGACTTCTTCAGCCTGGGCTATGGTCATATTTCTAAGGTCTGGAACTTCGACTTCTCTGCCCTTACTTATGACTAGGTTTACTTGACTTCCCCTATCAACCTTGGTATTTGGGCTTGGGTCTTGGCTCATTACCTTGCCAATTTCGTACTCATCACTTTCTTCTGTTAGTGAAATGTTTGCCTTAAGACCTCTTCTCTCAAGTTCATTTATTGCTTGAGATTGGTTGAGGTTTAATACCGTTGGTACTTCTATTTGCTTGCTGCTAGTCCTATTTCTTAAAAAATATACAGCTGATAATAGGACTAAAGCTATAAGTAGAAGTGGCCAAAGTTTTTTAGCCTTTTTATC
Source organism: Anaerococcus urinomassiliensis (assembly GCF_900128425.1). NCBI lineage: Bacteria > Bacillati > Bacillota > Tissierellia > Tissierellales > Peptoniphilaceae > Anaerococcus > Anaerococcus urinomassiliensis. The sequence continues at coordinate 1,000,981 of NZ_LT635782.1, forward strand.
CTTTTTAGAAGATTTTTCCTTGTCAGGATTTGAAATATAAACTGCTTCTTTTTCCTTTTCCTCTTCTTCTTGTTCATAGTTTTGCTGGTAAACTTTGCTAGTCACATTATCTTTTGGAACAACAATAGGAATCGGGGCAGTTTCTGTAAGATCTTCTTCGTCATAAATATAGTTTTCATCTTCCAATGCATCTATCAGTTCTCTAGCATTTAAAAATCTTTCTGAGGCTTCCTTTTTGAGAAGCTTCATTATTATATAATTCAAGTGATCTGATAAATCTGGATTAAGTTCTTTGGCACTAGTTGGTTCATCTTGTATATGCATAAGCGCTATGCCTACAGAATTGTCAGCATCAAATGGCACCTTTCCAGTAGCCATCTCATACATTACAGCTCCTAGAGAATAAAGGTCGCTCTTCTCGTCAACTATATTACCCTTGGCTTGTTCAGGTGAAATGTAATGCACTGTACCAAGTATTGAACTAGTGTATGTTATAGTAGCATTTGATGAAACTCTTGCTATACCAAAATCTGTAACCTTCAATAGACCATAATTATCAATTAGAATGTTTTGGGGCTTAATATCCCTATGGATTATCCCAGCATTGTGGGCCATCCTAAGAGCTTTAGCTATTTGAACAGAATAATCTATTATTTCTTGGTTAGAAAGTTTGCCCTTTGATAAAATCAAGTCTTTAAGGGTTTGACCTTCTACATATTCCATTACTATGTAATATATTCTCTGTCCCTTGTATAAGTCCTCGCCTATATCAAAGACATTTACAATATTTACATGAGATAATTTGGCAGCAGATTGGGCTTCGTTATTAAATTTTTTGAGAAATTCACTATCTTCTGCGTATTGGTCTTTTAGAACTTTGATAGCTACAAATCGGTCTAGAAGTCTATCCTTGGCCTTGTAAACTTTGGCCATACCTCCTACGCCTATTTGCTCTATAATTTCATACCTTTCGTCTAAAACTAATTTTTCCATAACCACCCTCTTAGATCTTAACAGTAGTAACCGTCACATTGTCTCGGCCACCCTTATCAATTGCCTTATCCACTAAGTTCATTGAAATATCAAAAACATCATCATAATTTTTGATTACTTCAACAATATCCTTAGGCTCTAGCTCGTTGGTAAGCCCATCCGTTACTAATAAGATTATGTCGTCTTTCTCATATGCTAGAGATTTATTATCTGGCATAATATCAGAGCTAACACCAACAGCCCTTGTGACTGCAGCCTTATTGGCAAAGTGATTTGCTTCTTCTTCGTTAAGGGCACCACTATCTATAAGTTCATTTATAAGTGAGTGGTCTTTGGTTAGCTGGTTAAGCTCACAAGCTCTGTATAAGTAAATCCTAGAATCACCAACATGGGCGATGTGTAGGCTGTTTTCTATATAGTCGATGCAAAGGCAAACTATGGTCGTGCCCATTTTCTCATTTTTTTCTGTGGCCAACTTATAAACTTCATTATTGGCATAGAGTATTGCCTTTTCTTGAAAATCAACGATACTTTCAAAGTCTTCAACTTTAGAATTCTCTATAAAATCTGTAAATGATGTGCATGCCAGGCTACTTGCTAGCTCTCCATCGCTGTGGCCACCCATACCATCGGCAACCACAAAAAAATCGTAATTTTCTATAGAAATATTTCCGTAGGAATCTTCATTTGTTTTTCTAACCTTTCCAATATTGGAAATTGTACTAAATTTCATTATTACCTCGCGTAGTTATTCCTTAATTGTCCACAGCTAGCATCTATATCTTGGCCCATAGAATATCTAACTGTGGCATTTAGCCCATTTCTTGTAAGTTTTTCCTTAAAATCATTTATAATCTTATTTGTCGTCTTCCCATGCTTAAATTCTTCGATTGGGTTTAGTGGGATAAGATTAATATGTATATTTTTACCCATTAGAAGCTTTTTTAGATTATCGATATCGCTATCAAGGTTGTTGACACCATCTATTACAACATATTCAAAAGAAACTCTTCTTTTGGTCTTATCTAGATAGTAGTCAGTTGCTTTAATTAGTCCCTTTATATCATACTTCTTAGCAACAGGCATATATTTTTTTCTTTTCTCATCTGTTGCATAGTGAAGACTAACAGCAAGATTTATATCAAGGCCAGAATCAGCAAGGTCATATATTTTTGGAGTCAATCCAGATGTAGACAATGTGATAGATCTATGAGATAGATTTCTACCATTTTCATCTGTTATAATTTCTAAAAACTTTGTAATATTCTTATAATTATCAAGTGGCTCGCCAATACCCATTATTACAATATTGTTGATATCTCCATTTAATCTTTCAAGTGTGTAAACTTCTTCTATTAATTCTGAAGCAGTCATATGTCTTTCTAGACCATTTTTGGTGGAAGCACAGAAAGTACATCCCATCCTACAACCAACTTGTGATGAGATGCATATAGTTTTTCTATCCTTATAGTCCATGAAAACTGCTTCAATTATATTGCCATCTTTAAGTTCAAACAAATATTTTTTAGTCGAATCAATCTTTGATTCAAAAGTTTTTAATAAACTAACCTTATCGATTTCAAATTCATTTGATAAACTTTCTCTCATATCCTTAGAAAGATCAGTCATTTGACTAAAATCATTGACTTTATTTACGTGAATTTGCCTAAAAACCTGTTTGGCTCTAAACTTTTGATAGCCTTTTTCTAGGAAAATATCTTCTAATTCTTTAATTGTCTTGTCATTTATACTTTGTTTCATATTATATCTTCTTAAATTTACTTATAAAAAATCCGTCAGTTTCATCCTCAAAGTTTACATATTCTATATAATCTTTGCCATCTATAGGTATTAATTCAAGGTCGTTCATAGACCTTAAGTATTCAAAATTCTCTATATTTTCAATGTTACCTATGGTGCAAGTAGAGTATAGGAGCTTTCCATCAGTCCTTAAGTATTTGACTGCATTAGCTAAAATATCTCTTTGAAGTTTTGCTAGGATTTTTATATCTTCTATACTTCTATTATAACGTATTTCTGCTTTTCTTCCCATAACCCCAAGGCCCGAACAAGGTGCATCAACTAGGACATAATCAAAGGCATCTATATACCTATCTTGAAAAATAGTCGCATCAAATGATCTAAGCTCGATATTTTTTAGTCCCAGCCTATCAATATTTTCTTTGATTAAGGGAAGTTTTTGTTCTAATAGGTCGTTGGCTATGATCTTTCCATCATTTTCAATGTATTCACCTATATATGAGGTCTTTGTACCTGGCGCTGCACATAAGTCTAAAATCTTTGCACCTTTTTTAGGATCTAGTACCTCTATAGTTTTCATAGAAGATTCTTGTTGGATGGTAAAAAGTCCATTTTTAAAATCTATACTTTCAGCTAATCCAGCTGGATTTAAGACTCTTAAAGCATTTTTAGAAATTTTCCCATCTTCTATTTGGTATCCAAGAGCTTTTAGCTTTTCTGTTAATTCTTTCTTGTTTGTTTTTAGATTATTTACCCTAATAGAAATAACTTGTTCACTATTTATATATCTTAAAAATTTTTTAGTATAGTCCATGCCATAGTTTTGATAAATATAATTTGTAAGTTCTACTGGCAAGGAATATCTGATGGATAGGGCTTTTATGTCATCTCTTTCATATATAGTTGCAATTTCTTTTTCGTCTCTTATAAAATTTCTCAAAATCGCATTTACAAAACCCTTTGATCTCTTATCTACACTCTTAGTTAGATTAACCAGTTCGTTAACCACAGCATAGTCCTTTTTTTCTAGGAAATGAATATTATAGACTCCCATCTCTAGGATTATTAGAATTTTGGGGTTGATTTTTTTTAGCCTTATATTCGAAAGCTTCCTAATCATATAATCTAGGTAAAGCTTATTTTCTAATACTCCATAGATAATTTTTGTTGCTAAAGGTAGATTATCAGTCTCTTTTGCAAAAAAATTTATCTCTTCGTTTGATTTGCAATCCTGGTATAGGACTTTATAGAGAATATTTAAAGGTATTTCAAATTCATTCATCAAAGAGTAATTCCTTTTTCAAAGTCATTGCCCATCAAGAATGCTTTTGTTTCCATGGCTTTTTTGCCAGGGAATTGAAGTTTGTTTATCTTTATGGCAGAATCTCCTGTTCCAATGATAATGCCTTTTTTGCTATCTGCTTGGTAGACAAATCCAGGATTTGGATCATAAGAATCGATGATTTCTGCTTCTAAAACTTTTACATTTTTATCCTCATAGGCAAAATAAGCTGTAGGATAATCTATCAAGGCTCTGATTTGATTATAAATCTTAATGCTATCATCATTCCAATCGATCTTGCCCATTTCTTTGGTGATTTTTTTGGTAAATGTAGCTTCACTATGGTCTTGTTTGATTCTATTTTTATAAAGCTCATCAAAGTTAATAAGTGTATCTCTTATAGCCCTGGATCCATATTCTGACATTTTTTCTTCTAGAGAATAATAGTTGTCATTCATATCTACATCTACTATCTCTTGCATTAATATATCTCCACTGTCCATGCCTTTTTCAATTAGCATAGTTGTTGGAGATGTTTCTTTCTCTCCATTTAGCAAAGTGAACTGCATAGGAGCTGCTCCCCTATATTTTGGTAGGATTGAAGGGTGAAGGTTTATTATCCTGTCTTTATATCTTTCTAATAATACACCACCTATAAATTGGCCAAATGCAACTACAACTATAAAATCTATTTCAAGTTTTTCTAGTTGATTTACAAATTCTTCGGTATTTACAGAATCTGGAGTTACTACGTCTATGCCATGGTCTGTGGCATATTTTTTGATCTCTGTAGGTGTTACCTTATTTCTTGATCTCTTCTTATCTTTGGCAGTTACTACTAGTTTTACATCAAAATTTTCATCATTATAAAGAATATCCAAAGTCTGCACAGCAAACTTTGGAGTTCCCATAAAACATATATTAAGCATTTTCAACGTCGTATTTAACCTCATCTATATACTTATCCCTAAATAAAATACCATCTAAGTGGTCTATTTCGTGGGAAAGTACTACTGCTGGAAAGCCGTGAGCATCCCAGATTTTTTCATTACCATCTTCGTCTAAGTATTTTACTTTGACATGCTCCGGTCTTTTAACTGTTCCATTAAATTCTGGTATTGAAAGACATCCTTCAACGCCAATTTGCTCTCCATCTGCTTCTATTATCTCTGGATTTACAAGTTTAACTAGACCAGTTTCTTCATCACGTGGATCTACAACTATCACGCGTTTTAATATACCAACTTGAGGTGCAGCAAGGCCTACGCCGTCAGCCACATACATGGTCTCTGCCATATCATCAAGTAGTACTTTGATTCTATCTGTAATTTGAGGGACCTTTTTAGAAATTTTTCTAAGTATTGGGTCTCCTTCAATTCTAATATTTCTAATTGCCATAGACTCTCCTTTGCCTATATTTTACTTTTTGACCTTGATTTTTCAATTTTCATCAAAGTCAATGGAATATATCTGACTTATACCATCATCGTCAATTGTAATTCCATGAATCTTTTCTGCCAATTGCATGGTTGTTTGCCTGTGGGTTATCATGATAAACTGAGAATTTTCTGATAGTAATTTCAAATACTCTATATATCTTTTGATATTTGTCTCATCAAGAGCTGCATCTATCTCATCTAGTATTGCAAACGGTGCTGGATTGGTCTCAAATATTGCAAACAAAAGAGCAACTGCAGTAAGGGCCTTTTCTCCTCCAGATAATAGTGATATAGATTTGAAAGACTTGGAAGGTGGTCTTGCAATGATATCAACACCTGCAAGTAGCTCATCATCACTGTCAAGCTTTAGCCTAGCTTCGCCACCAATGAAAAGGGTTTGGAATATCCTTTGAAATTTTTCATTGATTATTTCAAAGTTCTTTTTGAATTCCTCTTTCATCTCTACTTCAAGAGATTCTATCATTTTGATGATATTATCCTTTGACTCCTTCAAGTCATTAAGTTGCTTATTGGTAAATTCAAATTCTTCTTTTATCTCTTGGTATTCTTTTAGTGAGTCTAATGTAAAATAGCCTATGTTATTTATGGATTTTTGTAAATTTACCATGTCATTTTTATTAGGGGATATGATTTCTCTATCCTTATAGCTTTCTTCAAGTTCGCCAATTGTTTTTGTTATAAAGGGCTCAATCTCATCACTTAGATTTTGATAATCTTTTTTGTATCCTTCAAGGCTATAGTCAAGTTTGACTTTATCTAGGTTGATTTTTGAAATCTCTTCTTCGATTTTTTTCAAATCTTTGATTAGACTCTGATTTTCACTTTCTATTTCTTTTAGCTTTGCTTGCCCTTTGCTTAAACTGATATTAATTTCATCAATCTCTATTTTTGACTTTTTGATGCTTTCTATATAGGAATTATTTTCTTTTTTTATTTTTTCAATCAAGGATATATTCTCTGTCTTTGATTTAGCCTCATATTTTTGACTATAGACCAAGTTGCTAAGCTCATCTTTAAGTTTTCCTATAGAATTTGTTAGCATATTGATATCACGGCTGTTGCTTTCAAGGGAATTTTTATCTGTTGCAAGTACTAAAGACAGATCACTTTTCTTTGTTTCAAGCGCCTTAAGCTCTTCTTCTAAATCCGCAATATTTAGCTTGTTAAGTTTTTCTTTTAATGCGTCAATATCAAGGTCTTCTATTTTTTCAAGACTTGATGATAATTTACTCTCAAGGTCAGTTTTTTGAGTTGATAGGTTTTCTATCTTATAAGTGAGATTTGTTATATTTGCCTTTGTCTCGCTTATTTTTTCTTGGTTCTGAGCCAAAGCTTGATTTGAATTAGATATATTTGCCTTTGTATAATCTAAATTTTTATATAAGTTCTTTAGGGCCTTGTCCAAGTTTATAGACTTAGCACGGAGATTTTGGATATTAATTTTGCTTTCCTCTAGTTTTTGCCTACGATTTAAAATTCCTGTATTTGATTTTTTGTTTTTATTGGAACCTGCAGCCATAGATCCCCAACTATTTATTACATCCAAATCTAGGGTTATAATCCTAAAACCTGTGATTTTCTTGGAAAGACTTATAGCCTGGTCTATATCTTTTACTACAACAGTTGATCCAAGGAAGTGATTTATTATATTTTTCAGATTTTTGTCATAAGAAACTAGCTCATAGGCCATGGCTATGACTTCAGCCTCATTGGGCTTATTTTTTCTATAGGACTTTATGGAATCAATTGGTAGAAAAGTTATCCTACCTAGATGATTTTTGTTGACAAATTTTATTAGATCTCTTGTTTCATCCTTAGTTCTAGTTACTATGTTTTGTAGGGCACTTCCTATCAAATTGTCTATTATTTCTTCATATCCTTTATTAATTGTAATAAGATTTGCTAGTGTATCTTCATAAAGATGGGATAGGTGCTTGGTTTTGTTCAAAAAATCACTTACTGAATAAAAATATCCCTCATTTCTTTCAATCAAGTTTTTCTTAAACTTATATTCGTTAATGGCTGTCTTTAGTTCGATATTATTCTTTGCAATATCATTTTCTATAGCCTTGATAGCCATAGAATCTTTTTTTAAATCATCGTTTAACTTTTCTATAGTAGATCTTAGTTTTAAGTTTTCGTCTAGTAAACTTTCCTTATCTTTATTATGAGCATCCAATTCTTTTGCTATTAGCTCTATTTCGCTCTCAATTTGATATAGTTTTTCCTTCTTTTCTTTATCTTCCTGGCTACGTTTTTGCTCCAAGATTTCCCTAGTTTTGCTTGTGATCTCATAGTCATAGATAATCTTATCTAGCTTTTCTTTTTCTTCTCTTCTCTTTGCTAAGCTAGTAGACTTTTCATCAATCAATTTGTTAATGTCAAGAATTTGCTTTTCATTATCAGCAATTTTTGTTTTCAGGTCACTTATTAGGGCATTTTTCTCATCTAAATTCTTATTTTCCAAATCTAGATCAGCTTTCAAAGCTTGAGACTTCTTGTCGTTTTGGCCTAGATTCAATCTGACCCTGTCCAAATCTTTTTGGGTGTAGTCTAGCTTTTGTTTGTTTAAATCTAGATTGTTTTTTGAGGACTCCACCTTTCTTTCTAGAGTCCTTAGCTTTGTTTGGTAAGCTTCAATGTCAGAAGTCAATTCTTTATATTCTATTTCAAAAGGTTGGCTTTTTTTGCTTAATCCCGCAAGCCTTTGAGATTTTTCTTTATGAAGATCAGAAATTTCAGCAATTTTATTGTTTGTCTGATCTATTTTTTCAATTAATTTTTGAGATTTGTTTTTGAAGTAAGAATAGGATTTGAAATCCAAATCACTAGTTAATTCTTGCCATTTTTGGTAGTTTGCTGCTTGATTTTTAAGTTTTTCTAAGTCCTTGGACTTATATTCCCACTCGTATTCAATAACTTCCAAGTCTTCAGTAACCCTATCAAGCTTTTTTACTGCCTCATCTCTCCTGTACTTGTGTTTTGATATACCACTAGCTTCTTCAAATATGGCGCGTCTTTCTAGGTTTGATGAAGATATAATCTCGTCAATCCTACCTTGGCCAATGAGGGTATAGCCTTCTTTACCTATACCTGTATCAAGAAATAGTTCTCTGATATCTTTTAGCCTAACTTTCTTGCCATTGATCTTGTATTCATTTTCACCATCTCTAAAAATTCTTCTAGTAATCACAACTTTTTCATAGTCGATATCTAGACTATGGTCTTTGTTGGAAAAAGTAAGATTGACTTCAGCTAAATTTAGGGGGCTCTTCTTCTCCCCACCCTGGTAAATGACATCATTCATCTTGCCACCACGAAGGGATTTGGCTGATTGCTCACCCAAGACCCACCTTATGGCATCGGAAATGTTTGACTTGCCCGATCCATTTGGTCCAACTATGGCAGTTATTTGATTATCAAATTTTATTGTAGTTTTGTTTGCAAAGGACTTAAATCCCTTAAGTTCAATACTTTCTAATCTAATAGTAAATCACCACCGTAGTTTTTTTCCACATAATTTTTAATAAATAAATCGAGATCAAAATCAATCTTCCTGTCCTCATAAAGAATATATTGGTCTTTGGAAGAGTTAAATTTGATTTTGATTTTGTACTTATCATAAAAATACTTTTTATTTGACTTATTATTTCCCGCTGTCAAAGAAATATTCCTATCATTTGTAAAGATAGTCAATTCATCTTGCAATTGTTCATTACAAATAATTTCTTCAAGATAAGTCCTATAAATATTTGCTTCCACAAGCTGTCTGAAAGCCGGATGAAAAGGTCCTCCTATTACATCCCTGCCTTCGTTTATATTTTCTGTAGGCTGTAGACCAATTCTTATAATATCTATATCCTTATACATATAAAGCATGGCAATCTCACTTGATATTTCGATTGCCTCATCTAGGTCTAAAGGTTTATAAATACCAGCTTCATATAGATTAGCCAGCTTAGTATCCTTTATAACTAGGGTAGGATAAATCCTTACCATATCAGGTCCTATTTTTATAGACTCTATTGCCGTATTTATCATCTTTTCTTTAGTATCAGCGAAAAGGCCTGGCATTATTTGATGACCTAGTTTTATTCCATAGGATTTTATTAAACGAGATGCTTTCTCGCTTGCACTTACACTATGGCCACGTTCATTGGCATCTAGGACATCTTGGCTTAAGGATTGGATGCCAAGCTCAACAATGTCTACTCCGTAATCTTTTAGTGTATCAAGAATGAAATTATTTATATAATCAGGTCTAGTTGAAAGTCTGATTCTATCAATAATTCCCTTCTCCTTGTATTCTTTTGCTATTTTTAAGTATCCAGTCATTACATCATAATCAAGTCCTGTAAATGATCCACCAAAAAAAGCAATTTCTTTTATATTGTCATTTGCTGGAAAATAGGCTAGATTTTTTTCTATCTCAGAAATGACCTTAGATGGTTCCATCTTGTCCTTATAATTTGTGATTTTCACTTGGTTACAAAATGCACAATCGTGCGGGCAACCCAAAAACGGTATAAATATTGGAATAATATATTCTTTCTTAGCCATTTTTTATCATCTCATAAGCATTCTTTGCAGCATCTTGTTCGGCTTTTTTCTTGTTTTTACCCATACCTGTTGCAAGGGTTCTCTTTCCCTCTATAACAGCCATGGTAAATAGCTTGTCATGCTCTGGACCTTCTTCTTTTATGAGTGTATATTTTAAAATCTTCTTGCCATGGGAATTGTAATACTCTTGTAGCCTAGTCTTATAATCGTTGAAAAGTGAATCATCTTCTATGATCTCAAGGGCTTCAACTTTGAAATGTTCAACCAAGAAGTCGTACAAAAACTCATATCCAGCATCAAGGTAAATTGCAGCGCAAACTGCTTCAAAAGTGTCAGCTTTTACGTGCTTTTTTAATTTACCACCCTGCTTTTTTTCTCCTTTGCCAAAGTTTAAAAAGCTAGTCAAATCATACTTTTCGCTTGCCTTAGAAAAAGAATCTGTACACACTAATCTTGACCTGGTCTTGGTTAGCCAGCCTTCTGGCTTATTGTTGTAATTTTTGAACAAAATCTCGCTTACAACCATATCTAAGACACTATCTCCCAAGAACTCAAGTCTTTCATTGCTTTTTGCACCCTTTTTAGCTTCATTTATAAAGGATGAATGAGTAAAGGCTACATCGATCAACTTTTTATCATTGAAAGTGTAGCCAATCCTGTCTTCAAATTCTTTTATTTGAGCAAGTCTAATATTGCTTAGTCCCATTAATTTTTGCTTTCTATTAGTTCAGCGATATCGCCTAGGGTTTCAATCTCGTCTAGCTCATCTTCTTCAAATTCTATTTCAAATTTTTCTTCTATAAGCATGATAAAATCGAGCATATCGATTGAATCAATGTCTAAATCAGATAATTTGGTAGTCATTTCCATTTCGCTAAAGTCAATATCAAGATTTTCATTGGCTAGAGCTATTAGTTCATCTCTAATCATTTTATTTCTCCTTCGATTTTTTCAATTGTATTTCTTTCTATATAATTCATTAATCCTAAAATAGCATTGGAAAATGCAAGTTCATTAGTATTTCCATGTGCCTTATATACATAAGACTTTACCCCAAGAAGTGGAGCTCCTCCAACTTCGTCGGATGAAAATTTGTTGGTCATAGCTTTAAGGTCATTTTTTAATAAGGCTCCAGCAATTTTATTCTTTGTGGACTTGTAGATAGTTGACTTTATTTGGGAGCCCATAAGCTTTAATACTCCTTCAGCTGTTTTTATGGCTATATTTCCATCAAAACCATCTGCAAGAAGTATGTTTACCTTGCCAGTAAATAAGTCTCTTGATTCTACATTGCCTACAAAGTTTAATTTGCTCTCCTTTAATAGAGCATATGTTTCTTTAGAAAGCTTATTTCCCTTATGCTCTTCTACCCCAACATTTAAAAGACCAATACTTGGATTTGCTATTCCCATTGTATTTTCAAGGTATATCGAACCCATTAGGGCAAATTCGTATAGGTATTCTGCCTTGCAATCCATATTTGCCCCTGTATCCATTAGTAGGCAAATATTGTCATTTATTGATGGAATATTTGCCGCAAGGCAGGCTCTTTTGATTCCCTCTATCCTTCCTGCTAGGAAAAGTCCTCCAGCAAGCAAGGCTCCAGTTGATCCTGCGGATACTAGTCCATGGTAGCCCTCTTCTTTTGATTTCTCATAAGCGAGCACAATGGAAGCGTCCTTTTTCCTTCTAATGGCCCTTACTGGGTCCTCATCATTTGATATGAAACTATCAGTAGGAATTATTTCATAATCAGAAATCCTACCATCAATATTTTCTTTTATTTCTTTTTCATTACCCACAAAGACAGGTGTGAAGTTTCTTTTTTCTTTTGCAAGAATTGTTCCATCAACTATTACATTGCTTCCAGAATCTGCTCCATAGGTGTCAATTAGTATTCTCATATATCCTCTTTTGGGTATAAAAAAAGATAGTGCAAAAACACTACCTTAATTAGCATCAATTATTGCTTTGCCTTTGTATTCTCCACAGTTTGGGCAAACTCTGTGTTGAAGTTTTGGCTCGTGGCAATTTGGACACTCAACGTAATTTGATCTATTCAAAGTATAAGCTGAGGCTCTTCTTTTGTTTTTTCTTGTTTTTGATGTTCTTCTCTTTGGTACTGCCATCCTTACACCTCCTCTTATCAGTTTTAGCAATCTTTAATATTATATATTGAGTGCTCTTCATTGTCAAGAGAATTATTTAACTAAATTTTTAGTATCTCTTGCGATCATTAGCTCTTCATTTGTAGCTATAACCATAATCTTAACTTTTGAATCATCTGTTGAAATCACGTGTTCTCCGCCACGTACATTGTTCTTTTCAGGGTCTATTTTGATTCCGAATTGTTCAAAACCTTTTAGGATATCTTCTCTCATTTCGATTGAGTTTTCACCTATACCACCAGTAAATACAATAGCATCAACTTTTTCAATTTCTGCCATGTAGCCTGCTATATATCTTTTTGCTCTTGTAGCAAACATATCAAGGGCAAACTTAGCTCTCTCATTGCCTTCTTTAGCTGCATCTTCTAGGTCTCTAAAGTCTGAGCTTACTCCTGATACTCCAAGTACACCTGATTGTTTGTTTAGGATATTGTTCATGTCACTTGGAGAAACTCCATCTTTTTCTTCGATGTATGTTACTACAGCTGGGTCTAGATCTCCTGATCTTGTTCCCATTACAAGTCCTTCAAGTGGTGTAAGCCCCATTGTTGTATCAAAAGATTTACCTTCTTTTACTGCTGTAATTGATGAACCATTTCCTAGGTGAGCTGAGATGATATTTGTCTCTTCTAATGGTTTTTCAAGTAATTCTGCTGCTCTATTTGTAATGTAATTGTGACTTGTTCCGTGGAATCCATATTTTCTGATGCCATCTTCTTCATAGTATTTGTAGTCAATACCGTAAAGATATGTTTTTGCTGGCATAGTTTGGTGGAAAGCTGTATCAAATACTGCTACATTTGGTACATTTGGTAGAAGTTCTTCACAAGCTTTTAGGCCCATAAGGTTAGCTGGGTTGTGAAGTGGTGCAAATTTTGCAGAATCTTCGATGATAGCTTTTACTTCATCATTGATAAGTGCTGATTTTGTAGCTTTTTCTCCACCGTGAACAAATCTATGTCCTACAGCATCGATTTCATCTAGGCTTTCAATAACACCATTTTCGCTATCTACTAGGGCATCAAAAACATGTCCTACAGCTTCTGTATGGTTTGCCATTGGTTCTTCGATGATATATTTATCACCATCTTTTTTTTGAACTAGACGGCTTCCTTCGATTCCAATTCTTTCAACAAGTCCTTGTACTAATACGTCTTCATTTTCCATGTCAAATAGTTGATATTTTAGTGAAGATGATCCACAGTTAATTACTAAAATTTTCATTTTGGCTCCTTTTATTTTTAGTTTCTATAAGTATTATACCAAATAAGTACTTTTTACAAAGCTAATATGTATGTCTTATTTCAATTCTTAGACGATTTTTGTCAAATTCTTCATCATTTCCATCTTTTTTATCAAAAACTTTTATATATATTTCACTATCAGCCTTTGATTCACCAACACTTACCCTATTTAAAAATATCAAATAAAGTCCATTTATTTCTTTTCTAGCTCTGTTTCCGATTCTAGAGATATGGATATTGTATTTTTTATCCTTGTAGGTATATGGTAGGCTTTCTAAGCTTTCTGTTTTGATCTCATCATTTGTTATTCCTTCATTATTTTTCTTTTTTTCTTGATCATCATAATGTTTTAAAATAATCTTAGCTACTTGATCACTATTTTCTTCCATAAAAGAATTCATTATAGATTCAGCCAAATATTGAGCTTGTTTTTTCTCATACAAGCCCTTGGCATAGGAAGCCGAATTTTTCTGCTGGTTATAGATATAGGTGATGGTCAAGGAGATAATAAATAAAACTATAAGAGTATAAACTGAGATAAATGCCTTTTTCATAATCTATTTCCCAAGTAAATCTTACTTTCGTATCTAAACTTTTGGCTATTTTCATTAATTATTATATGTATGATATTTCCTTCTTCATAGGTGATCTTTGCAGATTGGCATTTAGAAATTTTTGATGGCGAATGATTTCTTCCATTCTGGCTGATAAGATTAGTATCACTTGTAGCAGCTGAAATATTATTCATGTATACCACAAGCTCACCACTGTCATCAGCATTTTGCCTAAAATCAAATACATATGTATCAAATTTATTCCCTTCATTAGGATTTTTGACATAGGCAACAAAGTTTGTTACTTCGTTTGGTTTGTCTAATAGGTCGATTTTATAGGCACTTCTTACAATATTGTCCACAAATAGGCAGGCATAGGAATATTCCTTATAATCAAGCTCATCTTCGTAGGATTTTTGGGTCAAATTTATAGATATAGAAAAAATTGAAGATACAACAAGTATTAGCACTGAAATTATGGCAAGGCTTGCAAGGATTTCAATTAGTGTAAAACCACGTTTTTTCATTTATAACCTCTATAACTTCAAGTTCAAAATTCTCATAATTTACCCTTATATAATCTAAATTATCACTATAACTTTGCCTATAAATAGAAATATCATAGCCATTGATGTATTTAACCTTTGATCCATACGGACTATCCATTATAGACTTTTCCTCTTCGATAGCAGCCTGGAGGGCATATACTATCTTTGCTTGATCTTTAAATTTCTTAGAATTTTCATTGAGTTTACTTAATGCTGGCAGTAAAAACATAGCTATAAGGGCTAATAATCCTAAGGCGATAATAGTTTCAATTAGAGTAAATCCTGATTTTTTATTTTTTGTACCTAACATAACCCAGACCAACCCTTACTCTTAATTCAACAAGCTTATCGTCATCAGCGCTTTCAGGCACTTCAATTTTTACTTTATCAACTTCTTTAATTTCTACTTTTCCAGCATAAGACACCGTTCCACTTTTAGTGAATCTAATTTCACTTTTTGGCATATTATGATAAGAAAAATAAATATTATCTAGATTTCTTCTTATTGGTGCTTTAGTAGAAGAAGTAGAGGCCCCAACAATGTAATAGTAATGCTTGCCAAAATTCAATATATATTCTTCCCCGGTACTTATAGCCTTCATCTTGGCATAATCACAATCATTAATAAGTGTCTGCAATTCGATATTTGCCTTGAAATTGTCGATTATATTAAATCTTGTAATTGCAATTGCACTTACTATAGAAATTATTACCAGAACAGCCACCAATTCTATTAGGGTAAATCCACGTTTTTTCATATAGGATATCCTCTAAATAAGACTATAAGCAAAAAGGCCATAAAAATAAAAATACAAAATGGTATTTCAATTTTTACGGACTTATGTTTTAAGAATACAAAAACACCATAGATTGCACCAATCCATATTGATATTAGTACAAACCGTCCAATATACTCATTTTCTATAAAGAGGAATAAGGCAAGATAGAAATATATATCCCCATCGCCAATTCCTTTCTTGGAGATTAAATATATTAGTAAATAGCTTATGGAAAATCCCAGTATTATGTAGAAAAATTTTATATCAAATCCAATTGACATATACCTATAAATAATTCCCATTATAGCTAGTATGGCAACTTGATTCATGTAGATATCATAGGTCTTTAAATCTATCAAGGCTATAATAAGGGCAAACATCAGTCCCGAAAAAATCAAAATAGATCCTAGAATATTAGTAAAATCAAAAATCACTACTAGTAATATACCTAAGATAAGTTCTACCATAAAAGATTCTATCGGGATTTTGCTTTTACAATACCTGCACTTGCCTCTCAAAAATATGTAAGATATTATCGGAAATAAATCTACTGCTTTTAATTTATGACCACAAGAATCGCAATGGCTTGGTGGATAAACTATGCTTTCTCCTCTGATAGTTCTTAGAACTACAAGATTTGCAAAGGAAGCAAAAATACTTCCTATTGCAAATATCAACATATAATAGAAAAACATTTATTTTCTATTATCTTTTTCTTCTATAATTTGTTCTGGAGTAACTGTAATACTACCATCTTTAGTTATCGTCACTTTATAACCTGTGCCCTCATTAAATAAACCTTCCGGTACTTTAGGCCAGTTTTGAACGTAATCTTTTGCTTCATCAGCTTTTTCCCAAGTTTCACTCTCTGTTTTAAGCCCATCAGCTAGCCTCATAGTAGCAGCTGATTCTAGCATATGTACGTTGGCATTGTGAGCGGCCACTGCAGCTTGATGTTTTGATTGTTGGTACTTTGGTACAGCTATGGCAAGAAGTATGCCAATAATTGCAATAACTATGACAAGTTCAATTAACGTAAAACCTTTTTTCTTTTTATTTTTCATATAAGCTCCTTTTTATATTGTATTCACTGAGTCAAATATTGGTATGGCAATTGAAAAAACTACAAATCCAACTATGATACTCATAAAAATAATCATAATTGGTTCTGCAAGATTTGCTATTCTCTTTAATTTATATATGTAATCGTTGGCATAATATTGGCTTGATCTTTTCAAGGCCTCTAGCAAATTTCCACTATCCTCCCCTATCTTAATCATTGATTTAAAAAGCGGACTAAAATCTTTTTTATCTTCAATACTGTTTGATAGAGTCATACCACAATCTAGGTCTTTGATGATTTTATCTATTTCATCCTTTACATATGTATTTTTAAATGATTCTTTGACTAGCCTTAGCGAGTCATTTATTTCAATATCGCCAGATCTTAGTATAAAAAGCAAGGATGATATTTGGTATTCTAACTTCTCCTGCCTAAGATTTCTAAAGGGAAAGTGTTTATAATGAAACTTATCTATCTTATAAGCAAGATCCTTATCTCTTTTTAGTATTAGTATAGAAAGTACTATAAATATGATGAAAAGCAGAATTATAAATCCATAGTTATTAATAAATTCACTCATAGCTAATAATATTTTCGTAGTAGTTGGTAGACTTTGGCCACTTTCTGCAAAAAGATTTTGAAATGTTGGCAAAACGAAGTTTAAAATTAGTACAACTATCAAAATCGTCATAAAAAAAAGTATCACAGGATAGGTCAAAGCTTCTTTGATAGTGGACTTATTCTTATCTTCCTCGCCAATATAAGCTGAAAGGTCATCCAAAATCTCAGAAAACTTGCCACTTTTATCCCCACTTTTTATAAAGGCTATAATCATAGGATTAAAATATTTTTCATTATTAGTAAAGGCCTCATATATGGATAAGCCCCTATCTAAGTCTAGATTCACATTTGCCAAGGCTTTGGTAATGTTCTTGTCAATTTTCTGATTTTCAATGATTTTTAAACTGGTATCAATTGATATACCAGAATTTAGCAACAATGATAATTGTTTTAAAAACAAGGACATAACCCTGCTGTTAACTTTTTGAGGGATAATGTCCTTGTTTAATATATCTTTTATTTTATTAAGATCATTCACTTTTTATACAGATAATAACTCTTGGTTTTTCTTATCAGAGATTTCTTCTAGTAATTTGATATTTTTATCTGTAATATTTTGAAGCTCTTCTTCTAGTGAAAATCTATCGTCTTCTGTAATATCTCCAGATTTTTCTGCTTTTTTAACTTCATCCATTGCATCGCGTCTTTTGTTTCTTACAGCTATTTTGGCTTCCTCTGCATACTTGTCAACTTCTTTGGTATATTCTTTACGTCTTTCTTCTGTAAGTGCTGGGAAAGGAAGTCTTATCACTTCACCATCATTTTGTGGAGTGATTCCAATATTAGCTTTCAAAATAGCATTTTCTATTGGGCCAATATTGTTCCTATCCCATGGTTTGATAGCTAAAAGTCTAGCTTCTGGGATAGAAATAGTTGCAGCTTGATTGATTGGTGTTTCAGTTCCATAATATGAAAATGTAATACCATCCAAAATAGATTCGCTTGCACGACCTGCCTTAATATTTGCTATTCTTGTCTCAAAAGATTCAACAGCTTGCTTCATTTCTTTATTAGCTGTATTTTTAATCTGATCGTAATTCATTAAAATTTCTCCTTTACAATTGTACCTATATCTTCTTCCTCGGTAAAAATCTTTACCATATTTTTAGGATCATCTATGCCAAATGCTATAAGTGGCATACTATTATCCATAGCAAGGCTTGATGCAGTTGTATCCATAATTTTTATTTCTTGTTGGAGGATTTCTTTATAGGTTAGCCTATCGTATTTGATGGCATCGTCATAAACATTTGGATCCTTGTCATAAATTGCATCAGTACCAGTCTTACCTAGAAGTATTACATCGGCATCTATCTCAAGAGCTCGTAAACTTGCAGTAGTATCAGTTGAAAAATATGGTAGACCTGTTCCAGCTGAAAAGATAACAACCCTTCCCTTTTCCAAATGTCTAATAGCACGTCTTCTAATATATGGTTCTGCAACTTCTTTCATATCTATGGCAGTCATAAGACGAGTATCAAGTCCCATTTCTTCAAGAGAACCCTGAATCCTAAGACCATTCATAACTGTTCCAAGCATTCCAATATTATCAGAGCTTGCCCTATCGATAGTAGTACCAGATCTTCCCCTCCAGAAGTTTCCACCACCAACTACAATTGCTATTTCAACACCTAGTAAATGTAGTTTTTTGATCGATTGGCAAATATCTTCAATAACTTTATCATCAAAGCCAAAGCCCCTATCACCTGCTAGGGCTTCACCACTTAGTTTTAATACAACTCTTTTAAATTTTTGCAAAACATCCTCCTATTAATATAAATTATAACCTATTTTGAAAATTTTTAACAGAGTAAAAGATAAATTATTTTATTATATCTTAAATTATTATTAAAATTCATATGATTTATTTAAGATTTTCAATATTACTAATGGTCCATTTTTATTTAACCAAAATATACTATATGCTATAATTATATTGCCTATTAATTAATAGGTGAAAGGTGGTGATTAAACTTGTTTACTTCCATCTTGGAAAATTTTATTTTTCCCTTGCTAGTAGGAATAATATTAATTGCAATAAGCAACTATCATTCCAAAAACAAGTAAAACAAGAAAAAGACAGTAGTGGCAGCTACTGTCTTTTTTGTGGTAATTTACCATTGTTTACTTCCTATTCTTGATAAATATCAAGAGCTTTTTTAGACCAAGAGGTGGCTTCTCTTAAAATCATTATATTACAATAAACTTATTTTTCAATTAGTATAAAACAAAATAATAAAAAAAGTAACCATTGAAAACCAACGATTACTTTCACATTATGGTGCGGGATAAAGGACTTGAACCTTCACGAGAAATTCTCACTAGATCCTAAGTCTAGCGCGTCTGCCAATTCCGCCAATCCCGCATGGGGTGAGTAGTGAGATTCGAACTCACGGCCTCCTGGGCCACAACCAGGTGTCTTAACCAACTGGACCATACCCACCAGGTCATTACCCTATCTAGTATACACTATATAAAATATATGTCAAGTATTTATTAAAAATATTTAACAATAGTTTTACTAACAAAAGGCCTTAATATTTAACTGCAAAATATATTATATAATCTTATTTCTTATGTGTCAAGTTTTATATAAGATTTTTTGTTTAAATGTAATTTAAACTTTTAGTAGTAAAATAAATCTAGAGGTGAGATAATGAAAAATAAGAAAACATTACTTAAAATTTTTGCAATAGTTATAGCTATAGCTATGGTTGCACCAATCATATATAATGCTTATATGTCAATAGCCAGCATATGATTATTGAAAAAATAGATTATTCAGATAAATACAATCTAATAGTCCTAACCATTGCTGGTGAAGAATTTTCTTTGACTTATGATTTTTTTAATGACTTGAATTTATCTTTAGAAGATGAGGTCGATTTTGATACATATAAAGAAATTTTAAAAGAAAATCAATACAATATGGCCAAAAATTTTGCACTAGCAAAAATATCCTATAGTCAAAAAACTTCTTTTGAGCTTATTAAGTTATTAAGAGATAATGATTATGATGAAGATGCTATTAGTAAGACTATAGAATTTTTAGAATCTTACAATTTGATAGATGACAGTGCATATGTAAAATCTTTTATCAATGATAAAAATAATATTTCAAAATGGTCAAAAAATAAAATTCGCTATGCCCTAAGGTCAAGGAAAATCGATAATCATCTTATAGAAACTTATATATCGGATATATCTGATGACGAAGAATACCAAAAAGCCTATGATTTTGCAATTAAAAAATCACGTGGCAAGAATGACTATTATACTAAAGAAAAAGTTTATAGGTACCTTGCTTCAAAGGCTTTTGATTACGATATTATTTCAAGGGTCATAGGAGAAATTTTCATATGACTTATGGATATGTTTATATCTTAAGATGTAAAGACGATTCTTTATACACTGGTTGGTGCATAGATCTTGAAAAAAGGCTAGCTCTTCATAATTCTGGTAAGGGTGCCAAGTACACCAGATCAAAAAGGCCATGTAAGCTTGTTTATTATGAGGAGATTAGTAATAAGTCTGAGGCTTTAAAAAGGGAAATAGCTATAAAAAAATTAACAAAATCAAAAAAAGAGGACTTGGTTCGAAGTTTTAATAAATCATAACTTCAAACAAGTCCTTTTTATTATTTTCTAAAGCTCATTTTTAATTTTTCAAAAAATCCTAATTTTGCTATTGCAACGGCATTGCCATTAATTAAATTTTCTATAACATCCTTGAAATACTGTCCATTTTTTACTGTTCCTAAAAACCTAGCAGATTTTGCATCTATAGCTTGCTTATCATTTCTGATATCATAATCATCACTTGCTTTGTTTATAAAAAATGTATCAGCAGTAAATGTACTATTTACTTGATTTTGGTTTATTATTTCTACAGTCGTTTTTTCATTTAGAAAGTCTGGATTTACTTCATCTAAGATTACATAATCATATGAGATTTCGGATAAAAGTTTATTTAAATCCTCTCTTGTTAAATCATATTTATCTTCCAAAAGCGGGCTTATTATAAAGTCTAGATTATCAGTTTCATGGACTATAATTTTATCTAGAGTTGCCAAAGAAGAGAAATAATCAGCTAAATCATAGGTAATCATCCCATCTTTCTGAAAGAAATCTTCAATATTAGAATTAGCATTTCTTTTGGCCTGAACTAATAACACCTTGCCGTTTTTTTGTAGGTATTCGGCAAGATTTACTGCAAAATCAGTTTTACCTATTCCATTTTCACCTTTTATAACGTATGCTTTCATATCCCCCCCTTATTATCATCAAGATTTTCCATATTTTGGTTGTTGCCATTAATCTCGTTTGTAATATCGGTAATATTATTATCTAAGTTTTCAATCAAATTCCCGCCTTGGTCTGGGACGTTATCGCCAAACTGAGCAGTATCTACATTATCTGTGCTTTCATTTTGATTTGATGAGTAAACATTCAAATCAAAATATTTGGCCACTATATCTCTCATTATAGGAGATACATTGTAAGAAGTATCACCTTGGGTTAGAATGATACTTATTGCTATTTCTGGATCATCATATGGTGCAAATCCTACCATCCATGCATAGGAATCATATCCTACACCATCAGCGTTTTTACCCTCTACTTCTGCAGTACCAGTCTTGATACCTATTTCTACTGGAAGTTCACTTAGTATCTTGTTGTTTTGTGCTACAAGTAAGGCTCCATATTTGATATCTTCTAGGTATTTTCTATCTTTTAATTCTATCCTTGTTCCCTCAGTGACATTATCAAATAAAACATCTCCTGAATCGTGATTAGTTACCTTATCTACAAGGGTGAATTTATTTAGATATCCTCCGTTTGTAAGCGTAGCTATGGCCCTATTCATTTGAAGTGGAGTATAGGCATTCTGACCTTGGCCTATAACGATATTTAACATATCTGTTATGTCCCACTCAGCTTGATTTAGGTAGGTGTATTTGATTGTATCGGCAAGTCCTGCTCTCTCCCCTTCAAGGATAAGTTCAGGGTCGTAGCCTCTTTCATCTAGGAACTCTATAATCTTATTTCGATTCCATTCTTTTGGAGCATCTGTGAAGTTTACTATGTCTAGAACATCATTTTCAAATTCGCTTCTTGATTTTTTGACTTCATCTTTTAGGTGAAGAGGAAGATTTTCATCAAGATATGATTTTAGCATGGTCCTTGTTATCTGAATTTTCTTATCAATTGATGGAATATTTCCAGAAGATTCTTTTGGTATATTTATTTCTACACCTGTTACTTGGTCTAGACCAAGTTTTTCCGCCGCAATTCTAATATCATTTAGTTCAAGCTTGGTTCCTATTGACTTACCATCTCTAGGGTTTTCACCTAGGGCTAGAACGTAGAAATAGAAGTTATTAGAATCTCTTATGGCTCCATACAAGTTTTCCTCACCTTGGGTGATTCCATATTCTGTCCATGCAAGGTTGTTAAATCGTCTGTTTCCAATTTCTATATATCCATAGTCAGTGATTACCGCTTGAGGATCTAGGCCATTTTCCAAGGCGGCAAGAGCTGTTACAAGTTTGAAGGTGGACCCTGGAACAACCGCACTTTGACTTGCAATATTAAGCATAGGTCTTGGTACTAGTGGTCCACTATCTTCTGGGACTTGTAAGCTTTCCCAATCCGATTGGGAAATACCCGTTGAAAATAGGTTTGGATCGTAATCTGGCAAACTTGCCATAGCCAAAACTTCACCAGTTTTGACATTAGATACTACTACTGCCCCACTTTGGGCATATGCTGCTCGCCTTAGTGGTCTAAATACTCCATATTCTGATTGGTAGTCTGTTCCTTCTCTAATAGCCTTTAAAACTCCTGCAAGAGACTTTTCGGCTTGTTGTTGAAGATCAGCATCAATGGATAAGTATAGGTCATCACCTGGTTCGGATGGTGATTGGGATATGGTTTGTTTTCTATTGCCTGCTGAGTCAACAGTCACTAGGCTCTTGCCATTTTTGCCCTTTAGGTTATCTTGATAGGACTCTTCTATACCAGTTTTGCCTATGATTTCATCTCTCAAATAGTCTCTTTTTTTGACATATTTGTCCATTTCTTCTTCTGTTGCAATTGGTCCCATGTAGCCTAAGATATGACTTGCTAGGTATCTATTTGGATATGACCTTATTGGAATAGTATTTACATCTATGCCAGATGTTGCTTTGATATTTTCTTCGATCTTTAATACGGTTGATTCGTCGATATTATATACCAAGCTTATAGGCCTATAGCCAAAGTTTCCTTGTCTGTTAACTTGGTTGTCAATAGTAAGGACACCTACAGCTTCTAGATCTGAGAATTTTTCCAAACCATTGATCTTCTTAAGATAATTTAGTATTTCTTTGGGATCTTTTTCTTTGTTCAAAACTTCAACAATTTTTTTTCTAGAATTAACTTTATCTTTTGCTGCATAATAAGTGTAGAAATTATCTTTTTCTATATTAAAGGTATAATCCCAATCTTTAGGGTCATCTTCACTTACATCTATGTTTGGATAAATATTTTTTCTTGTATTGGCATTTTGAGCCATATATTTTATATCTTCTGATAGTATGAGTGGTTTTAATAGTCCATGTTCATCTGCAAGCCTTGCCAGTTCATCTACTGGGGAACCAGCTTGTGCATTTCTAAATTTAACATTTACCGTATAGAGATTCCTATCATCTTCCGTTTCTGTTATAACCTCAGTATCAAAGTTTGCATAAATACCCTTATTTTCTAGCTCTTGGATTAGGATATCTGCAGGTATTACATAAGCCCCGTCGTCTTTTACTATAGCTTGGGTCAAAACGTCCTTGATTGTAGAGGATTTTACTATCTCATAGAAATCGTCACTAGGAGATGTTTTAAGGTTAATCTCAGGATAAGCTTTGGAAAGTTTTGCCTTTTTTTCAATTAACTCCTCATCAGCTTTTATAGCATAATCTTTTAGGGTCAAACTACCTAATAGGTCTCTTTCCTTTAATATATTATAGGCAAGAATTCTCGCATTTGAGTTTTCAAGTATGGATAATAAAACAGATTTGTCATTGCCAACAGCTCTTACTACTACATCTATAGGGTTTTCATCTATAGAATAACCAGAAGCCTTTAATTTTTCTTCAGAATTTTCCTTAAAAGTAACTTCTAAGTTTCCCTCTTTTTGGCTTACGTGAACTGGTATATCAATACCACGTTTTTTTAAGGCTAAAAGGGCTGTCTTTATTGTTTCATATTCTATATTCTCATCCTTAAGTGTGGATGTTAGAAATTCGTAGATTAAATCGTTGTCGATAAGAGTTGATACAACAAGTTCATTAGGCATTTGCCCTAAGATAAAATAGTCTTCATTTCTCTTGTAGGCAAAAGAATTTAGCTTTATCGCAAAGCCATCAGTGTAGTTTACTCCATCTTCTTCTAGGATATCTACTAGCTTTGATAGGCTATCAATCCTATCTTCATCATCAAGCTTTAGTAGCTGGTCCTTGTAAATCTGTACAGCAAAAGCAGGTACACTTGTTGCTAAAACTTTGCCATTTCTATCATAGATATTTCCACGGCTAGCAATCTCGTCTACCTCTTTTACTTTTCTATTATCTGATAAGTCTCTGTAATAATCTCCTTGGCTAATCATAACTGTGTATAGCCTTGCTACAATAGCTATTAGGGCGATTACTACTAGGACTTCGATAAGTATTAATCGTCTTTCTTTTTGTTTTCTCACTTAAAGACCACCCCTACATCCTATATGTTGGTAAATACATAACTTTTTTTACTAGATTTATATAAATTAAGTAAATCAATGAATTTAGTAAGGCTTCAACAAGCAATGGTATTGGTAAATATGTAGCCAATGTAGTTTTGCTCGTAAAGATATAGTAAATCAAATTAATCAAAAAGAAATTAAATATACTAGCAAAAAATGTTGATATGGCTCCACTTGGCTTATCTTTACTAATATTCATAAGATTACTTGAAACAAAAGATCCTATCAAAAAATATGACAAGGCTCTCACACCAATAAAGCTAGTAAATAAAAAGTCTTCAACAAGGCCAATAATCAAAGCACCAAATCCACCGACCTTATATCCTAATATTTGAGATATTGCTACTATAGCTGGGATAATGATGTTGATATTTGCACCAAATATATTTATCTTAGAAAAAATGGTGGTTTGTATGATAAATGATATAAGTAAAATCAAAAATGTTTTAAATTTATTCATTTATTCCTCCATCTTCTTTATCTTCTGTATTCGCTTGGTCAGATTTATATTCGTTGTTGCCACTTAATACCAAAACCCTATATAGGTGGTTAAAGTCTACTGGTGAATCTATGGTTATATTTTTCCTAAGTGAATCTTGACTCATTGAAACATTTGAAATTGTCCCAATGTAGATGCCATATGGATAGACTCCTCCTAAACCTGATGTCAAAAGTACATCTGAGTTTTTAGCTCCGCTATCAACATCTAGCATATAACCTTGGATAGTTTTTGATGTAAACTTATCTATAACTCCATAGTCATTGCTTCTAGCATTGATAAATGAAACGTCATTTGCTTCATTATTTATAGTTACTACTCTTGATGTATTTTCAAAGACTTCAGTAACCTTGCCAACAAGGCCTGTATAATAGTCACTTTCTCCTATAGCTTGAAGGATAATATCATTCTTTTTGACTCCATCTTTTTTGCCCTTATCGATGGTAAAATTGGATGTCATTGAGTTTAAGTCTGTATTTACAACACTTGCCTTCAAGTATTGATTACCAGAAGAACTTATTGCGTCTCTTTCTTCTTTTAGGAATTCTTCCTTGTTTATAATGGTATTTAGCCTAGCATTTTCTATTTCAAGGGCCTTATTTTCTGCTTCTAACTTTTCAACTTGGCTTCTAGTTTCTCTTGATCCAACAGTCCTTTCAACTTGGCCCATAATCTCTGACGATATGGAATAAGTTACTTTTTCTATTGGCTTGAAGATTGTATTTGCCAAGTTTGACCCAGCACCAGATATGGTATCGTTTTGGGATGAAATCATTATTAGCAAAACTAATATACCTATAGTTATTAAAAAAGATTTGTTGTTTTTCTTTACTCTTTTATAGACCATTTTTACCTACTTACGATATTTCAAAAATCTATCAGGTTCTTCTAGGATTTTTCCTGCTCCAAGTATTGCATCAGAACCAGGATTTTCCGATATGTAAGAAGAAATCTTAAGCTTGGCTTCTATATATTCTCTGATTCCCTTAAGATTTGCAAAGCCACCAGACAAATAGAATCCATCTCTTCTAATATCTCCTGTTAGCTCTGGCGGAGTCTTTTCTAAAACTTCATAGATCATATTCATTACTTCATCAGCATAAGAAATCACAGCCTCAACTAGGTCACGACTTTTTGCTTCTACTGTCTTTGGGCTTGCTGAAATCATATCCCTGCCATCAACATCCATTGACAAATCTCCATCTTTGATTCTAAGACTTAGGATATTATTTTTGATATTTTCAGCAGTATTTTTTCCAATATCTAACTTCTTATTTTTCTTAAACAAATCAATAATGGCCTCATCTATATAGTCTCCTCCCTTTTTAAGAGAAGCATTGGTCACTATGCCATTTAAGGAAAGGACAGATACTTCTGTAGTACCAGCTCCCATACTAACCATAAGTATGGCTCTAGGATCGTCTGGAGATAGGCCCATGCCAAAGGCTTGAGCTAAGGTTTGTGGGGCTAAAATTATTTCCCTACTACCAGCATGCAAGGCTGCATCTTCTATAGCTCTAGTCTCTATATCAGTAATCCCATCTGGTATTGAAATAACAACCTTTGGTTGGATAAGGCTCATTCCAGGATTGATTTTATCAAAAAAATAATTTAACATAGCTTCAGTTAAGTTAAAATCAGTTATAACACCATTAACTATTGGTTTTACAACATGAATATTAGATGGAGTTTTACCAAGCATTTCCTTAGCTTCGTTTCCTACAGCCAAAACTTTTGTAGAGTTCTCATCTAATACCATCAAGGAAGGCTCAGTTAAAACCAAACCTTCATTTTTTTTGTATACTGAAACATTGCTTGTTCCTAAATCAATTGCAAAATCATTTGCAATCATCCTAAATTTCATTTATTATTTGCTCCTATATGTCATTCTCTTTTTTAAAACTATAATAATCATTTTCTCCTATTATTATATGGTCAAGAACATTAATATCTAATAAATTGCCAGCATCTACAAGTCTTCTGGTAATATTGTAATCTTCTTCCGAAGGCCTTGGATTTCCACTTGGATGGTTGTGGGCAAAAATTATAGATTTTGCAGATTTTTTGATAGCTGGTCTAAATGCTTCCCTTGGGTGGACAAGAGATGCATCCAAGGTCCCCTTAGTTATTAGTTCTTTAGATATTATAACATTTTTTGTATCAAGAAGGATAGCATAAAAGAACTCATTTTTCTTATCAGCTAGCTCTTCTTTAAGAAAATTGTATATATCTTCGCTTTTTTCTATCTTTGTTATAGATCTTTGATTGACTCTTTTGGCTATTCTCTTGCCAAATTTTAAGGATGCGACAATTTTGCTGGCCTTGGCAGATTTTATTCCATTTATCTTAGTAAGTTCATTTACCTCTATGTCGTATAGTTCCTGGTAGGAAAAATTTGCTAGTATTTCTCTTGCTAGTTCTATGGCGTTTTTTTCTTTAGTTCCAGTAGATAATATTATGGCCAAGAGTTCTTCATCACTTAGCGAATCTGAACTTTCTTTGATTAACTTTTCCCTCGGCCTGTCAGATAAATCAAAATCTTTAATTGTCTTTCTCATTATTTATGTCTCCAAGATTTAATTTCTTCATATGGCTAGTCACGTAATTTACGCTTAGTCCAACAAAAAAGCTTGTGAAAACCCCCATTATTACAAGGGCTGGAAAATATATAATCATCTTTACATTGCCCATAAATACCATAGCAACTAGTATCTGTCCAAGGTTGTGGAAAAATGCACCAATCTCACTTATACCTATAAAACTTGCAACTTTTGATAGGTATTTTAGAGAGATTGCCATAGCTATGGCTGATAAGATTGCTCCTGCTAAAGAATAGAAGAAGGCAGAAACTGATCCTGTTATTAGCATCAAAAGAAAGGATTTTAAAACCCCTACTATTAGTGCTGATTTAAAACCGTACATATATAGGGTGATTAAAATAATCATATTTGAAAAACCTAGCTTAGCCCCCGGTATTGGAACTGGCAGTGGAATCATATGCTCAAGCAAAGATATAGCTAGAGCCATAGCTGTAAGCAAGGCTATATTTGTTACATTTCTTATATCTTTCATCGGTTTACCCTATCTATACTATCGTCTTCTTTTGACTTATCTATTACTTCTACATAAACTCTATTTGGCAAGCATATGATTGTTTCACCATCAACATTAATCTCCCTCATATGAACGCAAATTTGATCCCTACAATTTGCTTCTTTCATAAAGGCCTTGCCATCTTTGATGATAACCTTGTTATACTTACCATCACCATCTAGCACTATCTCTTTATCAACATCAAGCGGGTATTCTCCCACAAGTTTTGAATTCTGTTCTATCCTAATATACTGGCCTTTTTCCTTGCTATTAAAGCTTTGAAAATACATAGCCAATAAGAAACTTAATATTAATAATCCTAGGGATATAAAAATATCTCCTTTTTTAATTTTCATATAAATACCTCATTATATGAGTTTACATTTTATATAATTTAATGTCAATTTTAAGTCCTATACGAAGGCAAAAAAATAAACCGGATAACCGGCTTATTTTTGCTAATTAATTAAAAACTTCAATACATTTGTTTGGACACTTTTCTGCTGCTGCTTTTAATAATTCTATGTCCAAATCTGGATTGATATTTTCTACTGATAAGTTTTTCTTCATTTCAAAAGCTTCAGGATAAGTTTTGGCGCAAAGTGTACAAGCAATACATGCTTTGTCACATTTTTTCCTAGCGTCCTTACCTTTTTCTTGGTTTGAACATAAAACTACAGCTTTTTGATCATATGGTACAAGGGTTATGATGTCTTTTGGGCATGCTTTCACACACTTACCACATGCTACACATTTATCACGGTCTACTTTGGCAACTCCATTATGTACATGGATTGCATCAAATGGACATACATTTTCACAAGTTCCACAACCAAGGCAGCCAAAGTTACATTCTTTTTTACCACCAAATAAAGCTATTTGAGCTCTACAATCGGTAAGTCCAGAATATTCAAACATATCTTTTGCACTGTCGCAGTCACCATTACATTTTACAACGGCAACTTGTCTGTTGTCACTTCCTGTAGCTTCCACTCCCATTGCACTTGCTACCAAGCTTGTTGTGGAAGGTCCACCTATTACACAGGCATTTACAGGAGCTTCACCTTTTGCTATAGCTGCTGCACATCCATCACATCCTGGATAACCACAGGCACCACAGTTGGCACCTGGTAAGGCATTTCTTACGGCTTCTTCTGTAACAGAAGTTTCTACTTTAAATTTTGTACTTATCAGTCCAAGAGCAGTAGCAAATAAAAATCCTAAGCCCCCTAGAACTACAACTGGTAATAATATCTCATTCATAAATGACTCCTATAATCCTGCAAAGCCCATAAATGCTATTGACATAA
This sequence comes from Anaerococcus urinomassiliensis, assembly GCF_900128425.1. Classification (NCBI taxonomy): domain Bacteria; kingdom Bacillati; phylum Bacillota; class Tissierellia; order Tissierellales; family Peptoniphilaceae; genus Anaerococcus; species Anaerococcus urinomassiliensis. Next base: position 1,030,686 of record NZ_LT635782.1, read on the forward strand.
GTCCTAGAGTAATAAGACTCATTGGCGCACCCTTAAAGGCTTCTGGAGTATCATTTTCGGCAATTCTTTCTCTTATGTATGATAGAATCATCATGGCTAGCATAAATCCTAATGATGCTGCTAGGGCATAAACAATAGTTTGAAGCAAATCATATTGGTTTGTAATTGTTTTTATAGCTACGCCTAGTACTACACAGTTAGTTGTAATAAGCGGTAAGAACACACCCAACGCTCCATATAAGCTAGGCATATTTTTCTTCATTACAGCCTCTACTGATTGTACTAAAGATGCTATAACTAAGATAAATACTACAGTTTGTAGATACTCAATATTTAGTGGTTCTAGTAAGTAATATTGGATAAACCAAGTTACTATAGAAGCTAAAGTTATTACAAATATTACAGCAAAACTCATACCACGAGCTGTTTCAACTTTACCGGTTACCCCTAAAGTAGGACAAATTCCTAAGAATTGTCCCAATACATAGTTTGATACAAATATTGCACCAATTATTATTGATATTAAATCTGACATATACACTCCTATTTAGCTAAAGCAGCTTTACGTTCTTTTTTGTTAGTATAAGCTGCATATGCTGCAAATAATATACCTAGTACTATAAATGATGATGCTGGTTGTTGCAAGAATCCAATTGTGTAATCTGATGGAATAATAGTTTTTCCTAAAACTGTTCCTGCTCCTAATAATTCTCTAAAAAACGCTAGCACAGATATTGCTAATGTATATCCCAATCCTTGACCTAATCCATCAACAATAGATGCTACAGGACCATTTTTTGAAGCAAATCCTTCTGCACGAGCAAGGATTACACAGTTTACTACAATTAGTGGAACAAATATACCTAAAGACTTATATAAAGAAGGTACATATGCCCTAAGTACTAACTGAACTATAGTTACAAAGCCTGCAATAATTACGATAAATGATGGAATTCTAATTTCATCTTTTATAAAGTTTCTAAGTAAAGATACTACAAGATTACTCATCACTAATACAAATATAACTGATAATCCCATACCAATAGCATTTTGTAAAGTTGATGAAACCCCTAGTACTGAACACATTCCAACTAATTGGACAAATACTGGATTATTTTTAAATATACCATCGGAAAATACCTTACCTAGGTTTACTTTCTGTTTTCTTTTACTATCTACCTTTGTATTTTCGTCTACAAGAGGTCTGTCTATTTGTTGTTCCATAATAACTCCTACTCTAGACTAGCTAGTACTTCCCTAGCATCGTTAATTCCTTTTACAATAGTTTGAGTTGAATATGTTGCTCCAGAAATACCTACTATTTCATTTTCACCACCAGCTTCTGAATAGCCAACTTCATTATCCATATTTACTCCAACCATTCCCTCTTTAAAGAAATCTTGTTCCATTTCAGCACCAAATCCTGGTGACTCTGAGTGGGCTAATGGAGCAAATCCTGTTATATTATGGTCTGGATCAACACCGATTAGATATTCGATATCCCCTCCATAACCACCAGGAGAATTGATTTGGAATACATATCCTTCCCCATCAGCTGTAATGGCTTTATAAACATTTTCTACTGTTTCTGGTTTATCCACTTCTAATTCTTCATATGAATCTGCAGGATACACTACAGATAGAGATTTTTTTAATTCTTGTGCTTGATTTTCTGCAACTACTGGAGCTGTCAGACTATTTGTAAATGCAAGAGCTAGTGCTACTACTGCTGTTATAACAAATAATCTTAAACCTAATTTTAAATTATTCATTTGCTACTCCTTTTTGTTTGCTATAATCCACACCAAATACCTTTGGCATAGTATATTTTTCAATTATTGGTACTACAAGGTTTGCAAGTAAGATTGAATAGCTTACCCCTTCTGGATATCCACCAAAGGCTCTAATAACAGCTGTGATAAGTCCTGCTAGTGCTGCATATATTATTTGTCCCTTTGGAGTAACAGGGCTTGTAGTGTAGTCAGTTAACATGAAAAATCCACCAAGTAATAGACCACCAGATAAAATATCTTTTAAAATATTATCAAATCCTGTAAATAGTCCGGATAAAATTGTAGCGGTTGCTATGTAAATAAGTGGCATTTTGAAGCTTACTACTCTTCTTATTAATAGGTAAATAAAACCTATAATTAGTGCAAGTGCTGATACCTCACCAAGTGACCCTGGTATATTTCCTAAAAATAAGTCCATAAGAGAATATGCATTTGGATCAGAAAGTGGTGTTGCAGCAGATACTGATGCAATGTCACTAACGTGTTTTAGTGTTGCTACTCTTTGTGGTGGAACGAAATTGCTCATATTGCTTGACCATGAAGCTAGCAAAAATGCTCTAGCTGCTAGAGCTGGGTTTACAATGTTTTGTCCAAGTCCACCAAAGGCCATTTTAACTACAACAATTGCAAATATTGCGCCGATTACTATTTGCCAAACTGGTAGAGTAAATGGAACGTTGTAGGCAAGCAAAATCCCTGTTACAACTGCTGATAGGTCATGTATTGTGTTTTCTTTCCTTCTTGCTTTGTTAAATATAGTTTCTGCTAATACGCAAGTTAAAACTGAAGCTAGAATCAATACTAAGGACCTATATCCAAAGTAATAAAATGCTGCAATTCCCGCTGGAATAAGGGCAATTATTACATCTAGCATTTCTTTTCTAACATTTCGATTACTTCTCACATGTGGAGAAGATGTAACTAATAGTTTTTTTGTATCTTCCATATATCTCCTCCTATTTACCTGCTTGTCTTATTTGTCTCTTACCAAATCTAATTGCTTCTACAAGAGGTCTCTTTGATGGGCAAATATAAGAACATGATCCACATTCTATGCAATCCATAATTCTTAGTTCTTCTGCCTTGTCAAATTTCTCTTTTAGTGAATACTTATGAATATATAGAGGTAGTAGGTTTACTGGACATACTTCTACACATCTTGAACATCTGATACATGGTTCTGTAACTGGTGGAATTGCTTCCTCTGTTGTTTGAACTAGTATACAGTTAGTTGCTTTTTCTATTGGTAAGTCTGTCTTTGGTTGGGCAATACCCATCATTGGTCCACCATTTATAAGTTTTCCAATTTCTCCCTTGCTACCACCTGCCGCTTCTAGGGCAAAATCAAATGGAGTACCAATTTTAACAAGCATATTTGTAGGATTAGCAACATTGTGACCTGTAACTGTCATAACTCTTTCAATTAGAGGCTTGTCATAATAAATAGCTTCGTAAACTGCATTAACAGTTGATACGTTAGAAACTATTACTCCTGCATCCATTGGAAGACCACCTGATGGAACTACTCTATTTAGAGTTGCATCAATTAATCTCTTTTCGTCACCTTGAGGGTATTTTGTAGCAAGTTTTACTACTTTTAATTTTGGCATATTAGTTGCATTATTTGCATAATCCTTAAGATAATCTGCTATAACTTCATAAGCCTTTGCCTTATTATCTTCAATTGCTATGATTCCCTCTTTAGCTCCAGCCGCTGTTACTAAGAGCTCTAGACCTTTTACTATTGCTTCTGGTCTATTTTTTAATATGTAATCATCACAGGTAACATATGGTTCGCATTCTGCACCATTTACTATAACTGTGTCTACAGCTTTTGCCGGTGTGTATTTGATATGTGTTGGGAATGCTGCTCCACCCATGCCAACTATTCCAGCTTCTTTTATCTTAGCTACTATTTCTTCTTTTTGTAAGCTAATATTCTCATTTAATATGTACTCTTTTTCTTGATCATATCCCTCAGTATCAATCACTACTGCTTGTGAATTTTTACCTGAGGCAGTTTGGATATCGATGATATCGCTTACAACACCTGCTACTGATGAGTGGATATTTGCTGAGAAATTACCAACAGCCTGGCCGATTAAATCGCCAATTGCCACTTCATCTTTTTTGTTAACCAAACATTTGCTTGGGGCACCTATGTGTTGAGTCAATGGAATTACCACAGTTTTTGGCACTTCTAGTTTTAATAAATCACTATTTTCAGATAGTTCTTTAAACTCATCTATATGTACACCCTTTTTAAATGTTAAAACATCTTGGGCCATAAAAATCTCCTTTTTATTTTCTTTCATTAACTATTATAAATTAGTTTTAACTATTGAGCAACTAATTAGGCAATATCATCTATAATATTGCCCAAAAAAACCATAAAATTATTGTAAGCTAGCTGCCCTAAATCTGACAATTCTAAATTTGATGGAAGTCCATCTTTGTAAAAAGTCTTGTAAACTTCATAATTTGCCATAACTTTTGTCACATATTGTCTAGTTTCATCGAAAGGTATCTTTGAGATATCTGGATTTTCTTTATCAAGAATTCCTTGATCTATCCATTTGTCGACATTTCCTACCCCACCATTGTAGGCTGCAAGGGCTAATTCCTTATTGTTGTAATAATTATATAGGAAGTTGTAATAGCCAACACCAAGTTTTAAGTTATAATCAATGTCATTTAGCTTATCTGGATAGTAGTCTTCTCCTATCACTTCTGCTGAGTGTTTGGCAGTTTCATCTAATAACTGCATCAAACCCTTGGCTCCTTGGTGGCTTTGTGCATCATTATCAAAATCTGACTCAACTTTTATAATAGAAGCTGTCAGCAATGGATCGACATTGTATTTATTTGAATACTCATTTATCTGATCTTGGTAATTTATCTGAGTCCTAGATGTTTGGTAAGCAATTACCCCATAGCTTATTGCCACTAGGGTAAGGATTGTCAGAAGAATAAATCCTAAGACTTTTCCTATAAATTTTAAAACTTTCATAATAAATCCTTTTTTTCCAAAACAATTTTTAATTCTTTAATCAAATCTGCTACAGAACCGCTGTTGTCAAAAACTACATCGCTTTGCTCTTGCATTTGAATTTGCTCTTTTTGTTTTTCTATCTTTTCTTTGGCATAGGATGAATCTATATTATCTCGATCCATCAGTCTTTCTACTTGGGTATCATGTTTTGCAGTAACAAGCCAAACTTCATCACAAGCAAATTTCTCTTTCATTTGAAAATATAGAGGAATTTCTACAAATACCACTTTTTCATCCAGGCTATCAATAGCTTTTTCTAGCTCGTTAATAATGTTTTTGTGAGTTAATTGATTTAATTCCAATAATTTATCTTCATCAGAAAAAATAATTTTTGCTAATTTTTTCTTATCTAAATTCTCACCAATAAATGCATCATCAAAAGAAGGTGAGTTTTTGATAGCTTGATAATTCCTACCACCAACTTCTAGTAATTTCCTATTGATTTCATCAGCGGATAGGACTGTAAAACCCAAATCGGTTAATAAGCTTGATAAGGTAGACTTGCCAGAGGCTATAGTTCCTGTGATTACTATTTTACTTGGATTCATACATACTTTCTCCAGTATCTATATCAACTAAAAGTGGTACAGAAAGTTTTGCCGCTGATTCCATTGACTCTCGTAATATTTCTATAGCTTGGTCTTTATCATCAAGACTTGATTCAAGAATAATCTCATCATGAATTTGTAGGATAATTCTAGCATCAAGACCAGATTTTTTGAGATTCTCGTAAGTTTTGATCATGGCTATTTTTATGATATCTGCTGCTGTCCCTTGGATTGGAGTATTTAAGGCAACCCTCTCTCCAAAGCTTCTTACATTGAAGTTTCTTGACGAAATCTCCGGTATATACCTTCTCCTGTGAAATAGGGTTTCAGTATAGCCCTCTTCTCTTGCTTCCTTGATGATATTTTCCATATATTTTTTGATATTTGGATAACTCGCCTTGTAGTTTTCTATATAATCTTTGGCTACTTTTCTAGGAATATTTAAGTTTTGGGAAAGACCGTAGTCACTTATGCCATAAATTATCCCAAAGTTTACAGCCTTGGCATTGTATCTTTGAACTTTAGTAACCTCATCAAGCGGCGTATCAAAAACTTCTGACGCTGTCTTTGTGTGTATATCTACTCCATTTATGAAGGCATCTATCATATTTTGATCTTCTGATAGGGAGGCTAGAATCCTAAGCTCGATTTGCGAATAGTCAGCATCTATCAAAATCATTCCTGGACTTGCCTTGAAGGCCTTTCTAATTTTTCTGCCCTCTTCAGTCCTTATAGGTAGATTTTGAAGATTTGGCTCAGTTGATGAAAGTCTGCCAGTCGATGCAATATTTTGCCTAAAAGTAGATCTTATCCTGCCATCTTCATCTATAGAGTTTTCAAGGCCTTCGATATAGGTTGAACGAAGTTTGTACATTTCCCTATATTGTTCGATTTTTGGGATTATTTGGTGCTTATCCCTAAGTTTCTCTAGCACTGATGCATCAGTAGAAAATCCTGTTTTAGTTTTCTTGATAACAGGTAAGTCCAAATCAGTAAACAATACTTCTCCTAGCTGCTTGGTAGAATTTATATTAAATTCAGAGCCTGCTAGTTCATATATCTCCGTGGTAAGCTTATCGATAATTTCATCTATTTCAGCTTTTAAAGCTTCTAAGACCTCTCTATCTGTCACAAATCCAGCAATTTCCATCTCTGATAAAACCTTGGATAATTTAATTTCTATATCCTCATAAAGGTCATACATTTGATAATCTTTAAGTTCATCAATCAGCTTATTCTTAGTATTTTCCAATGTGTATAGGACAGATCCTAGGTAGTTATTCAAAGCGTCCTGGTCGATATCCCCATATGATTTGGTTTTTGCTCCCTTTCCTATGAGATCAACCGTACTTATAACTTCGTAATCAGAATAAGCTTGGCTTAAGGTTTTTACATCATAAGATGACCTAGAAGGATCTATCAGATAATGCATGAGCATTAGGTCATGGTAAGGTAATTCCATATTTATGCCGATTTTGTCAAGCAAAACTATATCTTCTTTGATATCAAATGAATTTTTTATTATCTCTCCATCTGCAAATATTTCTCTAAAAGCATCAACAAAATCTTTATCTGGATCTACAATAAATGTTTTGGAATCTTTTGTCTTTATAGCAATCTTATAAATATTTGAGTGGATGTAGTTATCCCCATCATATATGGACTTAAAAGTAAATTCTTTGGCACTTTCTATCTTATCAACTAAAGCTTTTAAGTCATTTGTAGTATCTATGTCAAAAGATTTTTCTTCTACTTGTGTGTCAGTATTTTTATCTAAGTTCTCGATAAATTTATTAAAGTTATACTTAGAAAATTTTTCTCTTAGATTTTTCTCATCAACTTGACCTAATTTCAAAGCATCTAATTCAATATCAACCGGAGCATTTGTAACTATGGTTCCGATTTTCTTGCTCATATAGGCAATATGCTCACTGTCGATTAGGTTTTGCTTAGTCTTTTTGCCAGAAATTTCATCTATATGTTCGTAAAGACCCTCTATTGACCCATAGTCTTTTATAAATCCTATAGCTTTTTTAGGACCGATTCCATCAACGCCTGGTATATTATCTGACTTATCTCCCTCAAGTCCCTTAACATCTATAAGTTGTTTTGGACTTAGACCAAATTCTTCTTTAATGGTAAATACATTGTATTCGACCATATCTGAAATACCCTTTTTAGTGAGGTAAACAGTAATATTATCATCAACCAATTGTAGATAGTCCCTATCTCCAGTTATTATTACAACTTCATAGCCTGCTTCTTGACCCACCTTAGCATAGGTACCGACTATATCATCAGCTTCGTAACCATCAAGGTCAGTATATTGTACCCCCATTGAATCAAGGATATCTTTTAGAATTCCAAATTGATAAGAAAGTTCTGATGGCATCTTATCTCTAGTCGCCTTGTAATCTTTAAATTCGTCATGACGGAAAGTTTTCCCAGATCTGTCAAAAGCAACAAGTACTGAATCTGGTTTATAAGTATCAAAGGCATTTTGGTACATGGTCAAAAATCCATAGACACCATTAGTCATGACCCCATCATTATTTGTAAGATTGGGCAGAGCAAAAAAAGCCCTAAATATTAAACTTGATCCATCAATTAACATTAGTGTTTTTGTCATAAGAACTCCTTAGTAATAGTATAACTCATATGGTTGATATTTTAAAGATTGCATTAAAAAAAGCCCATAATCTACTGATTATGAGCTTAGTTTTTTTGTTTTGCACTCCATTATCCGGACGGGCCTTGTGCTCTCGCACAACCATTCCGTGGTGGGTCCTCTTTCGGCCGGACGGGCCTACTATAATTGTGCCTTCGGCAGTTTTTAGGTCCTCACTTCGTTGCGGCTTTTCGTGCCTGTTGGGCACGACCCCTCTTTGCGCCGGGGAGGCGTGTTGTGGTGCCGGTGGTGGGACTCGAACCCACACGCCCTGGTGGACAACAGAGTTTGAGTCTGTCTCGTCTGCCAATTCCAACACACCGGCAAAATGGTTACTAAAATAGTATACCATATTTTATTTACCTTGTAAATGGTGTTTTTTATAATAATCTGAAAAATAAAACTTCATAGAAAATATTCCTATTATTATGCCAAGTATTATTCCAGCTATTACATCTGATGGGAAGTGGACGTGTAGGTATAGCCTACTAAATGAGATAAAAATAGCTAGGATTAATGTAAATCTCTTGAGCAATTTTGATTTGCCCATAAATAATATTATCGTAACAAATGTGGCAGCATATGAGCTGTGGCCAGATGGAAATGAGGCATTGCCTACTTTTGGTATTAGTAATTCTAGTCCTTTTACATATTCATAGGGTCTTGTTCTATTGACTACATTTTTTAAACCCAAGTTTATGATTATTAAGTTACCTATAAAGGCAATTATCATTATTTGGGCCATTTTTTTGTATTCCTTTGTTGATAGGAATACTATTATTAAACATATCCAAATTATGGCTGCATTTCCTAGAGAAGATATGGCAACCATAAATTCATCTAGGAATGGATTTCTAATACTTTGTATAGCATCTAATATAGAAAGTTCAAAACTTGTAAAAGAATTCATTCTAATTTCCCTTATCTATAGTCTCAACAGTCATGTCATAGGCTTGTTGGATTCTCGATCTTTGGTAGTCATTGACTTGGTCATAGTATTTTCCACCATCTAGGAAATCTTCTGCCATATGACTTTGAACACTTGTTCCATAATCATTATGATTTACACCTACCCAAATTGGGTGAGCTTCAATATTTTCAATAGATGTAGATCCATTTTTAGGATCTTTGGTCAAATCTATTTCATAGCTTACTGATTGTTCAGTCCTAATGTCATTGTTGTTTTCAAGATTTTGGAAACTTATGAAATTGCCTAGAGCGTAGGCTATAAAGCCAGTCCTACCATCACTAGCTTCGTAGTATTCGTACGGCTCAACAACGTGTGGGTGATTACCTATGACAAGGTCAGCTCCCCATTCAATCATATTTCTGCCTAATTCTACTTGGTCGCTACTTGGATCAGAATGATATTCTATGCCCCAATGTGGATATACTATTACAAAATCAGCACCATTAGCCTTTGCCTCTTTGATATCGGATTTTATTTCTTCTGGGTGAAGGTAGTTTAGTTCTGCTATTTCTTCTCTAACTTGAACTAGGTCAACTAGGCCATTTGCCCCATAAGTATAGGCTAAAAAGGCTAATTTTATCCCATTGACATTTTTATACAAAATCCTACTTTGGCCAGATTTTTTTGAGCCTACATGGTCAATTCCCAATTCATCCATAGCTTCAATTGTTGTAAATAATCCTTCAACTTCTGTGTCAAGTGAGTGGTTGTTGGCTGTAGTCAGTACATCAAAGCCTGCATCTTTAATGGCTGATAGATATTCTTTTGGCGCATTAAATCTTGGAAAGCCAGCATATGCTAGATTTGGATTGGTTGTTGTTTCATAATTACCTATGGAAATATCTGCATCGCTAATATAATCACTGACATATGAAAAGGAATCTGAGAAATCATAGGTCCCACCACCCTTGTTGTAGGCATATTGAATTTGTGCAAGGTGAGCCATTATATCCCCAAAAGTTTTGATTTTAACTGTATTTAGTTTCTGATCTTCTAGCTCTTCTTGATTAGCTTCTGTTGCTTTTTTATCAACTTCCTGTCCATTTTCTTCTGTTACCTGCTCACTTTGACTACTTTCATCAACGCTTTCATCACTTTGGCTTTGGTTGATATTTTCAATCAAGTCAGCTGTTCTAACTACTTCTTTATCACTAGTAGGACGAGCTTCTTTGTTAGAACAAGCTACCAAAAAAACACTAAGAAATAATACACTAAAAATTTTTCTATTTATTTTCACTAAATGCTCCTATTATTTAAATATTATAATTATACTATATTCTATAGTATTTTACGCTTTAAGGGTATAAGTATCTAATGTACGGAGGAATTTATGACATTTACTGATACTTTAGGTGTAGAAATACATGAAATAAATGAGCAAAATTTGGAGATGAGAATCCCCTTTAAAGATGAATATAAAAATGAACTAGGAGCTGTTCATGGAGCTATAATTATGGCTCTTGCTGATATTGCAACTGGTATTTTAGCCAATCAATTAAAATATACTGCCCCGACTCAAAGTTCATATACTAATTTTTTAAGGCCAATTTTGGATACCAAATATATTTATGCCAAATCTGAAATTATTAAAAGAGGAAAAAGAACTGTTACTGTAGATTGCAAGATATGGTCCGATGATACAAAACTCGCTGCTGTAAATAGGTCAGAATATACCATAGTTGATAATATAGATAGGAAACCATCCAAACTTACAGAAAGTTTAAAATCAGGTAATTATAAAAGATATTAAAAAAAACTTACAGCTGCACAGAAAAGGAAAATGAGTATATAAAGTCTGAAAACAAAATGGATGCCACCTACAAAATATAGGTTAGCATCCACTACAACTAATTAATTAAATATTGTGTCCAGTTTTATGTGTAAACTTCAAATTTTGGAAGCTTCTATAAATTATTAAACTGTTCCCATCAATTTTAATACAATATTTGCAATAACAGCTGAGCCTATATAAGTTCCTAATAGGGCACATAATGTTATTACTACTATTTTTAGACCTTGTTTTTTGAATGAATCTAATTCTTTTGCTGATGAAATTCCAGCATATGCCAAAATTGGTGTACAAAGTGGCAATAAATCTAGATGAGTCATAGCTTCATTGAAAGGTGCTGCCACTGGTGAAATTCCAGGAATTGATGCGAAAGATGCTAAAAATGCTATATATAGAATTGTTGGTAAATTTATGTGAACTTTTTGAAGTAAAAGATCCAAAATTAAACCAATTACAGTAATACCAAATAACCAAAGCATTCCAACTAAAACATCTGCCATAGTTGAATCTGATCCCATTCTAATACTTGAAACGTAAAGACCAGCTATAGAAATTACTGCTGTTATACATAAAACTCCTAAATATTTTGAAAGAGTTTTTCCAAAGCCTAAATTTGCTTCTTTTTCATCCTTTTTTTCAATATGACGAGTTGGAGCAAGAGCAGCTTTTTCTGCTTCATATTTTTCTTTTCCTTTACAAATTTTATATAGCCATTCTGCTATAGGAATTCCTAAGAAAAATGCAACATAAACAGTATCAACTGCTGATAAAACTTGACTTGTAGCACCATATCCCATTAAAGCTTGTTCTTTTTCTGGAAAAGCTTCAATAATTGGAGCAATAGCTCCACTCATCATAGATGCAGATCCAGTTCCTGCAGCCATAGATAATGATTCAGGACTAAACCATGGTATATTTACAAAAATTGATGAAATTATAGAAAATGCAATTGTTCCAAGAAGTGTTCCTGTTATGTATGAACCCATAACTCCACGACCTTCTGGAGAATCTAATCCATATAAATTTGCAACAATTCCAAGTCCTTCTTCTCTAGAAATAGAAAAACCAGAACCAATAGCTGTTCTATCCATTTTAAATACAAAAACTGCAATTGGAATAGAAATAAAAATTGTACCAAGGTTACCAAATTCTTGTAAGATTAAAGCAGGTCCTGCCTTAATAACAGTAGAAATATTTGGTCCAATAGCTGTTGCCATAAAAGCAATCAAGAACAAACAAGAAATGCTGACATATTCACCAGCTCTTGCCATATCACGTTCTGAAATAGAACTTTTACTTAGTCTACGAGCTACAAAAATTCCAATAATAAGTGCGTAGATCATTGGTAGAAGCTTAAATTTAACAATTCCAAGATCAAATGGAATAATTCCAATAGCTTCTGCTGCAATAACTACTAATAAAATAATAATATGTAGTCTCATATTGATATGTACCCTCTTTACTGGACAAACCAGTAAGGAGGGTATTTTTATGAAATATAGTTATGAATTCAAAAAAGAATGCGTACAATTGTATAGAGAAGGTAAATGGCCTGATACACCTGAAGGAGCTAAAGAAAAAAACTTTCATGATTCAATTAGAACATGGTTTAAGTTAGAAGAACTTCATGGACCAGAAATTTTAAAACACGGAAATAATATTAATTGGACTGCTGATGAGAAATTAGAAATGATATCTAAAGTGTTAGCTGGAAATTCCATAAAATCTATAGCAATCGAAAATGGAATCAATGATGGACAACTTTATTCATGGGTTAACAAGTATAAAAATTATGGATATAATGGTCTTGTGAATAAAAAGAAAGGCCGTAAATCTAAAAATACAAGTATGAAAAATAATAATAACCATAAAGCAAAAGAACTTAATGAATCTGAAAGAGAAGAACTAATAAAACTTAGAGCAGAAAATGAATATATAAAAGCAGAAAACGAAATAATAAAAAAAGAGATCGCCTTGAGAGAAGAACGTTACGCTGCGCAACTCAAGGCGAAAAAGCAGCGATTGTCAAAGAACTCAAAGAAGAAGGATACAGACTAAAATATCTTTTAAAAGCTATTGATATGCCAAGATCAACATACTATTTTGAAATAAACAAAGTTGATAATATAAAGATTAAGAATAGTCATATTGCAGATAAAATAACTCAAATATTTAACTTACACAAAGGAAGATATGGAGTAAGAAGAGTATATATGGATCTGATAAATCAAGGTTATGTCATAAATCATAAAAGAGTTCAAAGAATAATGCATGAGCTAAAACTATTTGGAAAAAGATCTAAGGAAAAATATCACTCATATAAGGGGAAGGTAGGTAAAGTAGCTGATAATATAATAAATAGAGATTTCAAGGCAGATAGACCTCTACAAAAATGGACTACTGATGTGTCAGAATTTAAATTCTCTTGGGGTAAGTGCTACATATCTCCAATACTTGATATGTATACCAATGAGATTATTTCTTACGACCTATCCTTAAGTCCCAACTTAAATCAGATATCAAATATGTTAGAAAAAGCATTTAATAAATTTCCAAAACTAGATAACTTAATTCTACATTCAGATCAAGGTTGGCAATACCAACATGAATATTATGTAAATGAGCTTAAAAGACATGGTATAAGACAATCCATGTCAAGAAAAGGGAATTGCTATGATAACTCCATAATGGAAACATTCTTTGGAAGGCTAAAAAATGAAGTTTATTATGGATATGAAAAGAGCTATAGCTCTTTTGAAGAATTTTCAAAAGTAATAGAGGAATATATTTACTATTACAACAACGAAAGGATTCAATCAAAAACAAAATGGATGCCGCCTACAAAATATAGGTTAGCATCCACTAATAATTAATTAAATATTGTGTCCAGTTTTATGGGTACACATCATATCCGTAAGAATACTTTTCTTTTTCATTTTTACCTCCTTATGTAATTAACAGAAAAGGCAAATGAACAAACCTTTTCTTGAAACCGATTTGTCACTTTAATTTGTAAAAATCAAGCTTACAAACCGTCCAATGAATAGATTAGCATCAATAATGTTATTTGTCAATAAAGTAAAAAGAAATATTTTTATCATTCATTTATAAAAATTCTTAGAAATTGATTAATATACTTTAATCTGTTTTAATTATTTCAAAATAATTATAGAAATTATAATTTCTACTTATCTATTATAGATTTTTATTAAAATATTTATTAAAAAATATCATTTATTTTTTTCTAAATAAGAATTCTTCATATGTAAAATTCATGAGCTAAGAACTCTTTATAAGTATATAATTTGGTAAATAAATTAAATATGTATTCTAAAATAACTAAAAGACGGAGAAACTTCCTTTGGATCTGAAGTTATTAATAAGATTAATAAATTTAAAAAAATGAGTTAAGTAATAATTGGAAACAGGTATGATAATTTTCTATATTATTTCATAGATAAATTTTATACCAGAAATATTTTCAAAAGAGATTAAAAAAACATCTAGAATTAGACTAGATGTTTTCTTTTATATACTTCAAAGCATCACGTTTTCCCTTGCTATTAGTTATTAGAAAAACTCCTATAGCAAAGAGTAATATAAGAAATGAGTTAAAGTATTTTATATATTCTTCTTGGATTATCGTATTGCTTTTGAATAAAAAATAAAAGCTTAGGCTTAATATGATTATTAAAATCCCAATAATTAAATCACGTCTAAAAATCTTATTAACCTCTATAGATCTATCATCCACATAGTCATAAGCTGCAACTGTGTACTTTGTCTTATTTTTATGCTTAAGTGAGCTGATTTTATAATTGCTTACTACTATCATCAATAAGCCAAGAGCTGCAATAATTATAGTAGATATGTATTTATTTTCTGCTTGTTGACTTTCAATAATAAGCAAAGGTATGAATGATATAATAACTAATAAAATTCCTATAGATAAAAATAATGTTGCAAGATTATAATTTTTGATAAATTTTTTCGCTACACTTGTATCCTTATAATTTGAAATATCTGTCATAATAACTCCTTTAAGGAGATTATACCCCAGCTTCTATGATTTATAGATCTTTCTTAAAATATTTATACTAAAACATAATAAAGAATATAAAAAACTTCCCAATCTTTTTGAGACTAGGAAGTTTGTAATCCATTATTCTATTTTTGCTCCTGCTGGTATTCTATTGCTTACCATTAGAACATTTAGACCTTCTTCACCATTTTGTTCATGGATTGCTGATAGAATCATACCGTTAGATTCTTCTCCCATCATAGCTCTTGGTGGAAGATTTACTATAGCTACAAGGTTTTTGCCTATTAATTCTTCTGGATTGTAATATTGTTTGATACCAGATAGGATAATTCTATCTTCTCCACTACCATCATCCAAAGTGAATTTTAATAGTTTCTTTGATTTTGGTACTTCTTCACAATTTTTAACTTTAACTACTCTAAAGTCACAAGCAGCAAAATTATCAAAGTCTATGTCATCATAGAATTCTTCTGTTTTCACACCTGTGAAATCTATAACTTCTTCTTCGTGATCAATAGTTTGAACACTTGCTTCTTTGTTTTCAACAGCGTTTTTGCCTGTTGGTTTCATTGTTGGGAAAATCCTCTCTGCCTTAGATAATTGTCTAAATCTCTATAAAAGTCTATTTTATGGTACTTCTCCATTTACGACAATTTGCTAACTCTCTATAAGTGCCTATAGATTTCT
This sequence comes from Anaerococcus urinomassiliensis, assembly GCF_900128425.1. NCBI lineage: Bacteria > Bacillati > Bacillota > Tissierellia > Tissierellales > Peptoniphilaceae > Anaerococcus > Anaerococcus urinomassiliensis. The sequence continues at coordinate 1,046,235 of NZ_LT635782.1, forward strand.
AGCAAATTGTCGTAAATTTGTCGTAAGCTGTCGTAAATTCTAAAATATAAATTTCATCGCTTTTTCAAATTCTCCCATCTGTTCTATCTTAAAATCTTCTGTTGCATCTACATATATATCCATTGTTGTACTAATATCAGAATGACCTAGAATAGACTGCATTGCTTTTGTATTTATATTTTGTTCATTAAGCCTTGTAGTAAAGGTGTGTCTGAAAATGTGATTGCTTAAATGTGGAACTAGTAGAATATCATTAGAGTTCGATTTATTTTTATCCATTATACTTAAATTGCAATCTCTAACAATTCTTCTTAAAGCTTTATTAAGTGTTCCATTATTGTGAACCTTTCCGAATCTGTTTAAAAATACAAAGTCTTTAAATCCATCGATTGAATCACAACATTTGATTCCAAAAGTCTTTTGTAACTCTCTTTCCATAAGAAAAGCATCTTTTACTTTTTGAACCATAGGAATACTTCGCTTACCTGATTCTGTCTTCGGTGTATTAATAGCATATCTATTGTTTAATCCTTTACCTTTACTATAATATACCAAAGTCCTATTTACATTTATAAGACCATTATCAAAATCTAGATCGTCCCATTGCAATCCTGTAACTTCTCCAACTCTCATTCCTGTCCAAAGCATAACAATGAATATTGGATACCATTTTTTATATTCATCACTATTAGATAAATATTCTTCAAATAGCACCTGTTCTTCTATTGTCATGGCTTTTTTCTTCGGAGATTCATTTCGATAAGCTACTTTCAATTCCTTCAAAGCATTGTCAGATGGATTAAACCTTATATATTCGTCATCCACTGCTAATTCTAATACCTGATGTAAGACAGTATGGACACAATCTATGGTAGAAACCATCAATCCCTGATCTTCCTTTAATCTGTTATAAAAACTTCTAACATCAGATCTTTTAATATCAGATAGTTTAATGCGACCAAAAGTCGGTTCGACAAATTGTTTATACATATAGATGTAATTTTTAAAGGTATTATCTTTTAAACCTCTTTTTACCTTTGTCCATAGCTTAAAAGTATCATTTACAGATAAGCTACTTCCTTCGTTGTTGATTCCATCTATAGTATTGCGTAAAATATCTAATTCCTTTTCTCTTAATTCTTTTAGAGATTTCGCATAGATAGATTTTCTACGACCTATTTTGTCTTGCCACTTAAATTCATAAGTGCCATTTGATCTTTGATATTCACCGTCTTTTAAAACAACCCCTTTACTATCTTTGCGTCTTTTTACCATAAAAATTCTCCTTTTTTGATAAAAGAACACGCTATAATTATTATACCGCATTAAGCGTGTTTTATATATAGTTTTAGATTAGATAGAGAACTGTCTATTTAAATATTCTTCCATTAACTTTTTCTTAATAAGACGCTTACTACCATTAAATAATACAAAATCGCAATCATTTTCATCCGTTAATTGTCTAACTTTATCTTGACCAATATTAAAATATTCAGATGCTTCTTTTAATGTTAGAAATGCTTTCTCAGAAACACGAACACCTTTTATATTTTCGTTAATCATAAATCCTCCAAATAATATATTTAAAATATTTATTTTAATATTTTTAAAGTTTTTTGACATTGACAAGTGCCTTGGATTAGCAACATAGGAATCTCACCTCCGCCTCTGTTCAGGATGAGCCGGCTTCAACCTTAGAAGTATCATTATCCTCATTTTCTTCATAGCGAATAGGGTATCCCTCCCTATATTCAAACTCTTACTTATCGCTCCCTTTCTTCTTACCTTGCTTTAAGCTTAGCAGTACTTGTTTTGCCGAATTATTCAGCAGAAAGATCTTGGCGGATAGGTTATTACGCTCCAAAAATGATTAATGTCTTGTCTTGGTCTATTCAATTGTTAAGGTTCAAATATCATTTAGATTTCTTTTAAAGTAGAAAGAGGACAAAACTCCCCTCACTTTATAAAGGAAAATTTGCCCTCTTTGGTAACCAGAAATTATATTTCTTCTATAAGTTTCTTTAGTTTTTCTAAAATCTTATCTCGCCTTTTTATTAAAGCAGGATGTGATATATTTTGAGTCTTCGCTACTGCACGAAGTGTTTCATCATTGAAATATAATCTTTCAATTATTTCCCGTTCCTCCTCATTTAACTTTGACATAGCATTTCTTAGTGCTTCAATCATCATTTGTGTTGCGACAACTTTTTCTACATCAACATTTTTATCTTCTAGATTATTTTCAAAATTCCCATCGTGATTTAGAGACGAAAAAAATAGCAAGTGGTTTTTCTTGTCCACCTGCTCTAAATATTTTTCGTGTTCTCTTTCTTGCCAGTAGACTTTGTATATCTGCTCACTTACTTTGATTTTTTGCCCACCGACATAAAGGTAATATTCTTTTGTCATTTATGTTTCCTCCATTCTTTTTTGTCTTTATGTTTTCAGACAAAAAAAGGAGGACTCCTGCTCTTGGGCATGGTTAGTCCTCTAGAATGAAAGAAACTCTTTCTAATAGTAATTGTATTTAATTTTTTAACTGAGTTATCTAACTTGTAAATAGCGTAAACCAAAGAAAAAAGGTAAATGTACTTTAATTATATTTATTTGCATATTTCCCTCCATTCTTTTAAATAAACCCACTTATTATTCATTACTTGAATTTTTCAAACTAATTTTATCCATCCTATTTAATTCCCCAAACATCATTACTACACCAGCTATTATCATAATTAAATCAACAAGGGGTTCTGCAAACCATACTGCTTTGACTCCAAATATCATTGGTAAAATAATCATGGCAGGTACGAATAAAAATAACTGTCTTAGCATTACTATTATGCCGGCTTTTTTAGCGTTTCCTATTGATTGGAAGAATGTTATAGTCATTACCATTACTCCATATAGGATAAAGATAGAATAAAATAATCTAAAGTTCCCTATCCCTTGAGTTATAATACTTTCTTCTACTCCAAATAAGGAAAGTATATTCTTTGAAAACGCTAATGCTGGTATCCAAAATATTGATGCAAGAACGAGAGTAATGCCAATATCGATAAAAATCAAAAACAGAAACTTTATCAAGAAAAGAAGTTTAGAGATAAGGAAAAAATTTCTTTTTTATTTCTTCATCGGACTTAATCTTATGAATTTTAACGACTTTACTCTTTTTCAGGAAGTAGTGCAGCGTTACAACCGCCTGAAAAAACTGTGCTGTAATCGTTGCAATGGCAGCACCTTCAATGGCGTATTCACCCATAACTGTCATTAAAATCGGATCAAGAATTATATTCAGTAAAGCTCCAAGTCCCATTATCATCATGGCTTTTTTCATTAGACCTTCGCCACGCATAACCATGTTTGCGGACTGCGTAAAATTTACGAAGAGGGAACCGATAAAGATTACTCTTAGGTATCTGATACCATAAGCTTTGATCTCACCTGTTGCTCCGACCATATCTAAAAAATGTGACGCAAGTAGTATTCCGCCAACCGTTATGATTGCCGAAAACAAAATCACCCAGAAAATAAGGTTGCCCATAATTTTATCTACGGTTTTCTGATCTCCTTTACCAATCGCTCGTGATAAAACAGATGCAGAACCTACACCAAGAAGTGTAGACACCCCGCTGTTAAAAAAAGTAAGTGGCATCGCAACGCCGCAGGCAGTCATTGCAGTTTGCCCTATGATTTTCCCGGCAAATATTCCGTCCATTAACGGATATAATCCAATCACTATCATTCCAATTACTGCTGGAATAGATAGCTGAAAGAGTAAATCTATAGGTCTTTTATTTAGTAACTATTCTTTCATATCTTGTTTCATTTACAGAATTCTCCTTTTTATATTTTTAAATACAGCTAGTTGTCAGATTAAAAAAGATGCTATTTTTTCAATATTATTTTCATTAATATCACCATGACATTTAATCTTCCCATTACTAATAAACAAGATTTCATCAGCTAATTCCGATATAAACTCCAAATCATGGCTTATTACTAACACTACATTATCCCTATTTGCATAGTCTCTTAAAAGTTTGCAGACATTCATCATATTTGTATAATCCATTCCACTTGTCGGTTCATCTGCAATAAATATTTTTCTGCTAGATGCTATTCCTGCCGCAATCGAAACTCTTTGCTTTTCTCCACCTGATAAAGACTGTGGATGCTCATCTTTTTTGTTTAATAAATTGAGATTAAATAATAGATTATCAGTTTTTTTAAATTCATTATTTAACTCAATCTCTTCATGAACACTTGATGTAAAAAGCTGTGAATTAACATTTTGAAAAACTAAATATGAGCTTCTCAATCTATCTTTGCTTGAAATTTTTGTGTTTTTCCAAAAGACCTCATCCTCTTTTGTTTTTAATAATCCAGCTAAACTTTTTACAAAAGTCGACTTTCCTGCACCATTTTTACCAACCAAAAAATAAATTCTACCTGAATATAATTTCAAATTCTCAATATTTATAATTTCTTTTTTCTTAACTACATATCGAAGCTTTTTTATTTCTAACATTTCATTTGAGATGTGTTTTTTTATATTCTGATGTTCTTTAATGTTTGAAAGACATCTTAAGTTAAGCGATTTTCTCTCTTCATCACTTAAATTGTAAAACTCTTTTCCTGTGTAGTTTCTAGAAATTCTACCGTCCTCAATAATGCTTACTGTATCAACTATGCCCTTAAGATAGTTCAAACGGTGTTCACTAATTAAAATTGTCTTATGTAATTCTTTTAACTTTTTTAATATCTCTTTTACTTTTATGATATTTGTCAAATCCAAATTACTTGTTGGTTCATCAAGTACAATAACATCAGAATCCATCATCATAGTACTTGCTAAAGACAAAATCTGCTTTTCACCACCTGAAAGTTCGAATACATTTCTATTCAAAAGATGCTTTATGTCTAGAACTTCTACAACCTTGTTTAATATCTTCTCCATATCATCTATTCGATAGCCTAAATTCTCTAACGGGAATAATAATTCTGATGTTGAATTATCTGTAAAAAATTGAGTTTTGGGATTTTGGTAAACGGATGATACCGCGCTAATTAATTCTCTGACTGTCATATCCGATATATTCTTATTTTTTATAAAAACTTCCCCAGATTTTTCACCTTCAAATAAATTATCTATAATGCCATTTACCATTCTAATTATGCTCGTTTTCCCAGAACCACTCTTTCCAGCTAAAAGATGTACTTCTCCCTTATTTATCACCAAATTAATCGGACCAATTTTATTCTTATTTGGATAAGTAAAAACAGATTTTTTAAATTCAATCATTCTTTTATCTCCTTATCAATAAAAATATAAAAAATATCAAATAAATGAAAATAAGCACATCGCTCTTAGTAAGCTGTGTTGAAAAATATCTTTCCTTTTTGCCATCCAAGCTAATCCCCTTGCTGAATGCTGCTTGCGATAATTCTTCCCCTATGTTTGAAGTTGAAAAAAGAAGTGGTACTAAAAGATATTCAAGCGTTAACTGTGGTGTTTTCAGAGATTTTAATCCAATTTCTATTCCTCTAATTTTCATTGCATTTTTTATATTACTGTACTCATCATTTAACGCTGGCATATACCTAAACATAACTATCAAAGGAATAATTATAGTTTTTGGAATTTTGAGTTTTTCCAAGCTAGCCATCACAGAGCTTATATTGGTAGATAAAATAACATAATATCCAATGCTAAATGGAATCAATAACCTTCTAACAATGAGTGCCCAAGTATGAAACACTTGAGCAACTCCTAACATATTCCTTGTAAAATAATATATTCCTGTTAACACGATAAATCCGAATATTGCTTTTACACAATACTTCCATTTACGAATGCTGAAAAAGAGCAAAAGAATCATTACCATGTTTAATATTTCAAGTTTTGTTGTAAAAAAAATTGTTAGCGTACTTGTGTAAAAAAGTAAAAGTCCAAATTTTGTACCTGTACTCAATTTAAATTTTTTCATTAGTCAATTCCAAATTTTTTAAAATGCTTACTTAATACCTTTGCTCCTATTTGGCCTCCAATTATTGCTCCAATGATTACACTTGCGTAAAGAATAAATAATGACCACAAAGGTAAGCTAGTAATAGCATTCGCATAGGTTTCACCCATCACCCCTACTGTCATTTTATAATATATATCTTTAGCTAAAAAAATCAGCAAAAAAGTATTCATTGACGCCAAGGAAATACATATATGAGATAACTTCATTCCTTTAATCGACTTAAACCCAACTTTCCAACGTACTAGTTCAGCTAACAAAGAACAAATTAAATAATTTATGATAGTTATAGGTGGCATCCCCATGATTAATAGAATAATGCTAGGTAACATTGTAAAAATAAAAGTTAACCATTTCTTAGGGCATTTTGCCATAAAAAACATGGTAACAATCCCACCCACTATTGCATAGCAAAACGGATATGCTAGATATGTGACTACAAGTGCTCCCAATGGCATTCCTACTATCCAGCTTAGTATAAAATACAAACTGGAAAAAACACCTGTCATAATCAAGTCTTTTAATGTAATTTTATTTGATTCCATAATATCCCCCCTTAATTTATTAACTTCCAACTTTCAGATATATTTTTCGCTTCAATTAAGTCTTTATAAAGACCTCCATATTCCATAAGCGTTTTATGATCTCCTCTTTCCTCTATATTTCCTTTATTTAACACTAAGATTTGATCAGCATTTCTAATGGTTTTAAGTCTATGGGCTATCATAATAACAGTCTTATTTTTTGTTAATGATTCTATTGCTTCTTTAAGTTTATCTTCATTTTCTGGGTCTATATTTGCTGTTGCTTCATCAAAGATAATTATATCTGCATCTTTTAGCATGGCTCTTGCTATGGAGATTCTTTGTTTTTCTCCGCCTGATAGACTTGCTCCACCTTCTCCGATGATAGTGTTATATCCTTCTGGTAAAGCTTCTATAAATTCATGACATCTTGCTTTTTTTGCAGCCTCAACCACCTCATCGTGACTTGCATCTTGTTTTCCAAATTTTATATTGTTTTCAATTGTATCTTCAAATAGATATACATCTTGAAATACCATGGAAATAGAATTCATAAGATTTTCTATCTTATAATCCTTAATATTTTTTCCACCTATTAAAATTTCGCCAGATTTTACATCCCAAAATCTTGCAATAAGATTACAAAATGTTGTCTTACCAGATCCAGATGGTCCAACAATAGCAGTCATAGTATTTTCTTTTATCTCTGCTGATACATTTTTTAAAATTGGTCTATCATCATAGGAAAATGATACATTTTTAAAGACTATGTTGTGATTTTTTATTGGCTCTGTAATACTTCCTTCTTTCATATCTTCCATATCATTTACATAAGAATAAGAATCTATTGCATTCTCAACCATTCTTAGCATTGCAATAGCAGATCCAGATGTAATAAGTCCGTCAAATATTACAAAACTTGCTATAAGTATCATAATAGTATTGACTATTTGACCATTTTCAACAAAATATAATTTTATTGAAATAAACAACATCAAACAAATTGTTATAGCTATTATTATTTTAGCTAATAAACTATATGGCATTATAGTTTTTTCTAAATCAAAAGAATATTTACTTGCACCATCAAAGCTTTTATCAAGTTTTTTATTGTTACTTCCTCTTAGATTGTATGATTTTATAATTTGCATTCCTTGCAATGTTGATAAGACTTCTTTGGTAAGTGATACCTGAATCTCATGAATCTTGTCTGCATTTTTAATAGACCTTTTTTGCATACGAGCAATAATCATTAAAAATACAATAGAACCAACTATTGCTACAAGACCTACCTTATAAGAAAACAAAAATAAGGATAAGATAAAAACAATAGCATTAAGCATGCCACCGAAAACCATAATACACAAAGTTGGAACCCAAGTCTCTACATTATCTAAGTTAGTAGTCGCAATAGTTGTTAAATTTCCTAAACTTAAACTTGAGAAGAATCCCATGGGAACTTTTTTTATTTTTTCACCTAATTCAATTCTCTTGTGTCCAGCCATAAAATATCCGGCATGTGTTTGTTTGAGCATAGAAGAATTTTTTGAAATAATTACTCCTGCTATACTAATTAATAAAAATAAACTTGATATTCCTATTGTTTTGATGCTTATATCCTTGTTTACTATCCCAAAAATCGCATAATAAATGGCTGCAAATTGTAGAGCATTAAAAATAGAACCGAAAAAATTAGCAAAGATTGATTTTTTTAGATACACTTGTTCTTCAATAGAAAAATTCCATATTTTTTTAAAAACACTAAGCATTTTCTTCTCCTTTCAAGGCAGTTTCCCAAAGATTGTGATAATCTTTTGATTCCTTCAAAAGCTCTTCATGACTTCCTTTACATGCAAGTTCTCCATTTTTAATTACAAATATATTATCTACATCTGTTATTGTCTTTAAACGATGGGCAATTATAATTAGAGTTTTCCCTTTGACCAGTTCTGATATTGCATCTTGAATCAAGGCTTCATTTTCAGGATCGATATAAGAGGTAGCCTCGTCTAAAATAACTATTGGAGCATTCTTTATCATAGCTCTTGCAATTGATATTCTTTGCCTTTCTCCTCCAGATAAATGTTTACCGGCTTCTCCTACTCTCGTATCATATCCATCTGACAGCTTCATTATAAAATCATGGCAGGCTGCTTTCTTACATACTTCAATTATTTCCTCATCACTAGCATTTTTATTTCCTATTCTGATGTTATCTTTAATTGACATATCAAAAAGAAAATTATCTTGTGCTACATAGGAAATAACAGTAGATAACTTTTCAAGGGACATATCTTTAATATTTACATTTCCTATACTTATAGAACCACTATCTACATCCCAAAATCCTGAAATTAGTTTTGCAATAGTCGACTTTCCCGAACCCGATTCGCCTACTAAAGCATTCACACTTCCTTCTTCTATATTTATATTTATATTGTTTAGGACTTGCTTATCTTTTTCATAAGAAAAATCTACGTTTTTTATCTCTATATTATAATTTTTTATATCCAAATTTTCATTTTTATGAGATAATTCTCTCGCAGAAAGTATATTTTTAATCTCTTCGAAAATAGTTGACATTCTTCCAATATCATCTTCAAAAGTCATTACTCTCATAATATTTTGGATAGTCCCAAAAGAAAGGATTATCAATGTTAAAAATACACCACCATCTAGTGAACCATTCATACAGAAATATAAACCAAATGGTATAATTGTCAAAATACCAACTGGAGCAATAGACATACTTATCGCATAGTCTCTTGTATTTTCTCCCATCCAATCATAATAGTAATTTGCCTTTTTATACACATTGTCCCTGTATTTTCTATAAGATTTTTCGCCTTGATTAAATGTTTTAATAACCTCTATTCCATTTATATATTCAACCACGGAATTATTCATATCTTGGCCAATTTTAACTGCTTGTGGAAACTTTACCTTCATTCTTTTCATCGGCCCTGTCATAAAAAATCCACCAATAACTAATGGAATTAAAGATATTAAACTTAGTCTATAATCTAAAATTAACATGTAAACAAATAATATTATAGGTCCTACTAAATTAGCTGTCATCTCAGGTATCATATGAGCCAATGTTGTTTCAGTATTATCAACTTGATTTACAATTATGTCTTTTAACTTACCAGTAGATTCATTCAATATATCTCCTAATGGCATATTAAATAATTTTTCCATAAGGCTTTTTCTTATATCTCGTATTATTTTATAGGCTGTTTTATGAGAAATCATTGTTGACAAAAACATAAACACTTCTTTGATTATAAGACATGAAAGTATCAAGAAAATTTTATTTATATAGTAATAAAAATCTTGGCTACCATCAATTAATGATATAATCATCTTACTTAGAATAATATATACAAAAAGATTTGAAATTACTCCAAGTATTGCAAACAAGACAGAAATAAAATATGGTGCTTTATTTCTCTTAATGTATTTTTTTAATAGATCCATAAATTTAACTCCTTTCGTCATCTTTTTTCATAACATTTGTAAAATAAGTCCCTATCACTTCAGTTAGATATTTCTTATTTTTTACAAAATTCTCACGTGCATTCAAAATTTCGCAAGCCATCAATCCAGAATTCATAATATTAATCATAAATTCAAATGTTTCATCAGAAGGTAACTCGTTAAACAAAGTAGAAAACAATTCTCTAAATACTTGTATGGACTCTTTTTTTATTTTCACATATAGTTTTTTCAGATCATCATTTTCTTTTAACTCACATAAAAACATAACATAAAGCTTTACATAATCATTATCTGCAAGTATCTTGTCTATAATCATTCTTGAAAACAACTGTGGACTTAATATTAATCCTTCATCATAACTTGATTTTTGAACAATATCTTTTCTATTTAAATTACCTTCCATCATAATGTCGTATAAGATTTCATGCGTAGAACCATAATGATGATACAAGCCACCTCTAGAAAGCCCAGTAGCTTCCATAATGTCATTCATAACTGTATTTCTAAATCCCTTATCCAAAAAGACTTTAATAGCTGCTTGTCTAATCTGCTTTTTTCTTTCATCAGCTTCCATTTTCATTTCATAAATAACCTCCAAACCGACACTCTTGTCGGTATTATTGTATCAGAACTGATAATCATTGTCAATAGCTTCGCTTATACTTCTTTATTAATTTCTTTAAATGCGGTATAATTGGTTATAACTTAATAAACGCTTGACGCTTATAACTTTAATAGCAAGCACAGTAAGTGAGTACCCACTTACGAAAAATTGATGAAGCAGAACCTTTATGGACTGCTTCTTTTTTTATCAATTTTACCTTGTTAGGGAGAACCCTAAGACCCCAATATTTTATGATAAGGAGATATACTATGGATAATAGAAAAAGAAATAATCAGCTTAAAATATATTTAACAGATGAAGAAAAAGAAATCTTTGAAAAGAAAATGAAACTTGCTAATTGCAAAACTATGTCCCACTTTCTTAGAAAATGTGTATTGGAAAAAGAGATTTATGTTGTAGATTTAGAACCATTTAGAAACCTACAATGGCTACTTTCAAATGCAACAAATAACATAAACCAGATTGCAAAAGCAACTAATACAACTGGTGTTATTTACAAAAATGAAATTGAATCAATGAATAAGCAGATAGAAAAATTATCAATAGAAATATGGAAGATCCATTCTCTACTTCTTAATAAATCAAAAGAAAGTTCTGGTGATTAGTATGGCAATTACAAAAATACATCCTATAAAATCAACTCTAAATTTGGCAATAGATTATATAACTAAGAGTGAAAAAACTGATGAAAAAGTCTTGGTTTCTTCATTCAAATGTCATCCATCAACTGCCCATATTCAATTTATGAAAACACGAGAAGATAATGATACGAAAGGTACAGTTTTGGCTAGACATTTAATCCAATCTTTTCTACCAGGAGAGGTTGATCCTATAAAAGCTCACGAAATAGGAATGGAATTATGCAAGAAAATTTTAAAAGAAGATTATGAATTTGTTCTTGCAACTCACATAGATAGAGGACATATCCATAACCATATTATTTTTAATAATGTTAATTACAAGACTGGTAAATGCTACCAATCTAACAAAAAAACTTACCATAAAATCAGGTATCAAAGTGACGAATTATGTAAAGAAAATAAGCTTTCAGTCATTGATGAATATTATGAAGCTTACAAAAGAAAATATAAAACTGCTGGTAAATCTTGGTACGAATATGACCAAAACAAGAAAGGAAATTCTTGGAAATCTAAATTGCAATTTGATATAGACAGAATGATTAATAAATCTAAATCTTGGGAAGAATTTTTAGATAATATGAAATCTATTGATTATGAAATTAAGTTTGGTAAACACATTGCTTTTCGTCATAAAGATAAGCAAAGATTTACAAGAGCTAAGACTATCGGAGAAGATTATACTGAGGAAAAAATCAAAGAAAGAATAGATTTAGCAATTAAAAATAAAGCTAATCTTATTAAAAAACGTGTAGGAAATGTTATTGATTTATCTACTAATAAAAAAGCTCAATCCTCTAAAGGTTATGAAGTTTGGGCAAGAAAATATAATATCAAAACAATGGCTGATTCAATAATTAAATTAAGAGAGCAAGGAATTAATTCCATTACACAACTCGATGATCTAATCAAAAAATCTGCTGATGATAGACAAAACTTGTTAGATAAAATAAAGAAGATTGAAACTGAAATGAAGAGTTTATCTCAAGATATGGAAAATATAAATACTATAAATAAGTATCGTGAAATATATAAATACCACAAGAAAAATCCTGAAGATAAACAATTTGCAGAAGAATATTATAGTGAACTTTCCGTCTATAAAATAGCTGCTCAAAACATACTAAAGAACTATAAAAAGCTACCCAACACAAAAGAAATACTATCAAACCTAGATAAATTGCAAGAAAAAAAGAACACCCTTATGCAAGAGTATTCTTTGAATAAAGAACAATTTTCTGACCTTGTTCAGTATAGGAAAAACTATGAAAATTATTATGGGAAGGAGGTGGAGAGGTAGCTTCTCTCCATCATCATTTATTACCAAGTTGATGGTTTATGTTCTATTCCATACTCAATTAAATCTTCAATATTATCTTTAATATCGCTATAAACATTTTTGCTTGATAAGTATACAGAATCAAAACATTTAACATATTTTGAAAGTTTTTCACCTTCTAATGTTAAATAATCAAAAGGATTGTTGCCCTTATCATCTTGCTCTCCCAATGCATTCTCCAACTTGTGGATATAAATTCCAACAATACCTTTGTTTAACTCGTACGCTTTTTTTATTTCATAATTTATCCATTTTCTATTTGCTGTTTCTTCTCCAATCAAGACAACTAAACATGAACGCTTGTTTAACTGTTCATCAATCCATTCTTTAATTTTGCTTTCAGTTTTTTCTTTTACTTCCTCCCAGTCATTATCTGAAAAGGTAGAACTACTGTCTACTTTCCCCATGTTGCGAACCTGTCCTGCCCTCCAATTATCATTGTCGTAATGAAAGCTAAAAAACACCTGTCTTTTTGCCATTTAAAACTCCTCCTTATTTAATATTTTAACTGCTTGCACTATGTTTTTAATAGACATATCTATATCGCCATCGCATTGTTTATTTGCCTGTTCAATTGCACTTATTATATTTTCATCTGAAATTTCTTGAGTTGTTTTATTATATATTTCTTTAGCTGCCCCACCAGTATGTTCAATAGGCAAACATACTAATCCATGCTTTTTACATAACTCAAATTCATCCATCACTCCATGTGCAATATCTTCTGTTTCTTTATTTCCAAAAATGAATATAGCGATACCACAATTTTCAATCATCTGCTCTCTATTTTCTATATATAGCTTATCTAAATCAATATCTAATGAACTATTTTGAGGAAAAGGCATAAGCGTTAAAAAATCATTTATTTTGGACTTATGAGCCAAACAATAATCTGCAACTCCATTTAATACAAATTCACCGACACCTTTACCATATCCATTCACAATATGATAACCATTTTTTGATAGTTCAAAAGATAGTTTATGAATAAAATTTTCTCCAATTTCCTGAGAATAAGTCGAATAGGAGTACGCACTACCCGATATAAATATTGTTTTCCTTCTAAATCTATCAACAAGAGTACTTAATATTTCAGTGATTTCATCATATTTATTTACTAAACATGTAAAAATACCATATCTATTTAGATCTTCAATTTGTAGCTCCTGTCTTGCTTTTTTGTATTCATAATCCTCATCGGTATCTTGGATCCTTTTCATAATACAATAATGTTTTCTTGTATTCTTTTCATCTAGCAATACCCTTAATCTTCCAATTACATAGTTAAAGTTTGGATCTTCAAAACTAAATCCTAAAAATAGAAATGTCTCGGTAAGCAAATCTCCCTCTAAAACTTCTCTGAATAACTTTCTTTTGTTATATCCAAATTCTTCATAATCACTTCTTGTAAGTACTGCATCTTCAGGAGTTTCTACATCTCCGTGTAGTTTATAAACGATTGCATCAAAATCATGATTTGTACCTCTTAATTGCTCATCTGTTGTTTTTACATAAGGCTTTTTCATATTATCTTCTAAAGCTTTTTCAATTAACTTATCATAATTAGTCGTCCAAAAAGTGGAAATCGGTAACTGTGATAATAGTTTATGATTATCAGTAGGTTTTAGTAATTGAGAAAATTGCACTTTGATCAAGTCATCTATTGATGTTCTCTTCTTTGAATTAGCATAATACTGAGCTAAGCTAACCAAATCATTTTCTTTTTCAACATTTAACCCAATTTCTTTTGCAGGCTCTCTTAGAAGTTCTTTCCAACTACAAAATCCAGCAGGAATTGATAATCCTGCTCCAATAAAAGCTCCCAATTCATCACTTTTAATGGCTTTTTCAATTTCTCTAATCAAATCTTTTTTAGATACTTCACCTTTAATAATAAACACCTCCCCTTATTTTCTCGATCCTAAAAACTTATCTTCATTCATTTGAATTTTCCTTTATCCAATATAAATTAGCTTCCAGCAAATTTACAATATCTTCATCTGTTTCATAACATGTTAAATTTATCTTTTTTATAAGTTTACTATCAATAATTCTCTGAATTAGTGCCGCAGAAAGGATTCCAGAGCCAGCTCCTGGATCAAGAATAGATATTTCATCTCTTTTAATATTTAAGTCAATTAAAGATGCCATAAATTTTGCTGTTTCTTTACTCGTAAAAAACTGTCCTATTCTTTTTCGAGTTTCTTTAGATGCGATCTTAATATATTCATTTGTCTTATCTAAAACATAATCAATCATTTTCATCTTTAACTAACTCCATAATTTCGCAAAGATTACAATTTAATCCTTCACATATTCTTAACAATACGTCAGTTGTAATATTCTCCCCATTTTTCATTTTATAAAATGTACTTCTACTAATATTTGTTTTTTCCATTAATTCTGTGTTATTTAAATCTAGGTCAATCATTTTTTTAAATAGCTTTTTATAGCTGATTTTTAACATGACTATCTCTCCATTCATGAATTCTATATCAATTATATTATAGCATAAATCTTCACTTTTTTCATAATATTATTCACTTTTCTAAAACACAAATACAAAAAAATAAAGGCAGTCCGAAGACTGCCGATACTTATCTCTCATCTCTTTAATTATAGAAAGTAAATAAAGAATTTCCCTAAGATATGGAAAATATAAATACTGTAATAAGCATCGTGAAATGTATAAATACCATACGAAAAATCCTTAAGATAAATCTGTAATGAATACCAATGTTTCTGAATATCTTTTAATTTAAATAATCTTACAGTCCTATATACATGTTTAACAAACTCTATTTTACAATTCGAAAATCTCATCTGCAACTTCGTTCAAAAACTCAATGTCATGGGAAACAATAAAAATTATTTTATCTTTATTTCTATATTTTTTAATCAGTTCGGATATTTTTATCATATTAGCATAATCCATCCCACTAGTTGGCTCATCATAGTAAATAAAAGTAGAGTCTTTACACATTATGGACGCTATTGCAAGTCTTTGCTTTTGTCCTCCTGATAAGCTCATTGGGTGTCTTTCTATAAATTCGTCCAGGCCTAAATCTTTTAATATGATTTTTGCCTCTTCTTCATCAAAATTCTTTACACCTAGGCTAAGCTCTTTGAATACTTCATCTGTAAATAATTGATGATTTACGTCTTGCATAACAAGTGAAGAGTTTTTGAGTCTTTCTTTTTTAGATAGTTTCTCACCTTTAAAATAAATTTCTTCTTTTGATTTTTTCTCAAGGCCAATTAAGCATCTCAAAAGCGTTGACTTTCCTCGTCCATTGGATCCTATTATGCCATAAATTTTTCCAAGCTTAAATGAGATGTCTTTTATACTTAAACACTCATTAGCAGTAAATTTGTAGCTAAGATTTTTTATCTGATATTCTCCACCGTCTTTTAAATAAGGAACTTCTAATTTGCTTAATTCTTTATCCCTTAAACTTAAAGCGTTCAATTCATTTTTATCAAACTTTATAAATTCACTTCTTGTATAAGTTTTTTTAAGTTTACACTTATCTATCAAAAATACACGATCAACTATGTCCATCAAATAATAAATTCTATGCTCTGATACAATTATGCTTATGCCTTTTTCTTTCAGTATTTTAAGCATTTGTGTCAAAACACTTATGCTTTTAATATCCAAATTTGATGAAGGCTCATCCATAACTATAATCTTTGTGCCCGCTATATAAGAAGCAGCAATGCAAAGAATTTGTTTTTCACCGCCGGATAGATTAAATATATTTCTGTTCAAAAGATTTTTTATCGGGAATATTTCAAGCATATCACTTAAACGCTTGCCCATCTCTTCTCTTGCAAGTCCAATATTTTCTAAATAAAACAATAATTCTAATGTCGTATTAACATTAAAGAAATATGTCTTAGGATTTTGAAAAACAGTTGAGACAAGCATTGAGATTTGATAAAGCTCCAACTCTTTTATATTTTTACCATCAATAATTATTTCGCCCTTTGTTTTTGCGTTATCATACCTTACAGCTAGTCCGTTGATAGAATTTATTAAAGATGACTTACCGCTTCCGCTTTTTCCTGTAAATAGCACACACTCTCCCTCGGATATGGATAGTGATATATCGTCCAATATATGTTCTTTTCCATAATCAAGACTTAAATTTTTTATTTTTACCATATTAAGCCTCCCACAATAAGTCCAGCAACTGCGAAAACATAAACAAAATCAATTAGCTGTATCTTTACACTGATATATCTGGTCTTGGCAATTGGATTTTCTATTGCCTTTGTTTCTGCTGCTTTTGCAATGTCATCTGCAATGTTTGAAGATATAATTAGTAGTGGTACTGAAACATATTCAAGATATTTGATTGGGTTTTTAAAATTTATACCTCTTACTCTCATAGCCATTTTGATGTTTTTCTTCTCTTCTTTAAAAGATGGAAAGAACCTAAACATAACCGCAACAGGTATGGAAAGATTTTTTGAAATTTTAAGCTTATCCATTGATGAAATTATTGCACCTACATCAGAGGTTTTTATCATGAAGCTTGCTGCCATAAATGGCAATAAAAACATTCTGAAGATAATAAATAAGCTTAAAAACATCTTAATTATTGGATTTATATTAGATAGCACCATAAAATTAGGTAAAGCATATAATATTGCACATAAAAGTATCCATTTGAAAAGTGTTTTTTTGTATCCATTCAAATAAAATAAAATACCAATAATACAAGCAATTGCTAGCTCAAAACGGATGTTTAAGCTATGCACAACAGTTAAGCCTGTAAGAAATACGACTAATAACTTACTTATTGGGTTGAGATTAAAGGGAGAATTCGAAGAAAAGCTAGGCATTATACAATGCCTGCTTTTTCAAAGTGTTTTTTCAATAGAGCCTTTCCTATATATGCCCCAATAATTCCTCCTAGGAAAGCACCTAAGGCTACTAAAGCCATGTGAGGATAAGTTATTAGATTTTCCAATGCATCAACATAATCTTTTCCCATCACCATAAATAATTCAATATATTTTTCTTTAGCTAAAAGCATTTGCATTAATGATCCACAAATCCACGTACAAAATACTGCATAAGAAAGCATATTATATTTAAATGAATTATAATTACCAATCTTTCTAATTAATTCTGCAACCATCATTACTATCAATGAAAATAATGGCAATACATAAGTATGTCCCATAGCAAACATCACAAGTGGTGATATCATGCCGAGAATAAATAGTGCCCATGGTTTTTGAACCTTAGTCATAAATAACATAACTACAGTCCCTGCGATTATTCCCAAAACTGTTGGGTATATTAAAAACAATATTGGGACCATACCCATCATACCAACACCAAACATCAAGGCGAAATAAATTACGGCAAAAACACCGATGCTTACTAAATCTTTTACTTTTAATTTTTTATTATCCATTTATTCCTCCTAATAAATAAATTCTTCTGCCATTTTTGTCTTTTCTATTAAATTTTTGTAAACTTTTGATTTTTGTAAAAGCTCTTCATGCTTACCTTCGCTTTCTACTTTTCCGTTTTCAAGAACCACTATCTTGTCAGCATTTTCTATGGATTTCATTCTGTGTGAAATGATAACAACAGTTTTATCTTTAACTAAATTATTTAAGGACTCTTGAATCTTTTTCTCGTTGTCAACGTCAAGGCTTGCTACTATCTCATCTAAAATCAATATCGGTGCATCTTTTAAGAAGGCTCTGGCTATTGATAATCTTTGTCTTTCTCCTCCTGATAGTTCAGCTCCGTTCTCACCAATAACTGTATCGAAACCCTTATCCATCTTTTCTATAAAATCTGTACAGTTTGCAAGTTTTGCTGCTCTTTTAACCTCTTCGTCACTTGCATCTTGCTTACCAAGTCTAATATTTTCCATAACGCTTTGATTAAAGAGAACCACATCTTGGAAAACTATTGAGACCTTATCAAAAAGAGATTCTGTTGATATTTCTTTTATATTTTTGCCATCGATTAGGATTTGTCCCTTGTCATAATCATAAAGTCTTGATATAAGTTTCAAGATAGTTGTTTTACCACATCCGCTTGCACCTACCAAAGCAGTAACCTCTCCCTGCTTAGCTTTAAAACTTACACCATTTAAAACTTTTGCGTCTTTATTGTAAGCAAACTCAACATCTTTTAGATCAATATCAAATTTTTTTAAGCTATAGTCATCGCCTTCTTGTAAATCTTGATTTTGAATTTCTTTTAATCTTTCAATTTTTGGCGTTAAATAAAATATTTCCATCAAGCCCGCTTTAGATGCATCTAAAGCGTCTTTTATCTTCATAGCAGCTAGTAAATATCCTATAAGGTAGAGAGAATTTATCTCTTTATTAATAATTAGATTTACGCCGACAAATATCACAACAGCAAGAGATATAAAGCTAAATATTGAAGATATAGACAAAGTTAAAATTGTAGTTACTTCGTACTTTAAGTGTACTCTCTCACTATCTTCCATTTTTTTATATAAATCATCTTTAATATCCTTCGATAAATTATATGCTTTAATCTCCATTTGCATTTCGATATTTTCTTGAAAGCTTTCTGAGTTTTTTCTTAAGACATCATAATGTCTATTCTGTCTATTAACCTGATATTTTTTAGATAAAGGTATAAATATAAAGCTTAAAATAGATGGAATAATTACAGCTAAACCCATCTTGACATTGCCCGCTAGCATCATTACAGACATTAATGGGAAAAACAGTACCATGCCGCCCACCTTTGGTATTGCGTGGCTCATTGCATGCTCTATGCCTGCAATATCAGCCATGATTGTTTGTGAAATGTCGGAAATGTCATGTTTAGAAAAGTAAGATAGAGGTAATTTTGATAAATTCTCCGCTGTCCTTATTCTTAAATCTGCACTTTCTTGATAGGTTGTGTTATATAATTTATCGTATTCGATAGAAAGCAAAATATACATTGCTATCAAAGTCAAAACTGAGAATACTATATAAAAGCCATTGCTTTTGCCCATATTTTCCAAAACTTCCTGAGCAAAAATCATAAGTAATATGGCAGGAAGCATGTTTATACAATAAACGAAAAATGTAGCCAGTGTTGCTTTACTTAAATTTCTTGCTCCTTTATCTGTAAGAGCAAATCTTTTTTTATAAAACTCTTTCATTTGAAACCCTCCATTCATTCGCACTGTTAAACATCTCTTGCAGGCTCTTATACCTTGTATCTTTTGACATTAATTCTTTGTCAGACCCTCTTTCTATAATTTTTCCACTATCCATAACAATAATTTCATCAAGGTCTTTAATTGTAGATAGTCTGTGTGCAATCATGATAACTGTTTTATCCTTCATAAGATTTTTGAAAGCTTTTTGCAATTCAAACTCGTTATCTGGGTCAATAGATGCTGATGCTTCATCCATAATAATAATTTTGGAATCCTTTAAAATTGCTCTAGCAATTGCAATTCTTTGTTTTTCTCCACCGGATAAATAAACACCTTTTGAGCCTATGATTGTATTTTCTCTTTCTGGGAATTTGTCTAATATTAAATCACATCCTGCTAATTTTAAGGCTCTCATAACGTCATCTTTCGTCGCATCTTTATTAGCTAAAGCAACATTATCATAAATGCTCTTCTTGAATAATTTTGAATCTTGAAAAACAAAGGAAACGGCTTTAATTAAGGCTTCATCAGAATATTCACTTATTGCTATCCCGCCTATCTTTATGCTTCCTTCATTAACATTGTAAAAACCTGATATAAGTTTTGCTACTGTTGATTTGCCTGATCCAGATGAACCGACAAGTGCGTAGGACTTTCCTTCTTCTAAATTAAAGGATAAATTTTCAATGACAGCTTTATCATTATAAGCAAAGCTTACATTGTCAAAGTCTATATTATAGTTTTTAAAATTATTGACATTACCATGCACTAATTTGTCTTTTTGCATATCTTCGTAAAGCGCCTCTAAAGTATCTACTGCATAATTCCCTTGAGAAATATACATGGAGTACCACATTATTCTCGTGAATGAAACAAAGAGAACTCCTGATAAAAATATAATCATGATAAGCTCAAGTAAAATCACCTTTGCGCTACCTAAGCTTGTCATAAAATAAACTATAGGAATAATTAAAATTGCAATCAGTCCAAAAAATAACCATTGATATAAAACATAAGGCTTTTTACAAGATAGGGAATAATCATAAGCATACTTTGAGTAATCTTTTATCGCCTTATAAAAGCTTTTAAAAGACTCTACATTTGCTTTAAATATTTTTACAACTTGCATTCCTCTCACATACTCAACAGTTTCAGCACTTAGTTTAGATAGGGCCTCTTGGCATATCTTCATAAATTCTTGCTCGCCCATCATCGCCCCTAAAATTAAGCCGCCAATTATAGTAAGAGCAAGCAAAGTTATACCAACCCTTATACTTACTATAAAGCCAAGTACAAGGACAAGTACGGGTGTAACTATTGCCTGAGTGCTATCTGGAATCATGTGAGCTACAACCTGATGAGTTTGTGCTGCATTATCATCTATGATCTTTCTTATCTGACCAGAGGGATTTAAGTCAAAGAACCTAAAACTTGCTTTCTCTAAGCCATCAATCCCCCTCTTTCTTAAATTTGTTTCAAGCCTAAATCCCAATATATGTGAAAACAGTCCTGAGACAAAATAAAATATCGCTCCACTTGTTAGTGTAATAACAGATTTTAATGCTATGCTCTCTGCACCAGATAAATTTGAATTAATTATTAACCTATCTAAAAATTTGTAGATTAAGTAATATCCATATACCGTAAGCACAGCAGATATAGCAGAAAAAACTATAGCTAAAACCCCAAGATATTTTTTATCCTGTACATAAGCAAATAGTTTTTTGTAAATCTTCATAATCATATCTCCTTTCTTTGATATTCCTTTTAGATATAAATTTGCTTTATTGATAATTACTATCATTGCTTTTCTATTATACATCTGTTATAATGACTAATACAATAGTTTTGAATTAATAAGGCTAATTGGAATATTGTCTAAAAGGGATAGGCGCATTATGACATATTATGATTTTGTAAAAGAATATATGAAGGTAGATGAATGTAAAAACAATAAGAAGTATTCAAGTGCAGGGCACACTTTTTGTTGGAAAAAAGAGGATTTAACCTATGCAGAAGGGCTTTATTGGTTTTATGAGGGAGATGGATTTATTATTGATATCCATAATTTTTATATCAGAGAAGAAATAATTCAAAATAATACTTATAGTATGGCAGATTATGTTTCAATATACACAAGCTACATTGTCAGCGCAAACGGCGAGAGATTTAGTCCTTATCAAACACTTACTGCAAACTCATTATGTACTTTTGACTTTGACAATATAAAAGACGATTTTGTTTTTTTATTACACGAGAATTGTTGTTATCTTGCTGTTTCCATTGTTTTTAAAAAAGAGCTAATAGAAAAACATTTAGCATCTATTAACATTCATCCAGAATCATTTTATTCAGCTTTACTTCAACCGAATCAAATAATTCTTACTAAATCCTTAGAAAAAGTAGCAATGGAAATTTTAAATTGTAAGATGGACCCTCCTGCTGCTGATTTTTTCTTTAAAGCTAAGGCAAATGAGTGGATAAGTATAGTGATAGACACATACTTAAATAGAAAAAAATATAAAATTGAATCTGATGATAATAAAGCACTTGAAGATGTAGCCAGATTTTTAGATAATCATTTCGCCATGAATGTAAATCAGGAAACTCTCGAAAAAATATCTAAAATGAGCGGAACAAAATTAAAAAATTTGTTCAAAGAAAAATATGGTCAAAGCATTACAGAATACACCCAAAGAAAAAGAATGAATGTAGCTGAAACTCTTCTCTTAAATACCAAACTACCTATAAAGGAAATAGCTGAATCTGTTGGATACGCATCCCATAGCAAATTTTCCATTTATTACAAAAGATACAAGGGAAAACTTCCAAGTGAAGTCCGTAATTTAGTTTGCAAGGAGCACAAGTTAAAATGCGATTATTGTGATTAAGTATTTTTTTACAAGCAATATTTTTGTATGAGTTTAAGTGGATATGCATATATGACCTAAATAAATTAGATTAAAAAAATGAGCAAAAAAAATAAAGGCAGTCCGAAGACTGCCGATATTTATCTCTCTGTTCCTTTGCTATGTTCTTTCTTATTTGACTTAGCTTTATCATCTGCCTTAAAGCTTTTTATTTGCCCTAATATGGACTTTTTATCCTTGTCTTGACTCTTTGCTCGTTCTTTTGCTTTTAAGAGTTTAGAAGACAAAATACGGACATTCTTATGATCCTTCCCGTTGTTGTCAATGCTTGTTTTTACTTGACCAAATATTTTAACAAAATCTCCTTGTTTTAGGTTATCTAAATCTTTTATCTTATCTCCATAAGCTGAGCAATTGGTATAAACTTTATTTCCATCTTCATCTTTTGAAACAATTGAAAAATTACTTACCTTGAACTTTTCTCCATTAGCATTTTCTCTTTCAAGATTTTCTACTTCGCCAACTATATTACCCACGAGATTTATGAGGTCGTCTTTTTCTTCAAGTTCATTGGTATTTTCAACAATCTTACCTTGTTCTTTCATATCATCAATCATATAGTCAAAGTCATCACTTAGTAGACCTGTTGTGTCATTGTTCATATATAAAACATAGACTTCTTCAAGTGCCTTTTCATCAGTAACACCTTTTTCTATACTCACAAGTGCTTTTATAAAGTCCTTGTAGTTATCATTCATCATTTCTTCTAAGTTTTCTCTAATATCTTTATATTCCATATTTTCCTCCTTGTACTAAATAAGGAGAGCCTTTCCCCCTCCTCTATCTTTCTTGTCCTTTTTCACTTTTTACTTGATTTTTATCTTTTTCTTCTTCTGATTTAAATTTTGATATTTGTCCCAATATTGATGGCTTCTCTTCCCTTGCGTGAAGATTATCCTCTACATCATAAGTTGATTCAAAGTAATCACTATCTTTAAAATCATTGTCATACCTATCTGGTATTCCATCATTATCAAGATCTTTTGCTAGTGGATCATAGAAGTTTCCATCATTATCTATTTCTAAGCCTAAAGCTTGTTTTAAATCTTCTTCATCAACTGATACCAGATCATCAAAACTTGACATCTTTATGACTTCGGTCATATCTTTAATGGCTTGTGAGTTAGATATATCTTCTTCTACAAAAGATTCTGTTCTAATAGCTACATCATCTACATACTGAGTCCATGTTTTTTCTTCCAAATTTACCTCATATTGGATAGAGTGCTTACCATCAGGTGTTTCTGTATAGGCAAGTCCTATATGGCTTAAATCAGGATATAGCTTGTCAAAGTCTTCATAGCTATTAGATTCCGAAAACTCATAGTTAGAATAATCTACTATCGCCCTCTTTAAATCTTCTAATAGTGGTGATTGGTTTTCTAATTCTTCTACTTCTCCCATATCTAAAAGTTTATTAATCTCAGCTAATCTTAGTGTCTTATCCCTTAACTCATCTGCTTTTTCAAATGGTTTAGTTAATTCTACTTTGGCATTTTCTAAAGATTCTTTATAGTTTTCAAGGTTTTGATTTAACTTCTCAAGTCTTGAAGGTATTTTTTCAATGGCATTATCGAGCCTTGTTATATTACCATCAGTAGAGTTTGAAAACTCTCCAAAGTATTCTGCTTTTCCTAGAAGTTTAAAGGTGTGAGCATTAGTCATAAAGTTATATGAAACTTGTAAGTCTAAATTCCTATATTTACCAATAACCTTACTATCATTTATCTTTACCTTTTTTATTTCTTCTAATAGCTTCTCTCCAGCCTCTTTCTTATCTAAAATCTTATTTGCACCAAGACTTATTGAAGTAAATTTGCTATCTCCTTCTCCTAATTTCTCAACATTTGCAATATCTTCTTTAACTTCTTGTATTTCCATTTCAGTTTTTAAAATACTTTGAGGATAAATTTTATTTACCTTATCTTCAAGCTTATATTTATTAGACTTGTAGTTTGCTTCAAGCATTTTTAATTTTGTAACTTCGTTATCTAAATCCATTTTTTCTTTAATTAGAGGATTCCCCGTAGCTAGAGCCTTAATTTCTGAATAAGATAGGCTTGCTTCATCAACATCTTCTGCAACACGCACAGGTGTCTTGCTTGTCATAATTTGAGAAATGAATTTTTGCTTATTCTCTATTGTCTGCCATAAATAAGCATCGAAGGTATTCTCAGTTACATATCTAAATATATTTACCTTATCATTTTCATTACCTTGACGAACAATTCTACCACTTCTTTGCTCTAGGTCAGATGGTCTCCAAGGGACGTCTAAATCATGTAAGGCTATTAGTTTATTTTGTACATTTGTACCTGCTCCCATTTTTTGTGTAGAGCCTAATAATACTCTTACTTCTCCTCTTCTTACCTTGGAGAATAGTTCATCTTTTTGTTTGTCTGTATCTGCTTCGTGGATAAAGGCTATTTCTTCTTTAGGTATTCCCATATTCACTAGCTTATTTCTAATATCATCATAAATATTAAATTCTCCATCTCCTTTTGGTGTGGACATATCCGAAAATACTAATTGAGTCGATGAATCTTCTTTTGTCTTATCCCAGATTGAAAAGATATTTTTAACACATACATTTACCTTTGAATTAGGATCATCTGGAAGTAATGGATTTATTAATCTTTGGTCAAGGGCAAGTTTTTTACCATCATTTGTAATCTTTAGCATGTTATCTTCTGTTGGTTCGACTTGGTTGTTTCTAACTGCGTCTGCTCTTTCTGAAATAGCTTCTAATATTTCTTTTTGTTCCTCAGTAGGTTTTGTTTTAATAACTTCAAAATTTGCTTCTGGCACTGGCAAATTTAACATATCTGAAGTCTTTATATCTGCTACTTCTTTAAACATGCTCATCAGTTCTGGCAAGTTATAAAACTTTGAAAATCTTGTCTTTTGCCTATATCCAGTGCCTTCTGGAGATAATTCAAATGTGTTTTCTGTTTCTCCAAAAGTAGAAGCCCAGGCATCAAAATGTTCTAATCCTCTTGTTTTTAAATCGTCATATTGAAGGTATCTTTGCATTGTATAAAGCTCTGTCATTGAATTTGATATTGGTGTACCAGTAGCAAATACAACTCCCTTACCATCTGTCATTTCATCCATATACCTACATTTCATATACATATCCGAAGACTTAAAGGCTTCACTCTGACCGATACCCGCAACATTTCTCATCTTTGTATGCAAAAATAGGTTTTTGTAATTATGAGCTTCGTCTATAAATAACTTATCTACTCCTAGCTCTTCAAAGGTTATTACATCATCTTTTTTAAAATCATCATTTAGTTTTTCCAGTCTTACCAAAAGCTTCTTCTTTGTCTTTTCCAGTTGTTTTACTGTGAAATTTTCCCCTCTATTTCTTTTATTCTCATCAATAAAGGAAACTATATCGTCTATTTGGTCTTGTATATGTCTAACTTGGTATTCCTTAGACATTGGTATTTTTTCAAATTGAGAGTGTCCTATGATGACTGCGTCATATTCTCCTGTTGCAATCCTTCCAATAAATCTTTTTCTATTTTTCGGTTGAAAGTCTTTTTTATCGGCCACCATAATGTTTGCTGACGGATATAATTGCATAAACTCCCTACCAATTTGAGTAGTTAGATGGTTAGGAACTACAAATAATGATTTACTTGCAAGTCCTAACTTTTTAGATTCCATAGCAGAAGCTACCATTTCAAAAGTTTTTCCTGCTCCTACTACATGGGCAAGTAGTGTATTTCCACCATAAAGAGTTCTTGCTATGGCGTTTTTTTGATGCTCTCGAAGTCTGATTTCTGTATTCATTCCATCAAAAGTTAAGTTAGAACCATCAAATTCTCTATTTCTAATTGAGTTAAATTTTTCATTATAAATTTTTTCTAACCTATATCTTCTATCAGGATCTTCAAATATCCAATTCTTAAATTCTTCTTTAATCAGTTCTTGCTTCTGACTTGCAAGCATAGTTTCTTTTTTGTTTAATACAGAAGTCTTAGACCCATCATCATTTATTACTTGATCAAATACCTTTGTATCTTTTAGATTAAGAGCATTTTCAATTAGCTTATAGGCATTCACTCTACTTGTACCATAAGTCATGTTAGCAAGGTCATTAGTCGAGTCAACACTTTTACCTTCAATATTCCATTCACTTGTATGTGGCGAAAACCTAACATTTATATTCCACCTATCATAACCTGGCGTTTTTAAAAGATTAAAAGTAAAGTCTTCTAAATCTTTTTGAGGTATCCAAGTTGCTCCTAACCTTACATTTATATCAGAAGCAGTGAGTTCTTCAGGCATAACTTCTTGTAATTTTTCTCTTTGATATTTGAGCTTGCCTAACTCGTTTAATAATGTATCTTTCTTTTCAGAAGGTGCTAAATCTATTACATTTTCAATTTCTCCTATATATGAATTGAGATAACCAATCTTTTCTCTAATATTGCCACTTAGATACTCATCAGCCGATACATATGAAAAGTGAAAGGGATCGTCATTATTAAAGTTTTCAAAGGGCATTCTGTTATTTATTAGGTCTGTGTCCTTAATATCTAAAAAAATCTCGCCCTCAAGCTCACCAATTAAAGTATCGCTATCTTTATTAGTGATAGATTCCATATATTCAAAATCTACATATCCTTTTTGTGAAACTGATAAAACTAAAGCTTCAAGAGAAGTATCTACATGGTCTACTACCTTTGCCTTTGTTATTGTTCTTTTTGAGAATATATCACTCTTAGCTTTGAAATTATCCTCATCATCAAGTATTTCTATTGATGAAACCAAAGAAAAGTTTGAGTCTTCCTTTAAGGCTCTAGTGTTTGATAAGGAATTAATAAAGCCATGTTTCTTTGAAAAGTTATCATAGACCTCATTTAACTTTGCTTGTGACTCTTCTATTTCTTCGTCTGAAAAATCGTCCTTTTGCTTTTCTATTACATCTTTTAAAGCATTCATTACATCAAGATAATCTTTTATCTTTTCTTTATTTTTATCTGATATATTCTGCTTAATTAATACTGAGTTTTCTCTTAGGTAGACTTCTTCATCAATGATGGTATAGGAAAAATTCTTAACATCATCTGTTGCTGGAAGACTTAATTCTTCATCTTCCAATAGCTCGACTTCTTCATATTTTGAATTTGAAGATATTTCCTTACTTGCAAGATCCATTAAATCCTTTAGATTTTCGTCTTCTTTTTCATCACAAGTAATTGTATTTCCAAATCTTCCAGATACTTCTTTCATATCCCCTAATACCATTTGAGGATTATCTACAAAGTATTTATTATAGGTCAAACCCTTTTTATCAGTTGATAGGTGTATCCAATCATCATCTCTTTCTATAACTGAATCTCTCTTCTTTAAGAAAATAATATCTGAAGTAACTTCTGTACCAGCAAGTCCTTTAAATGTTGTATTAGGTAGCCTCATAGCTCCTAAAAATTCACATCTTGCATTAATATATTTTCTAACAGATTCATCTTTTTTATCCATAGTTCCAGATGAAGTTATGAAGGCGATAATTCCTCCATTTCTTACCTTATCTATTGACTTTGCAAAAAAATAATCGTGAATCAGAAAGTTATTTCTGTTATATTCACGATCGTTAACTTTAAAATCTCCAAAGGGAACATTCCCAATTACTAAATCAAAGAAATTGTTTGAGAAGTTTGTTTCTTCAAAGCCTTTAATTTGAATGTTAGCTTCAGGATAAAGTTCTTTTACTATTCTTCCGCTTAGACTATCTTTTTCTACTCCATAGACTTTAGAGTTTCGTATTTCACTTGGCATATTACCAATGAAATTACCAACTCCTGCAGACGGTTCAAGGATATTCCCAGTCTTGAATCCCATATCTGTTAGAATCTTATATATTCCATCCATTACCTCTCTAGGTGTATAAAATGATGTTAGAGTAGACTCTTTAGCATTCAAATACTCTTCATTTGTTAGATTTTCTTTTAAAATATTTCTTGATTCTAGCCATTGACCTCCTTTTTCTTCATCAAAAACATCGGAAAGACCTCCCCAACCTAAATAGTCAGCAAGATAGGCTTGTTCATATTCTCTTGGACTCCTATTTTCATTTTCAAGTCTTTTGAGCATTTTAATAGCTTTGATATTTTTATCTAGTCTTTCTGATGGTGTAAGGTATTCTGAGTAGATATGATTTTTTAAGTCATAATTTCTAGCAAAACTTAGCCTTTCCTTATTAGGTTCATAGCCTAGATTTTTTAAATCCTCTTTACCCCTCAATAAGTTTTCGGCTGCTTCCCTAGGCACATTGTATCTATCCATCATTTGGTCAATTTCTGGATTGTAGTTATCAATAAAGCTTTCTTGTTCTACTTGTCTTTCAATTTGTTTTTCATGCTCAGATAATTTGTATATCTCATAATTTCCACTATCTAAAAGGTCATCAATCTTTCTACTTTCTTCAAATGTTTCACCCTTATATAAGGGGATTTCTTCCCCATTAACTTCCACCTTAGTTCCTGTTTCAATTAAGTTAATTCCATCAAAGATATCCTCATCTTCTAAAATAAATTCCTTACCAACCTTTACTGCTAGTTTTTCTGATGTTTGACTTAGATTTTCAAAGATTTCTTCAAGGTATGAATCGTTTCTATATGGAATTACTTCCGAACCCCTAATCATGCCTCCCATATATTCCATATTATCTCTGATAGTGACAGTTTTAAGTCCTCCACTTAGTTCATCAAAATCTGTAATAGTAAAGTCCTTATCTTTATATCTAACCTGATCACCTATCTTAAATTTAGGTTCTATCTTTTCCTTAATTTCTTCTTGTGAAGCTTTTTCCTCACTTAGTGCAACTTGTTCTTCTAAATATGAAAATTCACGCTCATTTACTTCTTCACCATCACCAAGGTCAATCCTATAATGCTCTACAACTTCGCCGTCTACATAGTGGTCAAAATAGAATTTGAAATATCCGATATAATCATCAGTCATTTCTCCAAATTCATTTTCTCCATAAGTTTGATTATGGTCTTTAACATCAATATCCTTTTGTCTTAGGACATTTATTAATTCTTTGGTTACTATCTGCCCACTATAATCGGGAACTAATTCGTGGTTTTCATTAAATTCTATAATCCAATAATCTTTTCTATTTTCAGTGTTTTTGCCATCAAAAAAAGAAGCTTCATCAGCTTCCTTTTCTTGGCTTATTTCATTTTCTAAGCTTCCACGTATTCCTTGATTGCCATCTTTTTCACTGTTGCCATCAAGTTGTTCATCTGTCCTTGGTATTCCTCTGGATTCTCTCTCATTATCTTCTCTGTCAATCCTTGAGCTTTCATCATTTTGACTTTCTCTCTCTTGATAAAGTCCACTGCCTGATTCTGAATTTCCTTCAGATGATTCAAAAGTGTTTTCTCCTCGTACATTTTCTGAAGTTTCTTCCAGTTCTCCATGTCCTCGCTCCCTACTAGGTAAGACAGTCTTAGAACTGCGTATGTTGGATTCGGAAATTTCTCCATAAATTCCAGATCCTTCTCCATCATGTCCAAGGTTTTCTCTTCGATCTTCATCGCTATTTCTTCTGTCGCTTCCATCTGTGAAAACTCGTCCATCTCTAATTCTTGACCTATCATCTCGTCTATATAAATCATTTTGACCTCCTCTATCTTCATTTATATTTTCTATATCTCTATTATAGTCGGCAGCGGCTCTTTCTGTCAGCAGCCTAGCTCGATCCATTTCCTTAGATTTTTCTATTGTGCTATCTATAATATCTTCACTAACCCTTGATATTACAAGACCTATCTGTTCTAAAGAAATTGTATTAATCCTAGAAAAATTATTTTTTAAATTTTCCATATCCATAGGGTAGACTGTATTAAACCTATTAGCTACTGCACAGGATATTGAGTCCCTCATAAACTTTTCAAAGCTAAGTCTATCCTCTATATCTATTCTCAAATCAGCAAGAGCCAAGTTAATGTATTCATCTCCATAAATTCGACTTAAAGAAAATATATTTTCATTAAGTGAATCACTCGCTTCAAATGAAGAAGCATTTATTATTTCTTTTAAAGCCTCATTATGGTTTTCGTGATCAAACTGCCATAAGCTAACCCCATTAATATTCCTATCCATTGATGTGGTCTGACTAATATCAAAAATGTATGAAACTCTTTGATTTATATCACTTCCAACTAAAATTGGAATACCCTTCTCTCCTCTCATAACAACTCTGCCAAAATATTTCTTCCACATATCAAAAGTCGCACAAGCTCTAGCTTCAGGTTCTTTGTTGTATATACTTAGTTGGCTGAAAAAATCATATTTCTGATTATTGCCTATAACCTTTAAGAGTTTTAAATATTCTTTTTCATCTTGCAAAACTTCATACTTTATAGCTTCTTGTATATTCTTAAAATCATTTACTTGCATTTCCTACCTCCTTTTTAGTGCAATAAAAAAGACGATAGATTATTACTTCTACCGTCTTATTACAGTTACTCATTAAATAAATTTTGTTAAATCTAAATGACTATACTTTCTACTTTCTTTTATAGGTGGAGTATCATATACATAATTAATGAATTGATTCCATGATAACATCTTTGTGTTTTCAAAGACTTCATTTATAACTTCAATTTCGCTAACCTCTAAGCCGTCATAGTGTATTAATTCTTTATCATGTTTAGGTCTTACTATATATTTAATAGTACCAAAATTTGAAAATGTACTTTGAATACTAACTGTCTTATCTTCATCAGCCTCATCAAGCACATCGGATACGTATGGACCATAATGATCGAAATACCATGAAATTTCCGTCATTTGCTTCCCATATTTTTTTGTATATTCCCAATCTATTAAATAGACTAATTTGGTTATTCTCGTTTTTGTTAAATCATCTCCGTAAGGATAATTCTTAACAATATATAGTAAAACATTTCTTAATTTAGTTTTCATAAGACTCATCCTCCTTCAACTTATTACTTATTTCCAGTATCGTAATTAAATGTGGTATTACTAGTTTTTCTAGTTTAAAATTAATTTCTTCAGCTTCAATGTTAAATCTCGAATTCATAGTTTCAATCACTAGAACCCCAACATTTTCCATTCCAGTTCCAGTTATTATCCTTGTAAAGTAGCATCTACTCTTCATATTTAAACTTTTTATACTTTTTTTACTCATACCAGTTTCTTGATTAACCACTCTAACATATCCGTTAATATTTGTTTCTGAGTCAGGGAGTTCTTGTCTATGAAAATATGGCTTTCCATTTCTATTTCCAACACATTTAAATATATATCCTTTATTACCATATTCTCTTCCACTTTTTTCAATATATAGAGGATTTTCGCTATATCTACCAATAA
Source organism: Anaerococcus urinomassiliensis (assembly GCF_900128425.1). Classification (NCBI taxonomy): domain Bacteria; kingdom Bacillati; phylum Bacillota; class Tissierellia; order Tissierellales; family Peptoniphilaceae; genus Anaerococcus; species Anaerococcus urinomassiliensis. The sequence continues at coordinate 1,078,344 of NZ_LT635782.1, forward strand.
TTTTAAAATCATCTTTTTTCATTACATATAAAGATATTCTATCACTATTTTTAAGCTCCATATATTTTGACACAACTCTTAAAAAATCATCTGGTACACTTTCCAATATATCCCCTAGGTTTACAGCTATATCAGTAAGTTTATTTATCTCTTCCTTATACTTTTTCTCTTTTTCTCTATATTTTTTCTCATTAGTATTTATTTCAATAAGTTCCTTTATCTCAAAAAATTCGTTTATTGTAAATAATACTATAAGACTTGCAATACTAATTCCAATATGCTTATTGAATATTTCTAGACAATACGGGTGCATCAGTGCAAAAGGAATTATAAAAAGAATCAACTTAAAAGATGATTTTATTTTATTGTCTTTTACATATCCCCACCACAATAATAATTTAGATTTTAATGAGTTTTCTTCTTTTTTATCCAGCACCAACTTACCTCTTAATGTTATTTACTACAATTATACCATATATTTGCATTAAATAATCATATTTACTTCGTCTATAATAACCATTAAGACATCAACCACAATAGAGTTGCCGGCCTGCTTATATAATTTACTTGATGTGCAATTTTTTCTTCTTGGATGTACTTTCTCTAATTTGTCTATATCACTATCATTAAAACCCATGAGTCTTAAACATTCTCTTTCTGTTAAATACCTATATTTTCCATTCCCTATATCGATTATTCCAGAATTAGGAACTCTCATCTGTTTTGTGGAAATAGTATAAGAAAAATCTTTAATCACTTTTAGTCGCCCTCTAAAACTGTTATCTATACCTTTATTTAAAAATTTCAGCATATAAGGTTGGGTCATTGTATAAAGTTCACTTACATCCTTTTCTAAAAATTCACTTAGTGGTCTTGTTTCTTTCCTCTCCAATTTATTAAAAGAAAAGTTATTTGCTCCTAGACATGAAACAACAAATATCCTCTCCCTTTGTTGAGGTATCCCAAAGTCCATTGCATTTAAAATTTCATACTTACTTTCATATCCAAGGTCTTCTAACTCCTTTAGATAAATAAAAAAGGAGTCCCTCATATTTCTATCAAGGACTCCCTTTACATTTTCCCAAATTATCCATTTAGGTTTTTCTTTCATTTCTTTTATTATTCTAATTGTTTCAAATAGTAAGCTTGATCTAGTTCCTGAATTCTTAACTCCTCCTTGCTTTTTTCCTATTCTTGAAAAGTCTTGGCATGGACTACCATGCATAACTAAGTCTATCTTTTCATTAGGAGCTTTATATCCTACTACTGATTTTGGCTTATAGTCTTCTCCATAAAGTGCGTTGTATGATTTAACACAAGCCTTATCTATTTCTACATAATCAACAACTTCATAAGGTATCTTCAAATTAATAAAAGCCTTTCTAATAGCACCTATGCCACCGAAAAGCTCCAATATTTTTACCTTATTCATTTAGATTATTCTTGTACCTATCTACAAGCTCCCTTATACTATCTTCTATTTCTCTTAAAAAGTCTTCTTTATCAACTTCGCCAAAGCTAATCTTTGCAAGTTTCATTTCCCATTCAGATGTTGTTTCTGCTGATTTAAACTTATCCTCTACAATCGATACAAGCCTATTGCCTTTTTCTGTTACAAGTAAGTTTTTCTTATCTCTTCTTATAAGATCCTTATGAATAAGATTTTCAATAATTCCTGCTCTTGTAGCTGGTGTTCCTAAGCCTTTTCTTTCTACTTCTATGTCTTTATCCAAGGATTCTACTCCTGCACTCTCCATAGCCTTTAAAAGTGTATCTTCATTATAATGGCTTGGAGCTTTTGTAAATTTCTCAGATATATTTTTAGAAGTTAGCTTAATTTTATCTCCAGTCTTTACATCTGGTAATTCATTTTCTTGTCTTTCCTTTCCATAAGTCTTTAGATACTTGGTATAACCTTCATCTATTACCGTCTTGCCACTTGCATTAAAGTTAAATTTATCATATTCATATCTGATTTTTCTACTAGATTCCTTTAAGTTATCCGAACATGAAGCAAGTAATTTATTCTTAATTAGATTATAGATTTTGCTTTCTTTATCAGATATATCTTTAGCTTTTCCAATACCTGATATAGTAGGAATAATTGCATAGTGGTCTGTAACCTTAGATGAATTAAAAATAGACTTAAAGTTTGACTCATTAACCTTAAAATCATCTTCAAGTCCTTCTAATAATTCTTTCATAGTATTAACCATATCATCTGTTAAATACCTGCTATCTGTTCTTGGATATGTGATTAGCTTTTTTTCATACAGACCTTGTGCTAGATTTAAAGTGTCATTTGCTGAATACCCAAAATATTTATTTGCTTCTCTTTGTAAGGTAGTGAGATCATAAGGCTTATCTGGTTTTGTGCTTATATCTTTATCTTCTACATCTGTAATAACTATTTCATCTTCTAGCAAGTTTAATAGTTGTTCTGCAACTTCAAATTCATCAATCCTATCAGATACAAGTTTCAATCCTTCATAAGATAGGTCAACTGTATAATATTTTTGCTTCCTAAATAGGTTTATTTCACTATCTCTTTTAGCTATTAAATATAGGGTTGGTGTTTGTACTCTACCAACTGAATATGTTTCCTTGTAAATGCAAGAATAAAGCCTACTTAAATTCATTCCCACCAGCCAATCTGCAATGGCTCTTGCACTTGCTGTTCTATATAAGTCTTCAAAGTTTTCTCCGTTTTTAAGATTTCTAAAGCCATCTTCAATAGCTTTGTTTTCCATTGAAGATATCCAAAGTCTTTGAATCTTCTTTTTACATTTAGCTTGATTATATACAAGCCTAAAAATAAGTTCTCCCTCTCTTCCAGCATCACAAGCATTTATTACTGTATCGATGTTCTTATCGTTTAAAATTTTCTTTAAAATTCCATATTGTTTTTTAGTGCTTTTAGATACTTCATAAATATATTCTTCTGGAATTATAGGAAGAGTGTCTATTGTCCATTTCTTCCATTTTTCGTCTATCTTATCTGGACTTGCCATTTGAATTAAATGACCTACACACCAAGAAACAATGTATCCATTCCCCTCATAATATCCGTTTTTTCTTGTTCTTGCTCCAATTACTTTTGCAATTGTAACTGCTACACTTGGCTTTTCTGCTATTACTAACTTCATTAATACCTCCATAAATTAAAAAAAGAGCGAAAGATTTCTCTCTCGCTCAAAGTATTTCTCCCGAATATCGTATTATTTTCGGGAGAATTTTATTTTCTTTTTTAATTTTATTTGTTTACTTTCCAATATCCATCTTTAGCACTACCTATATACTCGATTGTTTTTTCATCTGTGAGAATTTTTAAATCTCTTTCTATCGTGCTTACAGACACCAATAATATATGAGATAATTCAATTGTTGTTATGTTTGAATTTTCTTTCATAAGTTTCACTATCTTATTTCGTCTATCTTTTGGTTTTAACTTTTTACCGTCATTTTGACCTTCATTTTCACCCTCATTTTGCCCCTCACTTTGACCGTCATTTTGGGTGACATTTTGAGTGTCATAATTTAAATTCTTTAGAATTGTAGTAAATGAAGATTCTGTTGACTTAAAGACTGGTTTTAAATTTTCTTTATAATTTTCTTCTGTTTCATAAGCTTCTATTATTTTTCTAAGTCCAGATCCTCTCCTTTCCATCAAATCCATTCTAGCAAATACATCCGCTATAATTGGGTTTCTTCTTGTAGAAGATACATTTAATGGATCTAGATCTTGAACAAAAGTTCCATCATACATTCCTCCAGGAGAATATATTTCTAGTCTGTCATCATAGATATCTACATGGACTTCACTTCCTATCACAGAATAATCTCTGTGGATTAATGCGTTTACTAGAGCTTCTTGGACTGCTCTTTCAGGATATTCAGGATATTCTATTCTATAAACTGGACCTTTTTTCCACATCTTTTTAGAATTTCTCTTCACAAAGTCTAAAGAAGCTTTTAAAAGATAAATTATATTTCCTTCAAATTCTATATCATCTAAGGCATCCATTCTCCCATTAGCTTTAGTAAGCCCATTCCACCTAGTACAAAATACCCTTGACTGATAAACTTGATAGTTATCTGCAAATAAAGCTCCTGCTATGGTTAGATTTCCCTCATCATTTACAAGTCCGAAAGATTTCAAATCTTTTTCTTCAAAATCTTTTCCCGTTCTTTCTTTGTACTCGATTTTAAGTTCCTTAAAACTTACATCTTCAATTTTTTTCTTTGACTGAAGTGAATCGTAACTTATATGTTCTCCCTTTAAAGACAAATTAAAAAGATCAATTCGACTTGCAGGGACACTTTGATTTCCTACTCTTTTATAAGCAGTTCTGCTTCCTCCATCAACTACAAAATATGGTGTATTCTTCCCAGCAAATACACTTAAAATCAATATAACTTTTCCATCAAGCTCCTTGATTTCCATATCAAATTCTGGATTCGGATCCATTTTAATTTTTATGATTTCAGAAATATTTTCAGAAACTTCTTGATAGTCACTAAGTCCAAGAATTGTGTTATCTTCTTTTACTCCAAATATTAGTTTCCCACCTCTACCATTAGCAAAAGCTGATACGGACTTTAACCAAGACTTTGGTTTGTTCTTTTCTAATTTTTCTTTTTTATCATATAGATTCGTTTCTCCAAGATAGTCTTTTAAGTCCAAAGTATCCCTCCTCTCTGGCAAACATTATACTTAATTATACCATATTTTTGTATTGTTTATTCGATGATAGGACTTGAGATTTATAATAGTTCATCATCTTCATCTAAAAATTCTTCATGACTTTCTTCATTGTCAGATTCATCTTCTGACTCACTAATATAATCCTCATCATCTTCTTCAAAGTCTTCCAACATTTTATCTTCCTTAGCTTTGACTACTTTAAAATAATATCCTGCTCCTATAACTCCTCCAATTACAAGTGCAACAATTAGAAATGAACCTATTCCACTTTTCTTTTCTTCTTTTACTGGAACAGTCTTAGGTTCTTCTTTTTTTACTTCTTCTTTCTTAGGCTCTTCAACCTTTATAGTATTTTTATCTTCTGATTCAATCATATTAAGTAGGTCTTGCTCTCCTACTTCTGTCAATAGCCTTACATTATCTTGATTTGATGAGTGATCCACTATTAGGTGCATAGTTTTTCCACTTTTAGTTTGAAATGTTAAAAATTGTCTTACATCTACTGGATTTTCTTTATCTTTTTCTGTATCTCCACTTGGTGTAATATCTTTTCCATTCCTATCTACATTTTCAATTACTGAACCTCTTGCCTTATTTTCTTGTGTCGCAAGATTATTTACTGCCTTTGTATTACCACCTTTTACAAGTGGGGTTTTCTTTGGAGGATTATTTGAAGGCTTATTTGCTTCACTTGTATTTCCTGGTATTCTTGGAACATCTTGATAAGGAATCTCTTCTTTTGATGGTGTAAAAACATCATCTTTCAACATTTTTTCAAATTCTTCTTTTTGTGGTTCATATATTGATTCACTTTGATTTTCTATTTGCCCTTCATTTGTCATCGCAAATGTAGTTGCTGGTACTGTAAATGTAAAAAGGAGTAACGCTATGGCTACTCCTCGTTTAATGCTCTTATTCATTTTTCTATCCTTTCTTATTTTACATTTTTAAATACATAGACTGCTTTTCTAGTATTGTCCCATTCTATTGTTTGGTTTTTGCCATCTTTGATATCTCCATGACTTGCTCCAAAATCTTTAGCAATATTTGAAATTGAAGCATGAATTCTTCCGTTTATAATCACTGGCTTAACATCTGAATTGTAGACCTTTCCATCTGAATCTTTCATAACACCAGTATCAATATTTAGTCTTAATGTCTTTTTAGCTAAGATATTATTCTCTTTGTTTGAGAAAATAGCTTCACGAGTAGAGTTGTCATACTCAACATTAAAACCTAGAGTATAAGCGATATATCTTACTGGAATCATAGTTCTTCCTTGATCCACATAAGTTTTTACGTCCATATAGACTGTTGTCTTACCATCTTTGTTGATAATGTTATAGAAGTTTTTGTCTACTTGGAAAACTGCAAATTCTTTTTCATCTTTAACTTGTTTTTTACCTTGTTGTTCCTCTTGCTTTTTCATCTTGTTAAGATCAAATTGATTTAGGATGTTCTTATCATCAGCTTTCAAAAGTTCGTCCCATTTTTTATCTTGAGATTTCTTATCTTCTTTCTTCTCTTTGTTTTCTTTTTGATGTTTTAGAAGTTCATCTAATTTTTTAGATAAGTCTTGATTTAGATTTTTATCTTTTTCATCTTTAGCTTGCTTTTCAAGTTTTTCTTTAGATTTTTTATTTGCTTCCTCGATTAACTTCTTTGCTTCTTCAATTTTCTTATCTAATTCTTCTTTTAGCTTTTTAATTTCTTCTTCAGAAGCTTTTTGTTTTTCTTCTAGTCCTTTAATCTTATCTTCTAATTCTTTTTTTGTATTTTCAGAAGATTCTTTTAAACTATCAATAGCCTTTTGAAGCTCTTCAATTTTCTTAAAGCATTCTGACTTAGAATTTTCTGTCTCTTTCTTTTTAGACTCTAAGTCTTTTATCTTAGTATCTTTTTCATTAAGAGCTTTTTCTAAGTCCTTAATTTTATTATCTTTATCCTCAATTTCTTTAGTCTTCTTTGCAAGTTCTCCTTCTAAAGACTTGAGCTTTTCTTGCATTTCTTTGACTTTATTTTCGTTTTTATCAGTCTTTTCTTTCTCAGCTTCTAACTCCCATTTTGTAGATGAATAATCTTCTTTTAGTTTTGCATTTTCATCTTGTAATCTTTTTAATTCATCTTTAAGCTGAGTAATCTCTGCTATTAGTTCATCATTATTGGAGTTTTTAAGATTCTCAATTTCTTTATTCAATTGAGCAATCTTATTATCTTTATCTCTAATCTCTTCTTCTAACTTAGATTTTTCTTGTTTTAAGTTCTCTCCATTATCTTTGCAAGATTCTAGCTTTTCCTTTAATTCATCTATCTTTGATTGGTCTTCTTGTTTCTTATCATTTAAGTCTTTGATCTGATTTTCTAAATCATTAATATTACTTATAGAACTTTCTATCACTTTTTTACTACCATCTGTATCATCAGCTTTAGCTAGTACATTAGTAGTTGAAGTTGATGTTAAAACTAATAAAAGAGCCATAAAAAAGGCTCTTAGTCTGTTCGTATTAAATTTCTTCATTATGAATATTCTCCTTTTCTTTTAATTTTTCTTCTCTTTTTCTATCATTGATTTTCTCCATTAATTCTTCCAAGCTAATATTGTTACTCCTAAGAGTTACAATTATTTCTTCATTTTCAACTTGTATTTCTTCGTCGCAAATTTCCTTGTATTTTGCATTTAAATCTTTTAACTTCTCTTCTATTTTTTTCTTTTTGTTTCTAATACTTATAAGTTTTCTGTTCACATAATATCTCCCTTCTATCTTGGTCTTCCAAAACCATAAAAGTGTGATTTCCAATATTTTGAATTTATTGATGTGTATTGAATTGGATCTCCTGCGTGAATCATCATTCCGTTACCTGCGTATATTCCTACGTGAGATATTGGTGTTCCACTGTTATATGTTGAGTGGAAAAATATAATATCTCCAGGTTGAGCTTCACTTGGACTTACTGGATTACAATAGTCTTTGTATATTCTCCATGCAGTTGTTCTTGGCATTCTCTTTACACCAGACTTTGTAAATGACCAACATACAAAACCAGAGCAGTCAAAGTTAGATGGTCCACTTGCTCCAAACACATATCTTTTGTCTATATGTTTTTCTGCTTCATTAAAAAGAGCCTTGGCAGTAGCCGAATCAAAAGCAAGACCAGGATTTCCAAAGTTTGGATTATCTACTATTTCTCCTAAGTCCCCATTACCTGATCCAAAAACATCTCCCATATTCCCCTTAGCCTCAAGAAGAGCTTCATAATGAACTATATTGTCTGGATAATCTTTAAATATTTCCCTAACAACTTCATCCATTTCTTTTTTCTTTAAAGTTACAATTAACTTTTTATATTCGTACTCTTCTTTTTCATAGCTAGTATAAGGATTGCCACGACTATCATATCTAGTTCTTGCTACTGTTCTTGTTCTAATTTCAATTTCTTCCTTAAAATCAAGCTTATACATCTTATCGAAAAGTTCTTTTAAAATTCCTTTTACATCAGATGCTGATTTTACTTCTCCACATCTTGAAGTTATATAGGATAAAAGTTCATGGGTGTTATGACCAATTTCTCCTTCTTTGTTTATGATATATTCGTCATATCCAGGGTGACTTGTCTTTACACTTTCGATTTGTGATTGTAGGTCATACTCCATTGATGAAAATTCTTGATTAACTTCACTTAGAACTGTGTCTTGTGATAGGTATGTTGTTGTCATTACTGAGTTTACTGAATTGCTTAGTCCACTCATACCAACACTTCCGCCACCAATCATGATTGATAGCATAAGACCTAGTCCTATTACTAGAAATAAAACCATCTTGCTTTTTCTTACGATTAGCTCTTTAGAAGCCTTACCTAAACTTAAAATAGCTTTTTTAACCCTATCTACAAGTCTTGTTTCGTGCTTTTTAGCTATCATGCTCTTCATTTGCTTTCTCTGGTAAAACTTCTTAAATCTATTTTTCTTTATATAGGCGTCTGACTTTTTTAAATCTTCCAAGCCACTTTTAAACTCCAACTTGCTTTTTCTCTTTCTTATTTTCTTATCTAGTTTAGATAGCTTTTTTAAGGACTTTTTCTTTTTGTCTAGCTTATACTTCCTTATTCCATGCTGAAGTTTAGAGCTTACATTAGCGGTCTTTTCTCCAGATTCTACACCAGTATTGTCAGATCCTGAACTTAAATAATCTCTCACTAATTCTGATGACTTAGCTCCAGATAATAAAACCCCAGAGGATAGACTTCCTTTAGTTTTATTCTTTAAGATATTATCCTTTAGCTTACTTTTAGACTTTTCAAGCTCTCCAATCTTTTTGTCTGAGATAAAATCTTTAACATCTTGTGCTTTCTTAGAATCTTTCGTTGTAACTTTCTTAGATTCATTTTTTAAGTCATCGATTTTCTTTCTAGTAAATTTATCACTCTCATAATTTTTTCTCTTGTAGTAGGTCTTCTTTTTATTAACTTTCTTTTGTTCTGAAGGTTTAAGGCTTGTTTCCTTTTCATCTTTTATAAATTCAAGATTATTGTCTTTAAACTCAGGGTTATCAAAAGTTTTATCTGTATCAACTTCGCTTAGCTTATTTTCTTTATCTATCTCTTTAGAAATTTTTTCCTTATCTCTAAACTTCTTTTCTTGATAAAGCTTTTGCTTTTTATCGATATTAGCATTATTCTCGTTCTTACTTACTTCATCTTTAACAAGCTTTTCTTTTCTATATATTCTCTTACTTTTCTTTGCTTCGATAGGTTTATCTTCACTTGTGTGGATTCGCTTAGACTCTCTCTCGTTAATTTTGTCTTGGAATTTATCCTTACTATGGATAAGTTTATCTTCGTAATTTTTAAGAACTTGTCTTTTACTTGATGCCTTCTTATTGCTTATTACTTCAGAGTTAGCTGAAATATCATCTGTTGTTAATTTATTAGAATTAATATTTCTACTGTTTACACTATCAAAATTTACCTTTTTGAAGTCTACATCTAAGTCTTCATCAAGTTTAAAGCTTTCATCTGTCCTTATTTCAAGATTAGTTTGTTTTGTTTCTTCAGCCTTATTCTTATTATCTAAAACTTCTTTTCTAATTCTTTCCTTGTTTTTAGACTTCTGAAAATCTTTTAGTTTATCTTGTTTTTGATCTTTAGCTAATACATTCTCATGAATAAGTTTAGATTCTTTTTCTGAAATTTTATCTCCGAACCTATCCTTACTCTTAATAATCTTGTTAGTATAATCATCTGAATGAACAAGTTTACTATCCATATTCTTTTCAGGAGCGTCCCTATTTCGTATAATTTTCTTTTGAAAATCTTTTTTTAGTTTTTTATCCATATCACACCTACTTAGTTTCTTCTGGTTTTGTTGTCATTAGCTTATATAGCATGGTGTCTTTAGGGAATTTATCTATAAAGGGAACAATAGTATTTCCGAAGAATAATAGTCCCTCACCTGCATTTGAATTAGTAATATAGTTTAACTGATAAGGCGATATTTTTAATTTCTTAGCAAGAATATCTCTATCTCCAGATGCTTGATTTAACATTAGAACAAAGTCTGTATTATCAAAGATATTTTCAATTTCCTGACTTGTTAAAAGGTCTTTTACGTTTTGAGTTATACCTGTTGGGATACCTCCCCATTTTCTAAATCTTTTCCAGATTTCTACTGAATATGAAGCAGTTTGTGGATCTTTTAATAAAAGGTGGAACTCATCTATATAGTATCTTGTAGACTTGCTTCCTCTATTTAGGGAAACCTTGTTCCAAACCTGGTCTTGAATTACAAGCATACCTATTTTTTTAAGTTGTGTTCCTAGCTCTTTTATATCAAAACAGAGCAGTTGCCTATTTAGGTCAACATTTGACCTATTATTAAAGACATTAAGACTTCCTTTAACATAAATTTCCATTTCTGTTGCGAGTTTTCTACCAACTCCCTCTTCTTGAGAAAGGAGCATATCGTATAAATCTCCTAATATTGGCATATTTTCTGGCTTAGGGTCTTCAAAATATTTTTGGTATATCTTTGGTAAGCATCTATCTATAACAGATTTTTCTGCAGCAGTAAGACCAGATCCTCCTACTACAAGTTCAAGCATAGACATTATGAAGTTTGCCTTATCCTTTAAAGGTGCGTCCCCATCTCCATAGTTCATATTAATATCTAATGGATTTAGGTAGTCCTTTGACTTTGCCGAAACTTTAATAACTTCTCCATTAAATTGTTTTACAAGGTTTGAATACTCGCCTTCAGGATCACAAATAATTACATCATCATCTGTTACGAGAATTGCATTTGCCATCTCTCTCTTTGCCGAGAAAGATTTACCAGAACCTGGTGTACCTAATATTAGTCCGTTAGGGTTCTTTAGTTTCTTCCTATCTGCCATAATCAAGTTTTGGCTAAGGGCATTTAAGCCATAATACAAGGAATTTGCCGAATCAATAAATAGCTCTTCTGTTGTAAAAGGCATAAATACTGCCGTTGATGATGAGGTTAAAAATCTTTTTATTTCAACTTGATTAACTCCTATAGGTAAGACAGAAACAAGTCCCTGTTCTTGTTGATGAGATAATCTTTTTACCTGACAATTATGTCTGTTAGCAATTGATGATATTTGAGCAATGGTATTTTCTAATTTTTGATTAGTCCTAGCAAAATTCATCATTACTATGGTAACTACAAAGAGCCTTTCATCTCTATTTTGTAAGTCAGATAACATGGACTTAACATCAGCTCCAAAAGTATTTATATCTGAAGGGATAATATCCATATCATATCCAGCACGAACTGCTTTCTTTTGTTCTTCAATTTTCATTCTGTCCAGGTCTGTGTTCTTTCTCTTAATGAGTTTAATAGCTTCTGCTTGTTCAACTACATCTATATGAAAAGCTACATAAATATTGTCATCAATATCTAAAAACTCAGATAACATTCTGTCTGATAACTCACTTGCAAGTATTTGAAAATGACTTGTCGCCCCAATGAATTTCCCAAATTTAAAATTGTTTGCTGGTGCAAAATTAAAGATATTGGGAGTTATATGTGATTTTGTAGACTCTTTCTTCTTCAAATCTTTATATGAAAAATCAAAGCTCTTATCTGGATTTAACATATCGTGAACAAGTCTTAGTCTTTCTTCGCCATCAAGGCTCTCTGCTCTTACTCCCATAGATTTAAAGTTAGATAAAATATCTACTTCAAGTCTATTTAACTTTGCTCTTGCTTGCTCTAAGTTATCGGCTTCTGTGGTAAAGGTTATATACTTCATCTTTTTAAGTCCGTTATTGCCCTTTGCAAGTTGAAGCTTTAACATCTCCCTAAACTCTTTTCTTACATCGTCATAGAAATCTCCCTTATCAGCAATTTTAATTGCATCTTGTAGGTCTCTATTTCTTCCTAATTGATTTACATACGAAAGTTCGATGTGTACACTTGGATCAAAAGAATTTAAAAAGTTGGCAAATTGGTTAAAGATTAAATCTCTATCTTCTTCCAATGCCAACTGGTAATTTATATCTTGAAATGAAATTGTCTTTGAATAATTTTTTTCATCTAACTGGCAAATGCCCTCTGATAACATTCTTATATATGGAATTGTATCCTCAACTGTAAATCTCTTTTTCTCTTTCTTTAAAAGAACACTTAGAAGACTATTTTTTGGATCTTTCTTTGTTTTTAGCCTTCTTACTTCCTTTCGGTCTTTTTTTAATTGTTTTTCCCTTAGATTTAAGTCGCTGATTTGCTTTTTTCTTTGCTTCAAGGTATGCCTCCTTTCTTATTCTCTTAGTTGGTTGATAAAACTTATGAAGATAGAAAAATTTAAAATATTTTTCAAAAGTTAAAGTATCTTTTTCATATAAGGTTATAAAAAAGATTGGCAGGGTTACTATTAGCATTACAATGATTGAAACATCATTAGGTAGATATTTCTTCATAAATAAATAGGTTGGTATGCCAATTAGTCCTGCCACAGAAAAACCTATAAGTTGTCTTTTAGTTAAGTTAAAGGCAACCTTTGTTTTAATCTTGTCCAAATCTTTTGGTATTGGTACATACGCCATTTTAATCTCCCTCTACTTCTTCTTTGGAAAGTTCAAGTATATGGTCATAATTAGATGTTGTTTCCTCTTCTAGGTAGCTAATTCTTTCTTCTAATTCTTCTTGTTTTTCTTAATTTCTGTCATTGTATTCTCCTTGATACATAACAAATTCATTGTGACATCTACCGAGTCTATTTATTCTTTTCTTTAAGTTTCTAATCTCTTCATTTCTTTTTTTCTCTTTTAAGATCTCATAAGTTCCTCCCAATAAAATTCCAAGTCCCAATAAAGCACAATTTTTCTTTTTTAACATTTATTCCTCCTAGTGCGTATTCATAATAATTTTCGCAACTGTTCCACTCTTAAACATCATAAGTCCAAGTAGTAGAGCATATCCTAATATACTAAACAAGCTTGCGTGAATATCTGTAATCTGTACCGTTCTTATTAAAACGGTGTAGATACCTAAACATACCATCAAAAACAAACCTTGTAGTCCCAAGGCAAAAAGTCCCTTGATATAATTTGTTCCAATCTGACCCCATTCTTTATTTCCCATAGTAGCAAATGGTATGGATGATACTGATGAGTAGACATATATTTCAAACATACGCCCATATACTATTAAGGTAATAGTTAAAGATATACATTGAATTGCAATCCTTACAAGGCTTGTTTCAACTAATATCATTATTAATGCACCAACATCTTTTTCTTTTAATGTATCAACCATAGCAACTATTTGATCTCCTGAAACAGTGGCAGAAGTAGTGATTACCCCTGCCGCTTTGTTTACAAGATTTTGTGCCACATCAAAGACTGCCATTGAAAATTCAAAGGCATGGCTTGCAAGGTAGACTGCTATAAACATCTTTATAATGTATTTGAAAAACTCAAAAGTATCTGTATCGTGCATATTATTCTTTTGCATAACCATATTTATGAGTTCAATACATAAAACTGCTGTTATGATAAGACCTGCTATTGGAACAATCACATTATCATTAATGTTTTTTATAAAGTTATATACTTCTCCATTCCAACCCATAGGTGTTTTACCAACATCAGTTGCAATAACTCCTACCTTGTCATTTATATCTAAGAACATGGACTCAAGATTTGCTTTGATACCTCCGAGTAGCATATCCTTAAAAAATTCAGTTAGCTTGTCAAAGATACCAAACATAGACTTTCTCCTAATTTAAAACATTTGCAAGTAGTGGAATTAATTTAATACCGATTAGTACAATTCCTCCACCAGCCATAAGCTGCTTAATACCTTGAGATTTAGCACCAGGGTTATCATTACCATAACCTTCCATTAAGTTAATAACTCCCCATGCTCCTAAACCTGCACCAATTGCAGTTACAAGTGTTTTTAAAACTCCAACTCCAGCTGTAAAAAATTCCATATTATTCCTCCTCGTTTTCTTTCTTATTTTCTATTTTGTTTAGTGATTTAACTATAAAATTCTTGTAGACCTTATCTCCTTTTTTGTTTTCTTTGAAATATCCAAAGACATGGATCAGATCTCCTTTTTCAAATTCTTTTGCAATTTCTACCTTTTCTCCATATACTGAGCAATTTGTATATTCTTTGCCTTTTCCATATTTTTTTACAAGAGCAAAATTAGCTACTTGAACACTTTCTCCATCTTTTTCAAATTCTGAAAATTCAGCTTCCTTAACTAAATTTGCATTAATATTTATCATTTCTCTATCCATTAATTTCTTCTCCTTAATCTATAAATTTCAATTAAAAAAGCGACTGGATCTATTTATTTCCAATCGCTATACATTATTCCTTATTAAATTGTTCTAAGTAGGAGCTCTTATCCTTAACATCTTAACCTCCTAATTTTGAGTATAAAAAAAGCAGTAAACTTTATAATTACTGCTTTAATAAAATATCCTATATTATTAATCATTAAATGAACAATCTCGACAAATACCACCTACATCTTCTCGCCTATCCTTAAATCCCTTTCCACATTTAGAGCAAATAAATGCATAATCATTATTGTAATTCTCCTCTTCTAAATAAGAGTCATCGTAGTCTTCTTCATTTTTGTTTATAGAATCTTGATCTATCTGAATTTCAATTATTTCAATATCTGTATATTCTTTATCATTATTAATATAAAAAGAATCTTCTTCGATATCATCTTTATTAATTAATCTTGTGACATTAACTATGACACTTCCACTAAATTCTTGTTCTATTGGTGGTGATTGTATGACTTCTTTTGTATCATCATCACGTCCCCAATAATCAAAGGATACACAACTTAAATTTATTAAATATTCTAGCTCATAAGTTATACTAACAATCTCGTCTGTAAACTCTTCATAAGTATCTAATATCTCATTGAATTCACAATTATTTATATCTAATTCTTCAATACCCTCACTTCCAATAACATACGATTCTAGATAATAATAGTTGTTATTATAAATACTGTCAACTATATCATTAGAAATATCTTGTTTTACTCTTTCTACATATGACACATCTTTTCTATTTAAATCTACATAAACATTAAAATCATATCTATCATATACTTTTGAAGCGAAATTCTGAAACATTCCTGTTGTTAAAAATTCAATATTTACATTTGGATTTTTTTCTTTAAATTCACTTAATAATTTATCGTGAACTACTAAATTATCTTGACTATCCTTACTCCACCAGTCTTCTTTTATATCATTCGTAATAAAAATAATATCTTTTACTGATTTTTCAACTGGTAAATCTAATATCTCTTTCCAAACAAATAAATCTCCAAATTTTTCAACTCCATCTTTATTAATGTCCTCATATCCAGGCGGAATTTTATATTTATACCTAAGTTCACCCTCTCTAATAATTTTTAATTGTTCACTAAACCTTATCCTATTACCTATCCTATTATTTTTTTCTAAATATGAAATAAGATTATCTATATCTTTAATTATTTCAGGAGAATCTGTTGTTATTTCATCATATTCAATACCAACACTATTTTTATAAGATTTGATTATTTGTTTTAATTCAACTAACTTGTTATTTAAATCATTCTCCAAATTTTTTCTTCCAAAATAATTATATTTAGATGATTTAATCAAGACACTCTCTAAATTTTTTTGACTCCTTTCAATTACTCTTAGTAAATCTTTTTCAAAATTTTGATACTTTTTTTTCAATTGTCCGAATACGCTATATTTATTTTTATTAAATTCTTTATACACTTGATTCGGAATCCATATTAAATCCTTACACTCCTTGAAAATTTCTAATATGTTTTTGCTACTGTATAATGAATATCGAGCTAAGTCAAGTATTACATTTGTATCTAATACTATTATAGAGGTTTTTCTATTTATTATTTTTTTAAATTTTTCATAATTCAATTAAAGCACCAACCTTATTATTTAATTACATTCACAAAATTATTAAGTTTTTTCCATTTTCTAATCTTAGTCCTAAATGTTCCAAATGGTGCTACTGTATTTACATGGATAAATTTATATACTTCCCAAGTTGCAGTTTTTGTTGCTTCATCTGCCCATTTTCTCATATGTGGTTTAAATAATTCTTCCTCTGTAAGATTATCTATCAAAGAGTAAATATCTTCTATATTCTGTGATAGTTGTTCTTTTAATTCCTTTAACGATTTATGAGCATAGGTATCTGTAAACCATTGATACAATTCTCCAAGTTGATTCCACTTAAATTTGTCAGATGGCGTTTTAACCTCAATTCCCTTTTTTTCATCTTCTTCCCATTTCAAAACTAAAGTTGTCCAACCTACTTGATAGGCAAGATTTTCAGCTGGTGTCCTATCAACTTGATCTACTCTTTTATCTTTTAATTCTTCTGGGATATTATCAAACTCTGAAATATATTTTCCAAAAGTTTTCTTTATCTCATTTTTTAATTCTTCCTTACTTTCATAAGACCTCATATGCCTACCTCCATGGTTTATATAGATATTATACCAAAAATATTTTTATCCTAGGCTTAATTCATAATCTTGTAATCAAACTGTTCCTGTTTATTTTTATTTTATCTCTATTTGTTAAATACTCTTCCACATCAAACAAGTTTTTCTTATCATAATCTTCCAACAACTTGTAATTCTTATGCTTTGTAATATCGAATTTATCAGATAGAAAAGGTCTTACTCCTCTTAACTGATAAATACACTTACCGCCATCCATTACAGTTATTTCATCTTGACTCATAAGTTCCTTGCCAGTTTTTTGGTAATTTAGACCAAAAGATTTTTGATTGGATCTTGTTTCTGATGTGTTATATAGGTCTATGGTTTCTTTTCCTAAGGTTTCAGATAATTCTTTTACTGTTGTTTTTTCTTTTCCTCCTAAAAAGAGTGTAGAGTCGCAGTTACCAACTATTGTATCTGCATGGTCTTTATAGATTGCTTTTAATTGAGATTGTGCTTGCAGTATTATGCTTGCCGATATTTCTCTTGAACGAATTGTTGCAATCAATTTTTCAAATTTAGGAATTAATCCTATATTTGCAAACTCATCAAGTAGACACCTAACATGAACTGGAAGTCTTCCACCATACACATCATCTGCCTTATCACATAGAAGATTAAATAGTTGAGAATACATTATTGAAACTACAAAGTTAAAGGTATCATCTGTATCTGATATTATTACGAATAAAGCAGTTTTTCTATCTCCAATTTTATCAAGTTCTAATTCATCTTCACTCATTAGTTCTCTAAGTTCTCTTATATCAAAAGGTGCAAGTCTTGCTCCGCATGATATTAAAATTGATTTTGCAGTTTTTCCTGCTGCCAGTTTATATTTCTTATATTGCTTGACTGCAAAATGACTTGGATCTTTCTTTTCAAGAGCTTCAAAGAGCCTATCAATTGGGTTCATATAGGTTTCGTCATCTTCTCTAACTTCACTTGCGTCAATCATATCCAAAAGAGTCTTAAAGTTCTTTTCTTCTTCTGGTGCTTCATAATATATATAACCGATAAGGGCAGTGTAATAGAGCTTTTCAGCTTTTACCCAGAAATCTTCTCCTGCCTTTTCTCCATCTCCCTTGGTGTTAGCAATTATGGTTTGAACAAGCTTTAAAATATCTTTTTCACTTCTCAAATAGGCAAATGGATTGTATTTCATGGATTTTTTAAAGTTTATTGTATTTAAAATCTTTATGTCATATCCATTTTCATAGAGCATTTTTCCACATTCTAACACGAGTGTGCCTTTTGGAAAGATTTGTCAAGGACATAAACAAAATTTCTTTGACAAATTTATATCTTCTCTGTTTCTCTCTTGATTAGCTTTAGTATTTTATCCTTGTATGTTTCCCCTGTACCTTGCTTAAAATGTAGGTTTACAGTATATTTTGTCTTTCCAATATCCATTATCAACTGTTTATGTGGTGGTACTTGTATTTTTCTTTTTTCTTCTTCCATGTATCCTCCTTTCCATTTTTAGGCAAATAAAAAACAGTAAACCTTTTTTGATTTACTGCTTTCGTGTTAGCTTTTATTGACTTGTTAGTTTAGCAAGCTAAAAATATCCTACCTGCAATACTCTTTTATCTTATCTGCATATTCAGTCGAAAGATTCTTTGAATAAATTTTTTCATTTTTTGAATTTCTGACTTCTTTCCAAAGAATAGAGGCTACTTTTAATTTGTTCGAATATTTGCAACTATTTTTGTCTGCACAGAAATCCTTTAAAAATTGGTTCCATTGACAAACTGAATTATCATACTTCGCATAATTTGATTTTCCATAATAAACTTTTAGCATATCTTGAATTGTAAAACTCAAATCATTTTCTCTTTTTACTTTTCTCCAAGCAGTAGCCATATCAGCAGTAAATTTAAATGGCGAAACATCTGTTAAAATTGAGAAATACTCTCTGAAATGTGTGTTAAAGGAGAACCCGCATTCAAGTAATGGAGTATCTAAGGTAATAGTTTCTACTTGTTTCTTTTCATTTTTTATTGATGACTTTTTAATCAAATCACCCTTAAAGTACTGCTCAATAATATAATTGAGTTCCTGTTTTGTACCTCTGTATTCTAATCCTAATGACTTGTATATCCGTGAAAGTTCTTCACGATACCAATAGTATTTATTAAACTCATCAAACGATGTAATTTTGTCAAACTCAGGTCTACTTTCTATCAATATTCTATCTCCTAAAACCAATTTGCTTTTTCATCTCTAAATAATGGTGTTTCACTCTCTTTGTAAGGATTGTAGTTGTTACAATTACAACCAAACTCTTTCAATGCTTTTATCTTATTATCGGCTGTCCAAACAATCAAAGAGATACCGTCAAATTCTTCAACTTTCCCCTCATTCATTTTATTTTTGAAGTGCCATTCTACAATAGTTTGATTATCCTTATGAAAAAATTGCTTTATATCCCACGCAAGAACTTTTCCTCTTGTATTCCACTCATTAAACCAGTGCTTTACTGTTTGCAGATTTTCATACTTAGGACACCAACTCTCAATATAAATCACATCATCTGAAAAAATATCATCTATTCCTAAGTCTTTTTGTGTAAGCCACATATCAAACCATAAACTGTAAATGTCAACCGAAAATTGGTCCACAGTTATTATCGAAAAGTGGTCCACATATAGTAAAGATATTGACCACACTTGTCCTTTCCCCTAGGGGAAAGACTTTTTACATATATTTCATATATTCTTTGACCACTCCATTGTATCTTCCATCCTATAAGATTTTTCTCTAGACATATCCATAATATGGGCCCTATGAGCAAGTCTATCTACTATAGCCCCAGTAAGCATAGGATCTTTAAAAACTTCCTCCCATCTTTCAAAGTTTAAATTCGTTGTTAAAATTATCGAACCCTTATCATTTCTAGATGATAATAGGTTAAAAAGAATCTCACAGCCTATCTTATCAAAGGAAACATAACCTAGCTCATCTAAGATCACCAAGTCATATTTTTCAAATTTCTTCTTGTAGTTAGTAATTTGATTTTTACTCATAGCCTCCTGTAGTTCTATCACAAGGTTAGGAACAGAGGTAAATAGTACATTCTTTCCAGCAATACATGCCTTAATACCTAAGGCAGTTGCATAATGAGTTTTACCACAACCAGGTGTTCCTATCATGATTATGTTTTCTTTGTTATCTATGAATTTTAGTGTTTCAAGATATTCAAATTTTTTGTTTAGTTCTAAAGAATATTTTGTTTTATCAAAGTCTTCTAAGAATTTCTTGTTGATAAATTTGGCATTTCTTATTCTTCTTGCTATGCCGTTGTTTTTCCTTCTTTCTACCTCTCTTTCTAAGAAAAGTTTTAAGAATTCTTCGTTAGATAAGTTTAGATTTGATGATTCTTCTATTAAATCCTCATATGACTCTCTTAGATAAGAGAGCTTAAGTATGTTAGAAGCTTCTTTAATATTCATCTTAGCCTCCAATTACAAGGCAGTCATAGGAGGCAACTATTTTTCTTGCCTTTATTTCTATGTCAGCTTCTTTTTTATCGGTTTTCACTATATCTAATACATCAAGTTCTTTCTTAGTGTTAGAATAGTTATTTAAGATATCAACTATTTGATCAATATCCTTATCTTTGTTAAGCTCTACTAATTCTATGAACTTCTTTGGGTTAGAGGTAAAGTATTTATCGAAGATGTTTTTTAAATCAGGATGACTTTTTAAGGCGAGAGAATTACGAATTGCACCTGGTTTGCGTGCTAATGATTTTAGGTAATGAGTGATGTCAATGCTATATTCATTAGCACCATCTTTTCTTTTATGAACGGCTAGAAGTTTATCATTTACATATATTTTAATTTCCCTAGCATAAGCTCTAACAAGAACAGTTTTTCCTACCATGTAATCTGGTAGTGAATACTTGTTTTTATCAACTTGTATTAAAGAATACTTATCTACCTTAGCAAAAGATACTTTTGATAGTTCATAAGTAGGTCTTAGGACTAGAAGGTGTTTCTTTTCCTCATTAATCTTAGAGTCCTTATTTAACTGGATAAGTTTAGAATTTAAGTACTCTTGTGCTTGATCAATTGAATCAAACTCGTATTTTTCACAAAAAGCATTCTTTCTAATTATCCTAACACTTCCTTCAACATGACCTTTTTCATTTCCTGAAAAACAATTGGTTACATTGACTGAAAAGCCATAGTAGTTGGCAAACTCTATTAATCTTGGGTTAAGTTCTTTTTCATTTCTACCTATGAACTTACTAACAACATTTCTCATATTATCATAGACTATTTCTCTATACATTCCTCCAATCATATTAAAAAATCTTACTTGTGAATCAAAGAATACATCTTGATTTTGACTTGTGTATAGATAAGCCCATCTAAAATTAGATGCTGGGGAACTCATAACAGCCATATTTAAACTAACAAGTTTGCCATCGATTACAAGCTTAAGTTCACCAAAGTCATATTCTAACCTATCAGCAAAATCATATACTTGCTTAATGAAGCATTCTTTAGAAGCTTCTCTTTTCTTTCTAACATAAACTGCTATTGAAGGATAAGATATATCAAAACCCTTATCAACAATCATCTTATGAATCTGAACAACGCTTAAAGCTTGCTTATGATTACCCAAGATAGAATCCTTTCTTTTCTCACTTTCTAAAATCTGATCAAGATACTCATCTACTTCTTTTGTATATTTGATCTTCTTTCTATTAGAAGAATCGTAGGAAGGCGCCTTGGCAATTTCTTCTTGAACTAATGCTCTATCTAAATTAGGATTATCTAAATTCTTAACATCTTCCTGGTACTTATTCCAATATTTAGCTACAGTCTTCCTATTAATCTTAAGTATTCTAGATACTTCTCTATTTGAATATCCTTGATTTTTAAGTCTTATTATTGCATTCTTATCCATTAATTTAATCACCTCACATACCTCCGTACCTATACTTTACATACGGAGTACAAACTAAAACAAGTGGACCATTTTTCGATTAGAATTAATCGATTATTGGACCACTTTTAGTTTATCATTTACATAAACGAATGATTTTCTCTCTTTCATCCATGAATTTAAACACCTCCAAAATCAAATACTTATTTGATATTATACCATTTTTTCACTCAATTTTATAGGTCTAACTCGTTCCTCTTTACCTGTGTTAGTCCTCTGTTTTCTTGTAGTAATTTCTCTATACAGCTTCTAACACTTTCAGCTTGTTTAACTTCCTCTCGTATTTCTAATATTTGATTGTATAGGCTCTTTTTCTCTTTCTTCAAAGTGCTAGCCTCTGATTTCCACTTGGATATATTTAAGGTCTTACTTTCACCTAAATGCTCTTTCAGATATTTCTTGGCACTCTCAAATAGAATAATCTCTGCAGTATGCTCATTATAAAAATCTTCCTGTTTGCTTTTCTTTAATTTGGTATAGGCTTTGTAGATATCTTTATGTTTCAAATATTTCTCGGCTTGGTCGATAAGCTGTGTTTTATCATCAATTCTTTTTTCAATGTCTTTGATAGCTTTTGTGGTCTTGTAATTCTTATCTCTTAAAGTAACTATGCTTTCTTTCAGTTCAGATATGGAAGTGATGTTTTTATCTTTAAGAAGCTGATAACTCTCAATATATTTCTCTAAGTCTGCATTATTGCTATCTGCGTTTTGATTGATAAGATTTTCAAAAATGGATAGTAGATTTTCTTTTGGTGGGATGGTGGATTTTATGTTTTCTGTTTCTGCTGTTTCTTCTTTTCCAATTCCTCTTATCCAATTTAACAAGGCTTTTATTCTTCTTGAGATTTCTCTTAAAATCGCATTTTGATGTTTGATTTCTCGGTTAATATTTCCTCTGTCTGTAGCTATGCCTTTCTTCTCCATTTGTGTTGCTGATTCTCCTAAATGAATGGTCGGTATTTGCTCTATTCCTTGTCTTTGATAGGAACGATGGTCTACTTTTTCCTGTATGCTGTTTTCTTCAAGATATTTGTTTGTAATGTCTGCCCATGCTTTTCGCCACTCTTCCGCTTTTTCTTGCTCATTCCAATCGGTTGTATTGATTTTTCTTGTTTTGTAATTGCCGTTTTTGAGTTTTATCTTTTCTCCGTTTTTATCAAGGATATATTCTTTTTTTGATTTTGCTCCCCATGTTTTATCTTCGTTTAACGGTCGCATGGTAAGTAAGATATGTGCGTGTGGATTTCCGTCATTTTTATCGTGCAAAGCAACATCGGCACACATACCGACTTTCACAAAATTTTCTTTTACATATTTCCTTACAAGCTCTATCTGTTTTTCTCTACTCAGTTCTTTGGGTAAGGCAATTTCGATTTCTCTTGCAAGCTGTGAGTTTTTACTTTTTTCTATTTTCTCAACACTGTTCCACAAGACAGAACGACTTGCAAATTCCTGTGGTGCATTTCGTGGCAATAAAATTTCGGTATGGGCTATTCCGCCTTTCCTTGTAAAGTCGTGGACTATGCCATCATATTCATTTTTTATCTTTTCGCCACTGCGATAGGAAGCTGCCGCAACTGCACTTTTCCCTTTGCCTCTTGATATAATCTTTATACTGAGATGATATATCGCCATAGCTAAAAACCCCCTTTCGTTTTTCTGATACTTTTATGTGGCGATGGATAAGACTTCCTAAAAAAATCGGATAGTTTTTTATCCGATTTCTTTTTGGAAGTACACACGGGGTAGGAAATTTATTTCCGTAGGGGAGTGTAGCTCCCCTGTATCAGCGTTGGCTGATGTGCTCTCTGCAAGAGCCTTCGGAGAACGCACACACCCTTTAGGGTGTATAAGTGCGCCCTTGTAAACAAGGGACTATTCCTATGTGTCGCTTTCTTCCTCTTGGTTTTCTGTATTTTGATTTTCGCTTTGTTCTCTGCTCTCTATAATTTTCTTGATTTTTTGATTTACTAACTCTTTTATATTCGGAAATGTGATTAGCTGATAGAATTCATCTTTGGTAAAATCTTTACTTTCGGTGAAGATACTTTCAAAGACTCCTCCTTTTTCATAAAGGCGTCTATCTCTCTTTTTTCTCTCTTCCTGTTTCTGCTGACTGATGAGTTTCTTTCTTTTGTTTTGTAACTGCTTGATTTCTTCTTCTGCCATTAAAATTTTTTCATCTATATTTTTCATTTTCTGTTTTCCTTTCTTCTTAATTTTGAGCAAGAAAAAAACAGTAAACCTTTTTTGATTTACTGTTCTGTGTTAGTTTTTATTAAATTATCAATTAGTTAAAAATTGATTAACCAGTTTTATCCACTCTAATGGTAAATACGCTGATAAATATCCATGATTATAACCTTTAGCTTCGTAGAGAATACAATCAGGATGCATTTTTTGAAATAGTTTAGCTGATTCCTTAACACAACGCATTTCTTTCTCGCCATAAATATATAGAACCTGTGCTTTGCTTTCTGTAATACTTTCTTTCAATCTATACTTTCCCATATATGTTTTATACATTTTCACTAATGTTTTCATTGGTAATCTTGGCATATCTTCCATATAATAATTTTCTATCTCTTCCGGATAAGCCATATTAGGATAAATTTTTTTCATCAAACTTAATTGAATTTTGCTGGCTGATTTACTAAACATAAGTTTTCCAAATATTTTTACAACAATCGTACTAATTCGTGATAAATTTGGCTGAGGAATACAAATACTACCATCTATTATTGCTTTCTGAGCTATATCACTATTTAGCGATAATAACTCAATGGCAATTTGACCTCCCAAAGAAACACCTCCCACAGCAAACAATTTTCCATCGCAATTGTTTTTTATATAGTCCATAATTTGATGTGCGGAATTTTCAGTTGAAATATACTCTTTTTGATATTCTTCTCCATGACCATCAAGTGTTGGTAAAATTACATGATATTTATCGGATAATATACGAGCTTGTCGAAGATAATTCCACCAGGAATTACCTCCGCCGTGTATTAATAATATATGTGGAAATTTTTTATCACCAAATTCATGAAATATCATATTCCAAAACCTCTAAATTTAAACTTTTTTTGTTTATATTATTTAATATTATACCATTTTTAAGCCATTTTTTCTATATCAGCTTTCTGTGGCACTTGACAGTTGCCTATAAAGTTAAAGTACACATCAACTTGTTGTTTTCTGTCTTTCCCTTTTCTTCCTCCTGTTGCTTCGTGGACTACAACTTTTTCTATATACTCATTTATCATTGGTACTGTCAGTTCTTCAATATCTGTATATTTTTCTATCATTTTTAAGAATTTATCGGTGTCAACTTTTCTCTGATGATAGCTTTCTATTTCATTTTCAAAATACTGTATTTGTTTTTCCAAGTCTTGTTGCTCTGTATCATAGGTATTAAATAATCTGTCAAAATGTTTTACGGGAATTTTTCCAAGTGCGTGGTCTTCATACAGTTTTGTAATAAGGGTTGTTAGTTCTGCATTTCTTGATGACAGTTTTTCTAACTTCTCTTTATCTCCTTGATACTTTTCTTCTCTTTTTTCATCGGATAATTTGTTCATCACTTTTAGGAATTCTTGCTTTTCTTCTTTGGCAAAGTCTGTGATTTCTTTGATTGATTTTAGGAGAATTTCATTTACTGTTTTTACTTTGATGTAGTGCATACTGCAAGTGCCTTTTCTATGTCTGTAATGTTGACATACAAAAGAGTAATCACTATCGTATTTCTTTTCTTTATGTTCTGCCGGCTCTCTGTAGCTTAATTTACCTCCACAATCTGAACAGATTAAAAGCCCTGTAAATGGGTGTGAGGTTGTCCCGTACTTCGGACTTCTTCTTACTGTTTTTCTTAGCCTTTGGGCGTTATTCCATGTTTCTTCATCAATGATGGCTTCATGGGTATTTTTGAAGATAATGAGTTCATCTTCTTTTGCCTTTCTGCGTTTCTTAGTTTTGTAATCAACGCATATTGTTTTACCAAGAACAGTATGACCCATATATTCTCTTTTTTCTAAGATATAGCCTATTGTGGTCGGTGTCCAAAAATACGGGTCTTCTATTCCTCTTTTCTTAGAACTATGGTTATTTTCAGGATAATGTATTTCTGCATAGGCTGATGGAATAAGGACTTTATCTTTGGTTAGTATATCTGCTATCTGTGTTACTCCATATCCCTCTATAACAAGATGGTAAATGCGTTTTACGACCTTTGCACTCTCTTTATCGACAAGTAACTGCTGTTTGTTCTTAGGGTTTCTATAATAGCCGTATGGAACGCTTGGAGATACTCTTTTACCTTCTTCCATTCTTGCTCTGAAGATAGACTGTATTTTTCTTGAGGTATCTCTTGCATACCATTCATTCATAATATTTAGAAATGGGGTAAAGTCGCTTTCTGCTTGTTTTTCGCTATCTATTCCGTTATTGATGGCAATAAATCTTACACCCTTTTCTTTGAAAAGTATTTCGGTATAAAAACCTACTTTGAGATAATCTCTACCAAACCTACTCATATCTTTTACTATCACAGTAGATACTTTGTTTTCTTCTACTGCTTTTATCATCTTTTGAAATCCCTCTCTATCAAAGGTTGTTCCGCTTACTCCATCATCAGTATAGTGATAAATATTTATAAAGCCGTTTCTTTTGGCATAGCTTTCAAGTAGCTGCTTTTGATTGGTGATGGAATTACTTTCTCCTTGCATTTCATCATCACGACTTAAACGCTCATAAAGGGCTGTTTGTCCTGTTCTTTTCGTATTTGACATGAGAATTACCTCCTTTCCAAGTTTTATTATTTTCTCTGTCCCTATGAGGTTAATCCTTTAGGGTCTGTTACTACATAGGAAGAGTGCATTTGCATTAGATTTGGCTTTACATAAAATCTTGTCTTTCCTGATCCAGAACCTCCTATTACTAATACATTTTTATTCCTAGCGTATTTAGGATCTTTAGGTCTTGAGTTCATTGTAAGTCTTTCAGTATTAGTTATAAGAACATTGTTTTCAAACTTAGGGTCAATATATGGAGCAATATCCTTGCTTTCTCCCCATCTTGCAGATCCATACTCTTTACCTTGCCTATATTTCTTTTTGTTTTTTCCTTTGCTATAAACAATTAGCTTAACAAGACCAGCAACTGAAATACCTATTAACAAGTCCCTTGGATTAAAGCTTGGTATATAAGATAAAGTTCCTATATCAGAAATTCCCACCATTATTCTATCAATAATATCTCCTCCAACATAAGAATTGATATGCTTAGAAAAGATATTTCCAATGTAGCAAAATGATAAATAAGGAATGTTTGATAATATAAATTTCTTTGGGTTGTCTATTTTAATTAAGTTTTTAATATCAGAAAGAATGGCTTCTAATATCTTATTCATCGTAGAAACCTTCACTATCTAATAAAATTAGTAGGTAGTGCCTTCCTTTTGGTGTTATAAATGTTTGTATGCCTACAAGTGTACCTAGTGAATCAACCCATTCTTTAACTTCAAAATATCCCTTGTTCTTATCTGCATAAGGTAAGAGTTTCTTTTTCTTATCTCTATAAATTAATCCTTTATCCATTAAAAAGCTTATAAATTGATTTTGTGGTATTCCTAACTCTTTGGCAGTATTTCTAAAGTTTGTAAGTAGGTTATAATCTACTAATTTGTCATAATAATCTGCCTTTGGTCTTAATTCTTCAATCTCTTCTTCTCTTTCGGCAATAATTCTATTGGCTACCAGAATTGCATCTGCAAATAACTCTTCATTAGTTTTCTTTTCTTGACCAGCTATATATCCTCCGTTTTTTCTAATACTAGGTAAGACTTCTCTAGTTACCCAAGCTTTGAATATTTTTGCTTGTGGTAGTTTTGATGAGAGGATAAGTGAATACAATCCTGACTCATTAATTATTGAAATATTCTGTATTCCTCCAGGGGTGTTCCATTTCGTTACACCCTTATCTTCCTCATCTACATGGTCATAAACAGCTTTTCTTGGATTGACATATCCTAACATAGTTGCTACTTCATTTGCTATAAAGAAAAACTCACCGTCTTTTTCTATAACAGTGAGTTTCCCAAAATCCCTATTTTCAAATGTTTTTAAATTACTTATCATAAGCTTTGCTCCTTATGTTTATTTTTAACTTTATCTTTGCTAATTGTGTCCTTAGCCATATTTTTAAACTTATTTATAGTCTTCGTTATTGAATCTTTTCTATCGGCCTTTCTTTCAGAAGCCTTAACTGCTTTTTTAAAGGCGTGTTCCATTACCTTTATATCCTTAGATTGAAAAAACACAGAGTGGTTACCAGTTTCCTTATCTTTCATAACAGAAAACTTCACTCCGTGTTTATTTAAAATTTTCTTTAATTCTTTTAACTCAGGATCTTTTAGATTAATTTCTTCTAACTGTCCCTGTTTAACCATATCTTTTAGTTTTACTTCTTCTCCGTTATTTTTTATTACATTTTTCAAGCCTCCTTGTTCTTCTATTTGCTTGTGTACTTTCTTTAAAGCATCAAGAATTGCTTTACTTGTTGCTTTTGCAAGCCTTACTTCAAGATTAAGACTCGACCTAGATACTTCTTCATTAATCATCTATTCCACCTCCATATAAAAGTAACTCTTTGTATTTTCTTAACTTCTCTTGTTGAATTTTTCTTCTAAAATCTTCTCCCGTAACTTTAACTGGTATTGTCATTTCAAGTATTCTTGAATATATCCTCTGATACTCAAGTTCAATATTAGGATTTTGAATAATTTCCAATGATAAGTTTGTAGTAAAAATTGTCGGCCTACCCTTTAAGTATCTTGAGTTTATAATGTTATATACTTGTTCTCTTGCGTAAGATGTGTCCCTTTCAATTCCAAGGTCATCTAATATTAACAAGGGAATATTTGATAGGTTATCTATAATTTCATTTGAATCTAACTTAAATGCTGATTTTTGTATTTGGTTTATTACCTGAGATAAATTCATAATCTTAACTTTAACTTGTTCTCTTTCAATTAATTCATTTGCAATAGAACAAGCAAGATAAGTTTTTCCACTACCAACATCTCCATAAAATAACAGTCCAACATTGTCTTTCTTCATTTGTTCAAAACTTTTAGCGTAATTAAAGGCAACCTTGTAGGCTTGACCTTTTTCATTTAAGAATTTCTCAAAAGTATATTGGTGCTGGAGCGGCGATGAGAAGCAATCTCTTTTCAATGATGATATTCTCGTTAATATTTCTCTTTCTGCATTTTCCTTATCTCTCTTTATTTCACATTCACATTTAATTCTGGGAATAAACTTTGTAAAGCCAAGGTCAAGTAATTCTCCATCTACTCTTTTACCACATACCTTGCAATAGATATGTCCATTTCTTTCAATATCATTTTCTCTTAATACAAAATCTTTTAAGTTTTTCATAAACTCTCCCCTATATCGTAATTCATTTTTCTTATTGATTTGTCATTAATGCTTTTCGCCTGATCATTAAGATACCAATTGATTATTGTTGCCTTGTGATCTTGATACACTCTGTTATTTGCTTTCATATATGACGACAACCTATCAATGTATTCATTAATTCTACTTCCTAACTCATTTGTTAAGTCCTTATATTCTTCATCAGTCAAAAATATATTTTTATATATTCCATAAGGTTTTTGCCCTTTACTAAAATCATTATTTCTTAACTCATTATTACTAATATTGTTATAGTTACCTTCCGATTTTCGAAAATCTTGACTTTCGATATTCGAATCTCTTGAATTTCGATTATCGAACTTCTGGAATTTTGTTTTTCGAACTTCTTGATTTTTTAATTCCATATTATTAAATATGCTCATAAAGTCTTTAACATAAATTCTATTAGGCTTTCCCAGTCCTTGTCTTTTCTTTTCAATCAGTCCTATTCCTGATTTAATATCAAGTTCAGCTATTAATTTATTTGCTTTTTCACTGGCACAATTAAATTGATCTTTTATACTTTCAATTGTGTAGTAAATAAAGACTTTTCCATCTTCATCTATCCAGCCATTTTTATATGAAAGACCCATTCGATTAAGCATATATGAATACAAAACTTTAGCTTCAATAGAAATGCTCTCGAAAATCTCATCTTCCATTAATACCATAGGTAACCTAATGAAGTTATACATCTCAGATTGCCTATTATAAAAATAATCAAAATTCATTCCTACCTCCTCTCTTTAAAATAAAAAAAGACGACAGAATTATTGCTTTCTATCGTCTACGGTTGTCTTATATTTATTTTTCTTCAAATTGATTTTATTGTATAGTTTAATAATTCTAATAATCCAATAACATATATACCTAATTTAGGTAATCCAAATGGACTAAATAAAAATGCTAATATTAGTGCTTCAATTACAATTTGCTTGTCTCCTTGAAAAATGCTAGCTATTCCAATTATAAAAATCAAAGTAGAAACTACGCTTAACAACGCAGTACTCAAACTTAATATGAAGGTTAAAAAAGCTATGAGCAAACTCAACACTAATCTTATCGGTAATAAAATTATTCTAATTATCCATCTCATACATACTCCTAAAAATTAAACTGGGATTCATAACAAACCCCAGTTTCATAATTAGCGTGTCCTTTAATATAATTTTGATCCTGCTGGAATATTATCATCCAGCATTATTAAGTTAAGTTTTTCTTCACCGTCATACTCACAAATTGCAGATATAATCATACCTTCTGAGTCGATTCCCATCATCTTACGAGGAGGAAGATTACAAATTGCAAGTAGTGTCTTTCCAATTAAGCTCTCTGCGCTGTAATATTCCTTAATACCAGATAAAATAACTCTTTCTTTTTCAGAACCATCATCTAATGTAAATTTCAAAAGTTTTTTTGACTTATGAACTTCTTCGCAGTTTTTAACCTTTACAACTCTAAAATCAGATTTTGAGAAAGTTTCAAAGTCTACCATATCTTCAAATAATGGTTCAACTTTCACTTTTGAAAGGTCAATTTCTTCTGTCGTAAGTTTGTCGTAAGTTTCGTAAGTTTCTTT
The DNA here is from genome assembly GCF_900128425.1 of Anaerococcus urinomassiliensis. Lineage (NCBI taxonomy): Bacteria > Bacillati > Bacillota > Tissierellia > Tissierellales > Peptoniphilaceae > Anaerococcus > Anaerococcus urinomassiliensis. Next base: position 1,109,087 of record NZ_LT635782.1, read on the forward strand.
TGACAAACCCCCATTTTCTGCCTTTTCTAAGCCTATTGGCTTCATTGTTGGGAATAGCAATACGTCACGGATTGAATGTTGGCCTGTAAGAAGCATTATAACTCTATCTATGCCTATACCTAGACCACCTGTTGGAGGAAGTCCTACTTCTAGAGCATTTACAAAGTCATAATCCATCATTTGAGCTTCATCGTCACCTTTTTCACGTTTTGCTACTTGAGCTTCAAATCTTTCCCTTTGGTCAGCTGCATCGTTTAGTTCTGAAAAGGCATTTGCAACTTCTTTTCCGTTGATGAAGGCTTCAAACCTATAGGTTAGTGATTTGTCGTCATTTTTTCTTTTTGCTAGTGGTGAAATTTCCACTGGATAATCAATGATAAATGTTGGTTGGATAAGTTTTTCTTCTACAAATTCTTCAAAGAATTCTGCAATAATTTCGCCACGGCTTTCTTTCACTTCAACATTCTTATCTTTAGCTATAGCAACTGCATCTTCATAGCTAGTAATCTCGTTAAAGTCTATGCCTGTTTCTTCTTTGATGGCATCTATCATTGGAAGTCTTCTCCATGGTGCCTTTAGTTCAATTTCATTGCCATCATATTCGATACTTGTTTTGCCAAGTACGTTTGTAGCGACAGTTTCTACCAAATGTTCAGTAATTTCCATCATATCATCGTAGTCACCATATGCTTGGTATAGTTCCATTGCTGTATATTCTGGGTTATGGGTTGCATCCATTCCTTCGTTTCTGAACATCCTTCCCATTTCATATACCTTGTCAAATCCACCAACGATTAGTCTTTTTAGGTAAAGTTCGTTTGCAATTCTTAGATACATATCAATGTCTAAGGTATTGTGGTGGGTGATAAATGGACGAGCTGTAGCTCCACCTGCTATTGTGTTTAATATAGGTGTTTCAACTTCCAAAAATCCTCTATTGTCCAAGAATTTTCTGATTTCGGAAATAATTTTGCTTCTTAGAACAAAAACTTCTTTTACTTCAGGATTTACTATAAGATCAAGATATCTTTGTCTGTAACGAAGGTCTGGGTCTTTTAGGCCGTGCCATTTTTCTGGAAGCATTTGTAAAGACTTGGTTAGTAGCTGTGGTGTGTGTGTTTCTATTGATATTTCACCTTGGTTAGTTTTGAAAACTTCACCTTCTACTCCAACTATATCACCAATATCGTATTTTTTAACTTCTTTGAACTCATCGCCAATTACATTTTTGCGGTTTACAATTTGTATGATTCCACTTTCATCTTGGATATCCATAAAGCTCATATTACCATGACCACGTTTAGCCATAATACGACCAGCTATTCTTGCTGATTTGCCCTCAAATTCGTCAAAATTATCTTTGATTTCTTTTGATGGTGTACGGTCTTTGAAATTGACAATTTCATGAGGGTCCTTGCCATTTGCTTTTAATTCTTCTAGCTTTTCCCTCTTAATTCGTAGCATTTCATTTAAATCTTGATCTGTCATTTTCTCTCCTTTTTAATTGATGCCTTTTACTGTGAAGTACATTTTTCCATTTGGTGTTACAACTTCAACCCTGTCATCTACTTTCTTACCCAATAGTGCTGCACCAACTGGTGATTCGTTTGAAATAAATCCTTTTACTGGATCACTTTCTGCAGTACCTACGATTTTGTAGTCTAATGTTTCATCAAACTCTTCATCAAAAACTGTTACAGTATTGCCCACTCCTACTACATCAGAGTTTAGGTCAACTTCTATAGTTTTTGCATTTCTAATCATATCTTCAACTTTTGCTATACGACTTTCAACTTCACCTTGTTCATTTTTAGCTTCGTCGTAGTCAGCATTTTCTGATAAGTCTCCAAAAGATCTTGCTATTTTGATTTTTTCTGCTATTTCTGGTCTTCTCTTTGTTTTAAGATATTCCAATTCATCTTCTAGCTTTTCTAGGTACTCTTTTGATAAAATTACTTCTTTATTCTCTGTCATTTTCTTCCTCTAAAACATCCTTATATTCATCTAACAAACTAAATATTTCTTCTTTAGTTTTTAGTGTATTTACTTTTTCTCTAATTTTTGTAGCGTTTGGAAGGCCCTTTATGTACCATCCAACATGCTTTCTCATTTGATTTACTACTAATCTTTCATCCTTATATAGCAAGGAGAGCTCGTATTGTTCTCTTATTTGATCAACTATATCACTTGGACTGACTTTTTGGTATGATCCCTTTGCCAGGTAATCTTTAATATATTTAAACAAGAATGGATTTCCCATGGCTCCTCTAGCAAGCATTACTCCATCAGCCTTTGTGACATCCATTATATTGATAAAATCTTCTACTGTAAAGACATCGCCATTTGCTATTACTGGTATAGACAAATTTTCTTTTAATATTCTTATATCTTCCCAGCTAGCCTTGCCTTGGTAGTGTTGATCTCGTGTCCTTGCATGTAGTATGACATAATCAATGCCGTTAGATTCACAAATTTTACCAACTTCTAGGTAGTTCTTGTGATTATCGTCTACTCCAGTTCTAAACTTAACATTTATTATCTTGTCAGTTGATTTTCTTAAAATTTTTGTTATTTTATCTACTTGGTCTAGGTCTTTCATCAGAGCAGAACCTTCACCATTTTTAAAGATCTTTGGTGCTGGACAGCCCATATTAAAACTTATTTCTTTTACATTTTCTTGTGGATTTATCTTTTCTTTTACTGCCTTTTCAATTCTTTCTAGGTCCCTACCAAAAATTTGTATATTGGCATGTTTTTCCTTATCAGAAATAAACATTATCTCGTCAGTTTGTTTATTATCAAAGGCCATGGCGTTTACACTAACCATTTCAGTAAAAGTTTTGTCTGCTCCATATTTTTCGCAAATAATGCGAAAAGCAGCATCTGTTACCCCTGCAAGGGGAGCTAGCATTATTTCTTTATTTCTTGTTTCGCTCATAAATAATTCTTAGACCATCTAGCATCAAATCAGGCTCGATGATATTAATATATTTTGATTCTACAGAAATAAGCTCAGAATATCCACCAGTTGCAATAACATTTATATCAGTATTTAAATAATACTTACTGCGTAGCTCTTTCATAATTTGTTCAATCAGACCGTCAATCATTGATATATAACCAAAAACTATACCAGCATTCATACTTTCTGTTGTATTCGTAGCAATGGCACTCTTTGGTTCTCTTAGCTCAATTTTTGGTAATTGGGCTGTTGATCCAAACAAACCATCTTGGGCAATCTTTATACCCGGTGCAATCGAACCACCAAGGTATGCTCCATCTTCGGTAATGACATCAAAGGTTATAGCTGTCCCCATATCCACTATGATAGATGGGCCGCCATATTTGTTATAAACTGCAACAGAATCAACAATCCTATCAGCCCCAACTTCTCTTGGAGAGTCATAGTCAATAGTTATTCCTGTATCAGTTTTATAATCAACTATTAAAGCCTCTCTGCCAAAAAGTTTTTTATTGCAAGACTGCCAATTGTACATTATATCTGGCACAACTGAAGAAATAATTGTATCTTCTATCTTGTCCTTATCAACATTGTGAACGCCGAACATATTAAAAAGGGTAGCTACCAATTCATCGCTAGTACGCTTTAAATTTGTAGCCACTCTATACCTAAATAATAATTCATCTTTATCAAATACACCTAGAACTGTATTTGTATTTCCTATATCTACTACAAGTAACATCTTTTCTCCTTAGAGTAAATCACTAAATTTAACTCTAATATAATACGACAAAATCTGATAAAATCAAGCTATTTATTTAGTTTATATTTTCTAATTAGATTATTAATAGCTTCTATATCTTCTTTTTTTACTTTTACAATCTCATTTGAACTTTGATTATCTTTTTTAATTTGTAAAACAAGATCTGAACTTTCCTTATCAAAGCCCCATTTTTTAAGCTCTTTGTAGTTATAAAAATTAGAATTTGCTAGTATGCCATTTTCCCCAATATACATCTTGTTTTTTGAGTATAGGCCAAATATTAGAGCAAGAACAATCATAACTCCTGCAGTTGCCATACTAGTTTTCTCATTTAATTTAAATCCTTGGTAAAAATTAATAATGCCTGTAACTAACAAAACTATCAATAAAGCTATTTCTAATTTTGAAATTTCTCTACCAAATTCATCAAAATTACCATTTAATAGCGACTTATTCTTTTTTGTTCTAAAAATCCTATATGCAAAAAATAAAATAATTGCCACATATAAAATCAAAATAAACATATCCATATTTCCATTCATAATAAAACCTCCTTAAATAAAAAAGGGCCAACAGCCCTAATCTTGCTCGTTTTCATATACAGATCTTTTTAGTACACCAATATATGGGATATTTCTCATTAATTGATTATAATCCAAACCGTAGCCAACTACAAATTCATTTGGTATTTTAAATCCATACCAATCAGCCTTGATATCTACAAGGCGTCTTTCTGGTTTGTCTAGAAGAGTTACAATTTTGATATCTTTAGGATCTCTTTTTGATAAGTTATTTTTTAAGTTTAGCAGAGTGTGGCCAGTATCTATGATATCCTCAACCAAAAGAACACTCTTATCCTTGATATCTGTATCCAAATCTTTTAATATCTTGACATTGCCAGTTGAAGTAGTTCCCTCATATGAAGAAACTGACATAAATTCAATAACCGTATCAACTTTTACATACTTTGCAAGCTCAGACATAAACATAACTGAACCTTTTAGTATACCAACCATTATCAAAGGCCCTTGGCAGTCCGCATAATACTCGTTTATTATCTTTGCAAGTTGCTTGGTACGAATATTAATACTCTCTTCATCTATCAAAACTTTTTCTATCATTGAATTTGTATCGCTAATCATTAGTAACCTCTATTTTCACTATTTTTTTACTATTTTGATCCACCTTAGCATCTTCTGCCAATCTATTGGAAAGTACCCAAATTATTGTTCCTTCTGATATTATAAGTGGTATTGTATCTCTGTCTATTTTATCAATTTTTTCATCAATAAAAAAATCTTTTAACTTTTTACTATGACCAAAACCAAGAGGTTTGAACTTATCCCCATTCTTTCGAGTTCTAATCTCTAGGGGAAAGCTTAGTTTATCATAGTCAAAATATCCTATAGCTTTTGATTTATCTGAAACTTTATCGACAAGCTTAGCTGATATAATATATCCATTGAAAGATTTTTCCTCTCCCAAAGATAAATATATTTTTTCATCTGATGATGAGTTAGCCTTTAACTTTCTTAGATCGTACGACTTGTAAGATTTTGAAAATTCCAAATCGTCTTTTATAATTTTTTTGCCATTGGAAAGATTTGTTAGATTTATAAAATCACTAATATTACTTTTGCTAAAATCCTTAGTTGACCCATTCAAATCCTCAATTGCATATCTTAATATCCTCGCTTGATAAGGGTAAGATAAACTTTCAAATACTCCTTTATCAAAACTAATTTGATCATTTGAAGTACTCTTTATAGTGTCTTTGCTAAGATTTTTTATATTAGCATCTATAATTTCCAAATCATTTTTTACCAAATCAGAAAGTGAAAATATACTATCCTTAAGCCTTGGATTAATTTCTTCCATTCTTGGTATTATTTCATTTCTTACATAATTTCTAGTGTAATCATTGGAAAAATTTGTTTGGTCAAGGGCGTAGGAAATCATATTTTCATTAAGATAGGCTAAAATTTCCTTTTTTTCAAAAGTTAAAATAGGCCTTATAATATCATCCGAACTAAAATCCATACCTGCGAGGCCATCTAGGCCCGTACCTCTGATCATTCTCATAAGGACAGTCTCTGCTTGATCGTCCTTATTGTGGGCAACAGCAATTTTTACTTGGTCAAATTCTTTTGCTATCTCCCTGAAAAATTCATACCTGAGCCTTCTGCCTGCATCTTCTGATGATATTTTTTTCTCCCTTGCAAAATCATCCATGCTAGCCTTTTTGACTCTCACATCAAGCTTGAGCTCTTTACCTGTTTCTATGACTAGATTTTCATCATTAATAGCTTCTTTTCTATGTAGATGGTTGAGATGGGCAAGGATTATATTAAGATTATATTCTTCTTTTATTTGATTTAATAAATAAATTAAAAACTGACTATCCGGCCCTCCACTTGCTCCTACTATTATGCTATCGCCATTTTCTATAAGATTATGTGAAATTATATTATCTTTAAATCTAGTTAGGATTGTCATTATTCTCTTCGTTATTCTCTACATTCTGAGGATTTTCATCACTAGCATTTTCATCATTTTCTTCAGATTCTTTTTTTACCATGCCTAGCCTTTCTTTGGCTACCTTTTCCTTAAATTCATCTGTATTTCTTATATCATAGTCATCTTCAAGGCTAGTGATTTCTTCGTCTAGTTCTTGCATCTTCTTTTTATTTGAAGTCATTTCTTGGTCAATCTCTCTCATCTCGGCATCCATCCTAGAGTTCGAATAGTAGATAAAGCCAGCAAAAAGAATGGTTAAGATAAGAATCATAACAAAGAATTTAGTATTTTTAGTCTTTCTTTTTTTTGCATAAGACTTTTTTTTAGCCATCTATTACCTCATACATTTCGCTAGCATCAGCTTTTTTGGCTCCGTCTACGATATTTTTGACTCGAACCTTTAGATTGCTCTTGCCAAAGACGATTTCAATTATATCGCCCTCATTTACAATAGAGCCAGCTTTTGCAAGATTACCATTTATGCTCACTCTGCCATTTTCGCAAGCTTCTTTTGCTACTTGGCGTCTTTTTATTATTCTTGAATTCTTTAAAAATTTATCTATTCTCATAAGTAAATTTTACTTGATTTACTAATTTTATCCACTTAAAAAGCCCAGGATAACCTGGGCTAATACTTTACTATTTTCTATAATAGACCGTCTTTGTCTGAATCAACTTCTTTTACATCACCTGATTCTACAACGTCAAGTTTTTCTTTTCTAACTTCTTCAGAAACTTTTTGATTTTCTGTAACATTTTCTCTGTTGATTTCTACTTCTTCGCTTACATAAGCTTCTTTGTCAACTGTAACTCTTTCTTCATGAATTGGAATTCTGATTTCTTCGTCAGTTGAATCAAAATTATATCCATCAGCAACTTTTTCGCCATCTACTGCATGACGTTCAACTGTAACTCTTTCTTTTTCAACTGGAACTTCAATCTCTTGAGTTTCTGTTACAACGTGTTTTTTAAGACCAATTTCACCAGATTGAACTTTTTCTTTGTTTACTCTTAGTCTTTCTTCGTGAAGTTGGATTTTTTCATCTTTAGAAAGGTCATCTCTTTCTAGGATATCTTTGTCGATATAATCTTTTCTATTTTCATATGCAGAATCAACGTATTCAGGATTTTCTAAATATCCTTCTCTTTCGATAGCTAGTACATAATTACCATTTTCTACTGCTCCAATAGCTTCATTAGAAATGTCACTATCAAAACCAAAATCACCAAAGTAAGCTGGATCTAATTGATCGCCTGTATAGTAACCATAAATTCCGTTATATTCAGGGTCTAATGTTGCTCTATTTGCTCTGTCTGCAATTCCGTAATATCTTATGTTGTCATTTGCAAATTCATTTGCAGAAATAACTTCTAGTTCGCTGTCTTTAAATCCTTGTGCTCTAAGTTGGTCGATTCTTGCTAATAGTTCTTCTTCACTTCTGAATGTTTCAAAATTTGCCATTATAATCTCCTTTAAATTAAATTGTAAGCATTCATGCATATTTGTCGTCTTCTATTTCATATATACCCCAGCATAATACTCCTAAACATAAAATAATAATTTTTTATCGCAAAAAAATATCTTTTAATCCAAATCTTCGTAGTTTATTTTGCTTTCATCTATAGAAATGACTTCTTTTCTGACAGGTACACGAATAGTTTCCATCTCTATATATTTTTCTCGTCTTATGATTATTTCTTCAACGATCTTTTTTTCTTTTCTAACAATAACCCTTTCTTCATGAAGGGGTATCACAACTTTCTCTCCTTTATTAAGTTTTTCTAAATATTCATCTTTTATATTATCCATATCAAAAAGTCCTTTCACGTATTCTCATTATTTATACCCAAGATATATGTCGTATAATAGCAGTGGTGATAATATGAACAATATTTTACATATAGATTGCGATGCCTTTTATGCTTCTTGTGAAGAACTTAGAAATCCAAGGCTAAAAAACTTCCCACTTGCAGTAGGAGGTCTTTCCAACAAATCAATAATCACAACAGCCAATTACAAGGCTAGAAAATATGGCATCCACTCTGCCATGCCTGTTTTCATGGCAAAAGAGCTTTGTCCAGATCTTATTTTATTAAAGGTTGACCATCCATATTATAAGAAGAAATCAAAAGAAGTTTTTGATATTATTAGAAATTACGCCATAAACTTTGAGCAAGTTTCCATAGATGAGGCCTACCTACAGATATCTTCCAAAGATCCTTATAGAATAGCAGAAACTATACAAAACGAAGTTTTTGACAAAACTAAAATCAATGTTTCTATAGGGATTTCTTACAATAAATTCTTGGCAAAACTTGCTAGCGATTGGAACAAGCCTCATGGGATTAAAGAAATATCAAAAGAAGACCTACCCGATATCCTTCTAGATCTAGATATCAAAAAAGTCCACGGTCTAGGCAGCCACGGTGTCAAAAAGCTTAGAAAAATCGGTATTTATACTATAAGAGACTTGATGAAATTAGATGAAGAGTTTCTGATAGGACTCTTTGGCAAGCAAGGGAGATATATTTACAATGTGATTCGTGGGATAGATGATAGAGAAATTAATCCAAGTAGGCAAAGAAAGTCTTTGGGGCGAGAACGAACTTTTGCAAACAACACTAATGATATAAATAAATTAAACGACTATTTATTAGAAATTGCCCAAAAAATAGAGAGTGATTTAGCTAACAAAGACTTGCAAGGCAGAACAGTAAATATAAAACTTAAAAATGCTGACTTCAAAACTATAACAAGGGCTATTACCCTTCAAGAACCAGTCTACAAAAAAGAAGATATATATCTAGCCGCATCTGACTTACTCAAAGATTCTTACAAAAATGAATACATTAGACTAATCGGAATCTCAATATCAAACCTTTCTAATAGAAATTCCAACCAGCTTAGTTTTTTATAAAAAAAGAAGTACTAGTAGCCACTAATACTTCTTTTATATTATTCTAAATCCAAGCTTTCTTGAGTATCTTTACCCTTTTCGCCTGTTTCGTCTTCTTGTTCAGGTGCTAATGTTTCCCTGATTTTTCCTTCTATTTCGTTCATTATATCTTGGTTTTCTTCAAGGTAAGTTTTTACATTTTCCCTACCTTGGCCAAGTTTCTCACCATCGTAAGAGAACCATGAACCGGCCTTGTCAACTATATCCATTTCTACTGCAGTATCTAGAATTACACCCGATTTTGATATGCCTGTTCCATACATTATATCAAATTCAACTACTTTAAATGGTGGTGCTACTTTATTTTTAACAATTTTTACTCTAGTACGAGAGCCTATAGAATTATCTCCTTCAGTAATTGTCTTTATTCTTCTTATATCAAGTCTTACTGATGAGTAGAATTTGAGGGCACGACCACCTGTTGTCGTTTCTGGTGATCCAAACATTACCCCAACTTTCTCACGAAGTTGGTTGATAAATACTACTGTTGTATTTGATTTGGCTATAACACCTGTTAGTCTTCTTAAGGCTTGGCTCATAAGTCTTGCTTGTAGACCAACGTGGCTATCTCCCATTTCACCTTCGATTTCTGCTCTAGGTACTAAGGCTGCTACAGAGTCTATAACTATCAAGTCTACAGCACCAGAACGAACTAAAGATTCTGCTATGTCTAATCCTTGCTCTCCAGTATCTGGTTGAGAAAGGATAAGATTATCTATATCTACTCCTAAGTTTCTAGCATAGTCTGCATCCATAGCATGCTCTGCATCTATAAAAGCACACATATTGCCTTGTTTTTGGTCTTCGGCAATCATATGGAGGGCTAGGGTTGTCTTACCAGAAGATTCTGGTCCATAGATTTCTATAACCCTACCTCTTGGTATACCACCGATGCCTAGAGCTATGTCAAGGTTTATAGCTCCGGTTGGGATGGCAGAAACAGATACTCTCGGTGCTTCTCCCATCTTCATAATAGAGCCTTTACCATATTTTTTTTCTATATTTTTAAAGGCTTGGTCTAGGGCCTTTTGTTTGTTTGCATCCATTTTTTTCTCCTAAATATTTTCTAAATCAAGTACTTGTTTATTTTTAACCATATAGTCTACACCAGAAATCACTGTTAGGATAACTGCTATATAAAATATATAGATTCCTATATTGTTTAAACTTTCAACATCAAGTAATAGACATACTAGGGCTATCATTTGGCTGGTTGTTTTTGCCTTGCCCCACATACTAGCAGCTATAGTTATACCTTGGTCTGCAGCAAGAGTCCTGAATCCTGTGATTATTAGTTCACGTGCAATAATTATAATAACTGCCCATGCAGGTATTATTTGTCCTTCTACTAGGACTATGAAGGCAGCCATGGTGAGTACCTTATCTACAAGTGGATCTACGAATTTGCCAAAGTTTGTGATAAGATTGCGACTTCTAGCCAAGTGGCCATCTAGGGCATCTGTAAGAGATGCGATTATAAAAATAATTGCTGCAATGTTGTTCTCTCTACCCATGAAATAATAAAAGGCTACAAATATTGGTATTAATATCAATCTTAATGTTGTTACCTTATTTGCTATATTCATCCTACTCTCCTTCAAAATAAGATTTATCTACCAAGACTTTACGTGGTTTGCTACCCTCATAAGGGCCTACTATACCCTTTGTTTCTAGCTGGTCTATAATCCTACCAGCCCTTGCATATCCAACCCTAAGCTTTCTTTGCAAGAGCGAAACTGATGCTGTGTTTTCTTCTATAATAATTCTTGTAGCCTCATCTAAAAGTTCATCCTCATCGTCAATTTCTGCTACTTTTGATTTTTCTTCTACAGTTTCCATAGCTTTTTCATCATAGCTTGCTTGGCTTTCTTTTTTGATGTGTTCGACTACATTTAATACTTCTCTGTCAGATACAAAGGCTCCTTGAATCCTTAGTGGTCTCATAGAGTCACTTGATGCAAATAGCATATCTCCCTTACCAAGTAGTTTCTCCGCACCAGCTGAATCAAGAATAGTCCTTGAATCTGTTTGGCTAGTTACAGCAAAAGAAATCCTTGATGGAATATTTGCCTTAATAGTTCCTGTGATGACATCGACTGTTGGTCTTTGAGTTGCTATAACCAAGTGGATACCACATGCGCGAGATTTTTGTGCAAGACGCATAATATAATCTTCGACTTCACTAGCAGCCGTCATCATAAGATCTGCCAACTCGTCTATAATTACTACAATATATGGAAGATTTTCCATGGAATCGTCTGTTTTGGCTGCCTCTTTGTAACCTTCTATATCTCTGACATGGTATTTTTGGAAGGCCTTGTATCTTTTTTCCATCTCAGATATTGCCCAAAAAAGCGATGAACTTGCTTTTTTAGGATCTGTGATAACTGGCATTATAAGATGTGGTATCCCATTATAGACAGAAAGTTCTACAACCTTTGGATCAATCATCAAGAGTTTGACTTCATCTGGCGAATGCTTATAAAGAATACTCATAATAATAGTATTGATACAAACAGACTTACCAGAGCCTGTAGCTCCTGAGACTAAAAGATGGGGCATTTTTTCTATGCCTGATACTATTGGGGCGCCTGATATTGACTTACCCATAGCAAAAGGAATCTTGGATTTGGCATTTTGAAAGTTTGATGTGGATATTATTTCCTTAAATCCTACTATTTCTTTGCTCTTGTTCGGCACTTCAATACCAACGTGACTTTTGCCTGGTATAGGGGCTAAAATCCTAATTCCGCTTGTTGCAAGTGATAAAGCTAAGTCATCTGATAGGTTTAATATTTTGCTTACCTTTACTCCCCTTTGTGGTTTTAGCTCATAACAGGTTACAGTAGGTCCTACGTCAATTTGGACCACCTTTGACCCTATGCCAAAACTTTCAAGAGTTTCTTCTATAGCGAGAGCCTTGTTTTTGATCTCTTTTTCGTCTATAGAACCTGCATTTGTCCTATCTTCTAATAAGTCTATTGTCGGATAATTATAATCATCAAATTCCTTTTTGACGCCTTCATCCAAATCTTTCATCTCAATTTGTTTTGACTTGTAGCTTCTTACTTCGACTTCTTCGTCCTTGTCGAAATCATAAGCTTTAATTGGACTTCTCTTAACTACTGTCTCTTGGTCAAAAGTTTGGTCAAAATCTTCTTTTTCTTTTCTTTGAACAATATCTTCTATAGGATTCTCATATACCTTGTTGTCATTTGGCAAATTATCGATTGTTATTTCATCATCATCTTTTCTAGACTCTTTTATTTTTTCATTTTGAGCTTTGAAAAATGAGCTTATTTTATTGGCAATAAAGACTATTAAATTTTTGAATCTTATAAAAAACTCACTATAAGTTAGAGGGCTTATCCCTACCAAAAATAAAAATACCGATATAAAAAACAAGATATCTAATCCCAAGGTTCCGATGAAACTTACCAAGTAATATGCTATGTATCCACCAAGTATTCCTCCACCAAGACTTGCATGGGTCTTATTATAATCAATGGTCCATGAAAGGTCATATCTAACTAATCCCTTTGATAAAAACCCAAGAGTTATCAGAAATACTAAGTACAAGAGCAAGAATCTCCCTAAGTTTTCTTTGTACTTGTCCCTATAGGCAAAGAGAAAGCTTATGAAAATTATAATAGGCACAAGTATTGAAATTTTCCCAAAACTAATTGTAAACCAATTAGTTATGGCGTTGCCAAGCTTTCCTGTGTTGCTTGATAGAATAAATATAAACAAGAATGCACTAAGGGCCATCATTATCAATGAAAAAATATTAAAATCAAATGACCGAGTGCGTTTTTTATTCTTAGAATTTTTAGGAGGCTTTTTAGTAGATGTCTTTCTTATTCTATTTTGATTTTTACTATTAGCCATAATCTACCTCCCTATAAATTATATCTGAAATGAGCAAAAAAAGAAACCTCAAGGATTTAAATAGAAAAAGCAACCACGGATAGTAGTTGCTGTTATTTTTCTAACTTTGGCTTTGCCAAAATCGTTAGTATTATAAATCCTAGGCAATAACCAATTAATATAAGGCTATTCTTATTGATAAAGGAATAATCAGCTTTAGTCATAATGTCTTTTATATTTGAAACATAATAAAAGGCTGGGAATATTTTTCCAATCTTGATGGCAAAATCACCCAAAAGTTCTTGTGGAACAAATATTCCTGTAAGAAAAGATGATCCCAAGGAAAATACGTTCATTATGCCAGTTATGGTGTTTTCTTTTTTTGCAAGTTTTGAAACAAGTACAGCAAAGCAAACAATAGTTGCTGTAAACAATAGTGCATTTGCCATCATTTGACTAACTTGTCTTGAAAATGAAAAGTCTTTAAAATATAGGCAATATAAAATAACATAGATTAGCCAAATTCCAAGACCTGATATGATATGTCCCAAGATAAGCTGTAAGTCTTGGCTAGATTTTTTCATTGGGGAGATTAGATTTCTCTTTTTTGTCATCTCCTTATTGTAAGTAAGGTTTATGGTCCCTACTATTAGTATAATCTGGCTCATTATAACATATGCCATCATTTGGAAATAATATGGGCTATCTTTTTTGTAGTTTTTGCTGATTGAATTGACCCTTACATCAATTTCTTTATCAAAATTATCCTCTGTGTTTTTTATAGCTTCACTTGTGGTAAATCCCGCATTTTCAAAGGCTTCTATCTGATTTAAGAATGAGTCTAGATCATTTTTTGCAAAGAGAGTGAATGAATCATTATATACTTCTTTAAACTTTAATACTCGATTATTCTCAAAATCACTTGGTATATCTATGGCGCAAACTATCTCTTCGTAAAATAATTTGTCGTCTAGTAAGTCTTCATCTACATCAACAAGAATGTGATTTTTGTCTATAAAATCAACCACAGCTTTAGAGATTTCTGTATTTGACTCATCTTTTACATATATAGGTAATTTAGTTCTCGTAAATTTATCAACTGGATCACCAGACCCAGCAAAGATAAACATCAAAACTAAAAATATAATTGTGTAAAGCATCAATGATTTCTTGTGACTTTTTAATATTTTAAAGTAATTTTTAAAGACTATCATATTGCTTACCTCTAGTAAATATAAAAGTTAACAAAATAAGTCCTAAGGTAACTCCCACTAGGCAAATAAGGTTATTGTAGTACCTATCTAAACTTTCGTAATAGTACAAAGAATATATGCCATCACTGATTAAAGCGACTGGATTGATTTTATTTATCAAAGGTGCTTTCTCAGCAATTATAATTTTTATATTCGATACCATCATTCCAGCTAGAAAAGATAATAACAAAGATATGCCTATACCTAGGCCAAGCTTTGTCTCAATGTCAGCCTTGTTGCTTGCTCCGATTACCATTCCAAGGCTAACCCCTGAAAGAGATCCTATGGCAACTATCAGCAACAGTTGGGGGATTCTATTAGAAAAATCTACTCCCAAAACTTTATTAAAAATTAGCATGGTAAGTAAGGCAATAAAGAAGTTTAACAAAAATCCCACACTCATAGATGCCAAAAGGCTTATTCTTTTATTAAGTGGTGATATGGCATTTCTCTTTGCTATAGTGGTCAAATTTGCTTCGTATTGGTAGATTATAGAAAGCCCCCAGGAATAACCATATATGATTTGAAAACCGATAAGAGCATAGAAGAACACCATAGTAGGATCCATATCCTTATTTGGAATATCACTTTCTATGTGGGTCTTATCAACGAAAATATTTGAAATATCACTGCTGGGATTTTTCTCCATTATGGTTCTTGCCATATTTTCGTTCATAGAATAATACTTTAGAATATTTACAAGAATGCTTTCTTTAATCCCATTTTTCTTTAAAAGAACCTTATCCTTTTTTTCTATATAAGCACTTATGTCATCTCGATCTAAGATTTTGTCATCTTTGGATGCTAGAAAATCAAGCAAGTCTTCATCTTTCATTTGATCAGTAAAGTTTTTAAAATACTGATCATCAAGCAGGCTTTCATTTACCCCAACTTTAATTGCTTCAAAATTATTGGAATCTTTCACATTGCCAAGGGCAAGTTTGAAAAACACTCCCAAAACCAGAGGAAAGATTAAAGCCCAAAAAATCATAACTTTTTGTCGCATAAAGACCCTAAGAGTCTTTTTAAATTCATGATAGAACATCCTAGTCCCTCAATTCTTTGCCTGTAAGAGACAAGAATACATCGTTAAGACTTGGAGATTGACTGGTCAAATCGTCGTATTCCAAAGAGTTTTTATTAAAGAAATCAATCAAATTTATGAGGTTATTCTTACCGTGAGCAAAGTTTAGATGATAGTATCCATCCTTATATTCTATATCTATGAGATGATCCATTTCCTTTATTTGATCTATTTGTTCACTACTTAGCTTATCACTTGCAAAAGATACTTTCTCATTGATATCTATCAAATCTTTGAGACTTTCTTTTGTACCCTTGGCTATCACCTTGCCCCTGTCAATAATTACTATGTAGTCACAGAGCTCTTCTACTTCATCCATATAGTGAGAAGTGTATATTATCGTAGCTCCTTCTTTGTTAAGTTTTTTAATACCCTCCAAGATGTTATTTCTAGATTGAGGGTCGACAGCAACTGTCGGTTCATCAAAGATAATAATTTCTGGTTTGTGGGCTATACCACATGCAATGTTTAATCTTCGTAAAAGTCCACCAGAAAGCTCTTTTGGTTTAAATTTTAGAAAGTCATTGAGTCCAACCAAGTCGCAAGCCTCTTTGACAAGTTCTTTTCTTTTATTTTTATCTTTTATGTAAAGGCCACAAAAATAATCAATGTTTTCATAGACGCTAAGCTCTTCATAGACTCCTACATCTTGGAAAACCACTCCAATCTTTCCCTTTATATCATATGATTCCGGTGTCATTTCTTGATCAAAAATTTTGATAGATCCACTATCTTTGTAAAGTAAGGCAAGCATACAATTAATAGTCGTTGATTTACCTGAACCATTTGGTCCCAATAAGCCTAATATTTCTCCTTTTTTGACATCTAAGTCTAGATTATCGACTGCTCTTAGTTTTTTATAGGACTTAACCAAGCCTCTAACTTCAATAATATTCTCCATGGATCCCTCCTAAAGAAATTATATCACCAATTTTTTATTATTTAAAAATTTTTCATAAATTTTACTTGTTTTTAACTTAAATTTTACAAATAAAAATCGGCCTATGCTCATAGCATAAAACCGATTAATTTGCTTAGTTGTTGTGATTTCTTGGATCTTCGTCTGCTGGCCAAGCTTCTTGTTTTCTAGATCCTTCTTCCTTTTCTTCTCTTTCTGGTTTTGGAAGTAGGGATTTTCTTGAAAGATTAATTCTACCTTGTTTGTCGATTTCTGTAACTTTAACCTTTACTTCATCTCCAACACTTAGAACATCTTCGACTTTGCCAACACGTTTGTGGTCAATTTGTGATATGTGAAGTAGTCCTTCCTTGCCAATTGCTATTTCAACAAAGGCTCCGAAATTCATTATCCTTGTTACTTTACCAGTGTAAACATCTCCTGCTTTTGGATCTGTTACAATAGACTTGATCATTTCTATAGCACGTTTACCACTTTCACCATCAACTGATGCAACTGTAATGTGGCCATCATCTTCAGTTTCTATTGTTACACCTGTTTCATCAATGATCTTATTGATTGTCTTTCCACCAGATCCAATCACATCGCGAACCTTTTCTGGGTCTATGTCTATGGTAAATAGTCTTGGAGCATAGTCAGATATGTCTTCACGTGGCTTTTGGATAGTTGATTCTATTAGGTCAAGAATTTGCATCCTTGCTTCTTTGGCATTTGATAGAGATTCTTCAAGGACTTCTCTTGTGATTCCTGATATTTTCATATCCATTTGTAAAGCTGTGATTCCATCACGAGTTCCTGCTACCTTAAAGTCCATATCTCCTAGGTGGTCTTCTAGACCTTGGATATCTGTAAGGATTGATATAGAATCTTCTTCCTTGATAAGACCCATAGCAATACCTGCTACTGGTTTTTTGATTGGAACACCGGCATCCATTAGTGATAGGGTTGAACCACAGATTGATGCTTGAGAACTTGAACCATTGGATGACAATACTTCAGAAACCACCCTAATTGTATATGGGAACTCACTTAATTCTGGTAAAACTGGAATAAGTGCACGTTCTGCCAAGCGACCGTGTCCTATTTCACGACGGCCAGGAGCTCTTAGTGGTTTGATATCCCCTACTGAAAATGGTGGAAAGTTGTATTGGTGCATGTAGCGTTTTTGGATTTCTTTGCGATTTAGTCCATCTATGATTTGTACGTCTGCTGGTGAGCCTAGGGTTACTACAGATAGTACTTGAGTTTGGCCTCTTTTGAATAATCCTGAACCGTGAACTCTAGGTAGTGTACCAACTTCTGCTGAAAGTGGTCTGATTTCTTTCATTTGACGTCCATCTGGTCTGATTTTATCAATTGAAATCATACGACGAACTTCTATTTTCATGATATCGTCAATGACTCTATGGATTTCATCTTCGCTTTCTGGATAGTATTCTAGGAATTTTTCTTTGGCAGCTTCTTCTATATTAAAGATAGCTTCTCCGCGTTCCATTTTATCAGTAGTTCTGATAGAATCTTTGATAGCTTGAGAATATTCTTCGATGATTTTTTCTTCTAGCTCTGATGGAACTAATACTTCGACAAGATTTTTCTCTTTGCCTATTTCATCAATTATTGTTTGTATAAAGTCACAAATATGGCCAATCTCTTCATGAGCTATTAGCATAGCTTCAAGCATTTTATCTTCTGTAAGTTCGTTTGCTCCAGCTTCCACCATATTTATAGCATCTTTGCTACCTGCAACTGTTAGTTCAAGTAGCGATTTTTCTCTTTGTTCTTCGTTTGGATTGATGATATATTCCCCATCAACATATCCTACAGATACTGCTGCTACTGGTCCATTAAATGGTATATCAGATATGCCAAGTGCAATACTTGCGCCTATTGTAGATAGGCAGTCTGGCTTGTTATCCTCGTCCATAGAAAATACAGTTGCAATGACTTGAACGTCGTTATAATAGTTTTCAGGGAAAAGTGGTCTTAGTGGTCTATCCATTTGGCGGCTAATAAGGGTTGCTTCATCACTTGCCTTACCTTCTCTTTTTAAAAATCCACCTGGTATTTTCCCTACAGCGTATAGCTTTTCTTGGAAGTCACAAATTAGAGGGAAAAAATCTATGCCCTCTCTTGGTTTTTCGCTTGCTACCGCTGTTACTAAAAGAGATGTATCCCCACTTTTTATGTAACATTCTCCATTGGCTTGTTCTGCAAATTTTCCTATTGTCACATCTAGATCAAAGTCATGATTTGAACTGTACTTGTAAATTTTTTCCATAAATTCTCCCTAAAAAATAAGGCGGGTATAACCCCGCCCATAATTAGCCTCTGATTCCTACTCTTTCGATGATTGATCTATATCTATCAATGTCCTTATCTCTTAAGTAGTTTAGTAAACCTCTTCTACGTCTAATCATTTTAAAAAGTCCTCTTCTTGATGAGTGGTCTTTTGGATTAGCCTTAAGGTGCTCTGTTAAATCTTTGATTCTGTAGCTTAATATAGCTATTTGTACTTCTGGAGAACCTGTATCTCCTTCTTCTAATTGGTATTCTTTGATAAGTTCTTGTTTCTTTTCTAATGTTAACATATTTTCCTCCGTTATTTTATTTGCCTTAAGCCTTGTGAAAGTCGAGGTTTCAATCACCAAGCCTAGGTACTTTAGCTATTATACCAATAAAAAAAGCATTTGTAAAGATTACAAATACTTATTTTCTATAGTATCGTAAGCCATCTTTTTATCAAATTCCATTTGCTCAATAAGCTCATCAGCACTATTAAATTTATAGTCTCCTCTGAAAAACTCTAAAAATTCTAATGAAATTAATTCATCATATATTTCATCTGAGAAGTCTAGTATATAAGTTTCGATTTTCCTATCCATATTTTCAAAAGTTGGATTCTTGCCAATGTTGGTTAGGGCAAAATGAGCTTTGCCTTTTACATTAACACGTGTTAGATATACACCATCTTTTGGTATTACATAGTCGTAATTTAACTTAAGATTTGCAGTTGGGAAGTTTAGGGTTCTTCCTCTCTTGTATCCATGAGTGACAGTTCCTCTTATTTGGTAAGGTCTAGCCAAATACTCATTAGCCTTTGCAATTTCTGCTTTTTTTATAAGCTCTCTGATTGTTCCAGAAGATACTTTTTCATCACCATCATAGATAAAATCAACTACTTTTGTCTTGTAAGAAAATTCATCTTCATATTTTTTGAGAACATCTACATTGCCAGAAGCGTTTTTGCCAAATTTGTAGTCTCCACCCACAACCACTGCTTTTGTATTAAGCTTTTTATACAAAATATCTCTAATAAATTCTAATGGCGAAAGTGATTTGAATTTGTCGTTAAATTCTAATATACAAAAATCTTCTATACCCATCTCAGAAAGTATCTCGATCTTATCATCTATGCTTGTTAGATATAAGGATTCCTTGGTTAGAGTTTTCTTGCTATTTTCTTTAAAGAGCAAAACTGAAGGAACTAGGTTCATTGATTTGGCTAGTCCTATATTTGTTTGCATTAGTTTTTGATGGCCAATATGGACTCCATCAAAATTACCAAGGGAAACTACCTTAGCTTCCACATCGGTAAGTCCTTGGTCAAGGTCTACTACTTTTATATTATTTTTCATAAAATACTTTCTCCATTTTTAGGAAATATCGATCTTCATCTTTAAAATTCTTAGCAAGTCCTATGAATTGATCACCAACATAGACCCTGACTAAATCATCAGAGTATATATCATAAACTCTCATAGTCATACCATTTGTCGCTTGTTTAAAATAGGACTTATCAAGCCTTATCTCTTTGTAGTCCTTAAGGACATAATCAACTGGCTTGATGTGGCTTAAGATTTCATCTTTTCCCATTTCCAGTAAGTCGGCTGAATTTATGGCATCTTCTATGACAAAATCTCCAACCTTTGACCTAGTAAGTTTATTTACATAGGCAAAAGATCCCATGGCTTCTCCCAAGTCATCTATAAGGGTTCTAATGTAGGTTCCTTTAGAACATGTGATTTTAAAAGTAGCTTTTGGAAAGTCAAAGTCTATGAATTCGAAGTCATAAATTGTGACCTTTCGAGTCTTTCTTTCTACTTCTATACCATTTCTAGCCAAATCATACATCTTAGTCCCATTAATCTTTATGGCTGAATACATAGGCGGAATTTGCGTAATTTGACCTTTGAAATTATCCATTTCACATATAAGTTCATCCTTAGTAAAAGTCTTATTAGATTCTTCGGTTACTTGCCCTGACCAGTCTAGGGTATCGGTACGTGAGCCAAATACTGCCTCAGTGATGTACTCCTTTTTCTCATTCATTAGGAAATCAGATACCCTAGTGGCCTTGCCTATTACAATAGGCAAAACACCATCTGCTTCGAGATCTAAGGTTCCAGTGTGACCAACTTTTTTCGTATTCAAGGCTTTTTTGACTAGACCTACACATTTGTTAGAAGATATGCCAACTTCTTTGTTTACATTTAATATTCCACTAATCATTTATACTTTTTAATATATTTAAGGCTTTTTCTCTAGCTTCTTGTAAGTCATCCGCAAAGATTGTAAATCCACTAGCTCTGATATGGCCTCCACCACCGTTTTCACGGGCAGTTTTTGATACGTCAACATCTTTTGACCTAAGTGATGCCTTGAACTCATTTGGCCCATATTCTTTGATAATCATAGAAACATCGACACCATCTAAATCTCTTAGTTGGTTTACAACATTTTCTGCATCACCAATTTGGACTCCATGTTTCTCTACAAGGTCTTTAGATGCTATTGCAAACACTTTATTGCCAATAAATTCAGCATTAGCAATCATTTCGTTTTCAAATTGCATCACTTTAATCGGTTTGGATTGGTATAAATTTCTGTAGATGTATTCCATATCAGCGCCAGCTGTGGAAAGTCTGCCAGCAGTCACAAAGGTGTTTTCTGTTACATTTGTATACAAAAATCTACCAGTATCTGTGACAATTCCTGTAAATAATAAGCTTGCTGTAATCTTATCTAGGGGAAGGTCAAGTCTATCTATAATTTCATAAATAAGTTCACATGTAGCTGGAGAATCATCAACTATGATATTTAGGTCAGTTTGGATTCCACCACCTACATGGTGGTCTACTACTGCTGTTTTCTTAGAATTTTGGGCTATTGGCAGTGCTGTTCCAATTCTTTCCATCTCAGATGCATCAAGAACGAAAAAAAGGTCATAGGAATCTCTGTGATCTTTTGAATAATATTCTAAGTCAGGTAAGAATTTCAAATAATCATCTATCTCATCATGACCTATAACATCTACATCCTTGCCATAATTTCTTAGGGCCCTTGCAAATCCAAGGGTAGATCCCAGATTATCTCCATCTGGGTCTACGTGAGAAGCTATTGCTATAGTTTCTGCTTGGTCTATAAAACTTTTTAATTGGTCTAGTTTTTCTTTACTAATTTTCATCTTTATTATGAGACCTTTCATCTTTTTCTATTGTTTCTTTGATGAGCTTATCCATGTAAGCACCGTATTCTATAGACTCGTCAAGTTTGAACCTAA
Organism: Anaerococcus urinomassiliensis; assembly: GCF_900128425.1. Taxonomy (NCBI): domain Bacteria; kingdom Bacillati; phylum Bacillota; class Tissierellia; order Tissierellales; family Peptoniphilaceae; genus Anaerococcus; species Anaerococcus urinomassiliensis. The sequence goes on from NZ_LT635782.1 coordinate 1,130,969, forward strand.
ATTCCGGCATAGATCTTAGTCTCATCCTGTCACCTATTAGAACTTTGATATATCCTTTAGCTTGGTTAAGTGCATCTATTACACCTTCTTTTTTGCTAGTATCTCCTAAAACTGAAATATAGCAATCAGCAAAGGATAGGTCGTTAGTTACCCTAACTTCTATGACAGAAACAGCAGCAGTGTCAGCTAGTCTAGGGTCGTTTAAGTCATCTCTGATGATCTTGGATAGTTCCTTTTGGACTTCTGCACCTATTCTTTCTGTTCTTATCTTTTTCATTCTATTCTCTCTCTTTTTCGACTATTTGGTAAGCTTCCATCTCATCGCCAACTTTGATGTCGTTAAATCTATTTAGTCCGATACCACCCTCATAGCCTGAAGCAAGTTCTTTGGCATCGTCTTTAAATCTCTTCATTGAAGTTATATCACCATCAAAGATTACTATGTTGTCGCGTAATAGTCTGATTTTAGAAGATCTTGGTATAGATCCATTTGTAACCATTACACCAGCAATTGTACCAACTGATGGTACTTTGAAGGTATCACGTACCTCTGCACGACCTAAAACTTCTTCTACAAATTCTGGGTCAAGCATACCCTTTATAGCTTTTTCTACATCTTCTATAGCTTCGTAGATTACGCTATATGTTCTAATTTCGATGTTATTATCTTTAGCTCTTTCCATTGCTCCTTGAGTTGGACGAACGTTAAATCCAATGATAATAGCATTTGATGCTTGGGCCAATAGTACGTCAGATTCTGTGATACCACCAACAGCACCAGCTACTACTGATACTTTTACTTCTTCATTAGATAGCTTGATAAGTGATTGGCTTACTGCATCTACAGTTCCTCTAACATCTGTTTTTACGATTATATTTAAGTCTTTTAGCTCGCCTTCTGATGCTTCGCCTGATATATCTTCAAGGCTTGCACCCTTGGCCATAAGTCTTTCTTCTCTTTTTTGTTCCTCAGCTTTTTCGGCATAAGCTCTAGCTGTCTTTTCATCTTCTACAGCAAATAGCTTATCTCCAGCTTCTGCTACGTCTGATAAGCCAAGAATTTGTACTGGAATAGATGGACCAGCTTCTTTGATAGCCTCTCCCCTAGAGTTAAACATTGCACGGATTCTACCAGATGCAGATCCTGTTAGGACATTGTCTCCTTCGTGAAGGGTTCCCTTTTGTACTAGAACAGTTGCTACTGGACCTCTTGCCTTATCAAGTTGTGCTTCTATGATTAGACCAACTGCATCTCTGTTTGGATTTGCCTTTAGCTCTTTCATTTCTGCAACAAGTAGTACCATTTCAAGAAGTTCGTCTATGTTTTGTCCTGTTTTGGCAGAAACATCAACTGTGATGGTATCTCCACCCCAATCTTCAGCAACTAGACCATATTGCATTAATTCTTGTTTTACTCTATTTGGATCAGCTGTATCTTTATCAACCTTGTTTACTGCTACAACAATTGGAATACCAGCAGCTTTGGCGTGGTTGATAGCTTCAACTGTTTGAGGCATTACACCATCATCAGCTGCAACTACTAGAATTGCAATATCAGTTGATTGTGCTCCTCTCATTCTCATTTCTGTGAAAGCTTCATGTCCTGGGGTATCAAGAAAAGTTATCATTCTACAACCAAGATCAACAGAGTATGCACCTATGTGTTGGGTTATTCCACCAGCTTCTCCACGGGTTACATGTGTATCCCTGATTGCATCAAGTATTGATGTCTTACCATGGTCAACGTGTCCCATTACTGAAACTACTGGAGCTCGTGTGATTAGATCTTCGTCATTATCTTCATAATCTAAGTCTATAGATTGCTCTTCTATAGCAGAAAATTCTTGCTCAAGGGTGATTTCCTTACCAAAATCTATTGCAATAAGTTCAGCTTGATCAAATTCTATTGGATCATTTAGACCAGCCATTATTCCAAGTTGGATAAGTTTGCCTATTACTGCATTTGGACTTTCTCCTATTTTTTCTGCAAATGCACCTACATTTATATGTTCTGGAATTTCTATCTTTGAATTCTCTTCTTTTGTATTTGAAGCTTGATTATTTGCCTTAGATCCTTTTGACTTTTTATTTTTTTTCTTTCTGTTCTTCTTGCTTTTATTTGCAACATAATCATCTTTATTGTAGCTTTTACCTTGATCAGATTTCTTTTGACTTTTATTTTTATTTGATTTAGAAAACTTCTCTTTTCTAGCTACATTGTCATCATCATATAAATCATCTATATCATTATTTCTTCTTTGGCTATTTTTACTCATATTTGGTTTTTTATCTAAAGAATTCTCTTCTACTTTCTTTTGATTATTCTTTTCTTTATTATTTTTTTTGTCTGTTTTTTCTTTTTTATCTTCTTCAAAATACTCATTTATAAGAATAAGGTCATCTCCACTTACATTTGACATGTGGGATTTGATTGATAGACCAAATTCATCATTTAGAAATTTAACCATTTCTTTTGCTGGCATATTGTGTTTCTTTGCTAGTTCATATACTCTCATTTTATCAGCCATATATAACACCTCATTTTAATTCATAAGCTTCTAACTCCTCATAAAGTTTGTCATCAATTTTTTGTTTGAATACTCGATTAAGCTTATTGTTCTTCCTAACGTCCTTAAGGCAGGCTTCGTTTTTACAAATGTATGCCCCACGTCCGTTAAGTTTTCCAGTTTCATCTATCACAACGCCTAGGTCCTTGTTATTTACAATCCTAAGCAAGTCGTTTTTATCATAAAGATTACCACAAACAATACATTTCCTTTGGGGTATCTTCTTTGCTTTTACCATTTTAATTTTCTTCCTCGAAGGATTCTTCTTCGTCATTTTGAAGGGTTAAATCAGATTGATCATCGTAATCTTCATCTAGTGATTCTTCAGTTTGATTATCTTCATAATCAATTTGATCAAGGTCTTTATCTTCATCTAGATTTTCATCAGATAAATCTTCGTCAGTACTTTCATCAGCAATTTCTTCATCATCTACTAGGCCAAGTATTTGATCAATTTCTTCTTGGCTCATTGTATCGAAGTCTTCCTTTGACTTGATATCTATCTTCCAGCTTGTAAGCCTTGCTGCAAGTCTTGCGTTTTGACCCTCTTTACCAATGGCAAGGGATAGTTGATAGTCGTTTACTACAACTAGTGATTGCTTCTTCTTCTCATTTATCAAAACATCAACTATATCAGCAGGTGAAAGAGCGTTTGATATGAATACTTTTATATCCTTATCATAGTTTATAATGTCGATTTTTTCGTTTTGAAGTTCATCAACTATAGAATTTACTCTGACTCCCTTGTAACCTATACAAGCTCCAACTGCGTCAATTGCATCATCGTTAGAAAAAACTGCAATTTTAGTTCTAGAACCAGCTTCACGGGCTATAGAATATATTTCTATAGTTCCATCATTTATCTCTGGAACTTCTAGTTCAAAAAGTCTTTTTACTAAATTCTCACTTGATCTAGATAAAATGATTTGTGGTTCTTTAGATGAACTTTTTACATCTTTTATAAGAAATTTCATCCTTTCGTTAGGAATGTATCTCTCACTTGCCACTTGCTCTTTTAGTGGAACCACCCCTTCGATTTTATCAAGGTTGATATATACATTGTACTTATCTTCTCTTTGGATAGTTCCTGTAATCATTTCATTTTCTCGGTCCAAATATTCTCCATAAACTGAGTCCCTTTGGGCATCTCTGATTTTTTGGATAACAATATTTCTGGCAGTTTGAGCTGCAACACGACCAAAGTTTTTTGGTGCGATTTTTATTCTGGCCACATCACCAATGCCAAGTTCTTTATCAATTTCATTTGCTTCTTTTAATGAGATTTCGTTGATATTGTCATTGACTTCATCAACTACAGTCCTAAGGGCAAAGACTTCGATATTTCCTGTTTCCTTATCAACCACAACATCAACATTCTCTGCATTGTCGTAGTTTTTTTGATAGCTTTTGATCAAAGCTTTTTCAAGTGCTTCAAGGATAACGCCCTTATCAATATTTTTATCCTTTTCTAGCTCATCTAAGGCTAGCATAAATTCTTCATTCATAAATTCCCCTTAAAATACAATCTCTATGTTGATTTTTTTAATATCCTCTCTATTTACTGAAACTTTCTCTTCTTTTTTGTCTTTCTCCACTCTAAAAACAAGGTCATCTTCATTAATTTCTTCAATATATCCAAGGAAGAAATCTCCTGTTTTAAGCTTAACTTTCAAAAGTTCCTGGTAATTTCTAATCAGATCTCTGTCAGTTTTCAAAGGTCTAGATAAATCTTGGCTTGAAACTTCGAGATAATACTGACCCTTTATCAGGTCAAGCTCATCAAGCTTCTCATCCAAGAAATTACTAACTTTCTCACAATCGTCTACTGTTATTCCATCTTCATCATAGATATAGAAGGTAAGCATCCTGCCTTCTTTAGTTGTTCTAAAGTCAATGTCTACCAGTTCATATCCCAGATTTTCAATATCTTCTTCAAAGGTTTGTTTAAGTGTTGTTATTAAATCCATCTTATTATCCATCCTTTGCTCCATACAATACAAAAGAGCGGAAATCCTCCCACCCTTTTACTAAGAATAACTATACTCTTTTCATTCATATATTCAATTTTTATTATCATTAAAAAGAAATCATTTGGCAAGATAAATAAAACATTTTCCTATTGTTTTTTTTAATAAAACGATTTATAATTAAAGTGAAAATAATAGAAGCTAAGGAGGTTTATATGCTATTATTTTTTGTAGGACTTATTATTTTATTTGGAGGAGGCTACCTATATTCAGGATATGTTGAAAAACAACTTGAAATTGGTGATAATCCAACACCAGCAGTAAAAAAAGCTGATGGTATCGATTTTGTTGTAATGCCAAGATGGAAAAACTGGCTTGTTAACTTGTTAAATATTGCTGGAACTGGCCCAATCTTAGGACCTATCCAAGGTATTTTATTTGGACCAATTGCGTTTTTAGTTATTCCAATCGGTTGCGTTATTGCAGGAGCTACTCACGACTTCGTAATGGGTACTATTTCAATGAGAAATGGTGGAGCACAAATGCCAAGAGTAATTGGTAAGTACATAGGAAATAACATTCGTAAAATTTATAACGTTGTAATGGGAGTGCTTTTACTTCTAGTAGGAGCTGTATTTGTATACACACCTGGGGATCTAATTGCAAACGATATCTTAAAAATTGACCCAGCTTCTAATAAAGTATTTATTATCTATGCTATAATATTCCTTTATTACCTAGCTTCTACAGTACTACCTATTGACCAATTAATAGGAAGAATCTACCCAATCTTTGGTGCATTCCTTTTAATATCAGCAATTGGTATATTTATAGGTTTGTTTATGAATGGCAATCTTCAACACTTAAGTATGCCAAATCAAAGCGGATTACTATATGAACACCCAACAGGACAAAAATTCATACCTGCATTCTTTGTAACGGTAGCCTGTGGTATACTCTCCGGCTTCCATGCTACTCAGTCAACTCTTATTTCAAGAACAATTGCTAGCGAAAGAGAAAACAGACAAGTATTCTACTCAGGAATGATTTGTGAAGGTTTCATAGCTATGATTTGGGCAGCAGGTGCCATGGTATTATTCTCACAAAATACAGCACTTGATACACCAGCTACATTAATGGTAGGTGAGGTTTCTAGATACTTCATGGGCAAAATTGGTGGTGTAATCGCAGTTATCGGTGTTATAGCTCTTCCTATAACAACAGGCGATACAGCATTTAGATCACTAAGATTAATCGTTGCCGAAGAACTTAACTTAGATCAAAAAGCAGCAGGAAAGAGATTAGGACTTTCTGTTCTCTTATTCATACCAGCAATTCTACTACTAGTATGGGCTAAATCAGACACTAACGGCTTTAACATGATTTGGAGATACTTCGGTTTCATGAACCAACTAGTTGGTATTTTCGCTCTAGCAGCTGCAACAAGCTACTTGATGAACAAGGGCAAAAATTACTTAATCGTATTTATACCAGGCCTATTCTATACATTTATAGTATCATCATTTATCCTATACGATCCAAAGGTAGGATTTGGAGTAAGCTATCCTATAGCACTAATCATTGGTTTAGTACTAACAGCAGCTTATGGCTACGGTACACTTCATGCAAGTAAGAAAAATAAAGATAGAATAGCTCATATAATCCTTGAGTAATTTAATAATTTAGAGGCCCTAGCGGCCTCTTTTTCTTTAAAATATAAAGGAGGGTAATATGAAAGTTATATATACAGACAGTGCAAAAGAATTTATCAAAGATAAAAATATTGAAAATGTATATATAAAACCAGTCCTAACTGGCAGCAGATGTTGTGGAATCCGAGGTGTAAGAATTGATATAAAAAGTCATGTGAAAGATGACAAGGAGTATATCAAGGATTATTTTGATGGGATAAATACAAATTATCACCCAGCAATAAATCAGTTTTTAAAAAGTTCACCAGAAATAATAATAACAGCTGTTGGAATTGGCAATATGAAAACATTAGTTTCTCAAACAGAATTTTCGTCAGTTAAGCTTGACTAATATCATAGTGGGGCTGTTGTAAATTGATAGTTATAATCTATTATTTACAATAGCTCCATCTTTTTTAATGTCTAACTTCATAAAGCCTATCAAAAATACTTATTTCTTCACCCTTATGATTACTGTAGTGTCACATTTATCAACACTATATACATTATAGTAAATTAAACTTGCTTATTATTCTATTTTGCTAAAAAACTTGCAATTTTAATGTTTAATGTTTATAATTTAATAGTCATTATAATTAATACATAATAAGGAGGTATTATATGGCGTTATTTCTAATAGGTTTAGTCATCCTTCTAGTTGGTGGATTTTTCTATTCCAAGTACGTTGAAGACCAACTAGGAATCGATGATAGAGAAACCCCAGCTGTTAAAAAGGCTGATGGTATCGATTTTGTTGCTATGCCAAAATGGAAAAACTGGCTAATAAACTTACTAAACATAGCTGGTACTGGCCCAATATTAGGACCAATACAAGGTATTTTATTTGGACCAATAGCATTTATAGCTATTCCTCTTGGATGCGTATTTGCTGGAGCAGTACACGATTTTCTTGTAGGTAGTATTTCTATGAGAAATGGAGGAGCTCAAGTTCCAAAACTAGTTGGTAAATACTTAGGAAATGGTACTCGTAAATTTTATAATATAGTTATCGCAGTACTATTGCTTCTTACAGGAACAGTGTTCGTTTACACACCTGGAGATTTGATTGCTAATGACCTTATGAGTGTTGCCGAAGGTTCAAACACAATATGGGTAATCTATGCAATTATTTTCTTATATTACATACTTTCAACAGTATTACCAATTGACCAACTTATTGGTAGAATTTATCCATTATTTGGTGCATTTTTAATTGTATCTGCTGTAGGCGTTTTAATTGGTGTTCTTACTAAAGGTGCTGGACACTTATCTTTCCAAGGAGCTGGCCTACTTGCTGATCACCCAACAGGACAAAAATTCATCCCATCATTTTTCATAACTGTAGCTTGTGGTATACTTTCTGGTTTCCACGGGTCCCAAGTAACCCTTGTTTCAAGAACAGTAGCTTCTGAAAGAGAAAACAGAGCAACATTCTACTCAACAATGATTGCAGAAGGCTTTATAGCTATGATCTGGGCTGCTGGTGCTATAGTTTTATTATCACAAGGAATTGTTCCAATGGATACACGTGCAACCCTTATGGTTGGTGAAATCTCAAGATTTTTCATGGGAAAAGTTGGTGGTTTATTAGCTATTATAGGTGTAATCGCACTACCAATCACATCTGGAGATACAGCATTTAGATCACTTAGACTTATTGTAGCTGAAGAATTAAATATAGATCAAAAAGTACCAGCAAAGAGAATCGGAGTTGCAGCAGTATTATTTGTTCCAGCAATATTCTTGCTTTACTGGGCAAAATCAAATCCAAATGGATTTAATATGCTTTGGAGATACTTCGGATTTACAAACCAATTAGTAGCACTATTTGCTCTAGCAATGGCAACAAGTCACTTACTAAACAATGGCAAAAACTATCGTATAGCTCTAATTCCTGGAATATTCTATACATTTATAGTATTTTCATTTATCCTATACGATCCAGCAGTTGGTTTTGGTCTGAACTACAACCTATCACTAATACTTGGTGTGATAATTGCAATAGCTTACACATACTTTGTAATAAATAAATCAAAGAAAAACAAAGACAGAATTAGGGCTATTACATTACAATAATAATTTAAGGGGGCTTTGCCCCCTATTTTTAAAAGGATATATTTTATGAAATTTATATACAGTAAGAAGGCACAGGATTATATAAAAAGAAAAAATATAAATAAGATTTTTATCAGAGAAGATATAGAATCATCAATTGGTTGCTGTTCTATCTCTACCATAAAGCTAAACATATCTACTAAAGGTGAAAATGAAGAAAATTACAAAAAAGAAGAGTCTGATTTAGTCACAACTTATTATGACTCTAGACTAGAAGCACTTTTGATTAATTACCCACAAGTAGTTATTTCAGTTTTTGGCTTTAGAAATAAAAAATCATTTTTTACACAAACAGAATTTAGTCCTCTTAACTCATAAAAAATGCCCTAACTATTGGAAATCCAATGTAGGGCATTTTATTTTTTACTTTACTATTTATGCATTGTATCTTACAATTATTATACTTATATAATTTTTTAGAACATTAGAAAATTCCATCAAATAGACTCATTTGATTTTCTTCGCCCATATTATCTATGATTCCAAAATTCTTTAGTGAATCCATAGCATTTTTGTTTATTGACGTCCTAGAATTTAGATCCTCAACTGATATAAATTCGCCTTTTTCTCGTTCATTTACTATATCTATAGCCATAGCTTCTGAAACATTGTCTACCGAGCTAAGTGGTGGCAATATATTTTTTTCGCTTAGGATAAACTTTGTGGCCTCAGATTTATAAAGATCGGCCTTATCGATCATAATATCTCTAGCATACATTTCTTCAGCTACTTCTAAAACTTTTCTTATGTTTTCATCACGAGCTGTGAGATCATACCTTTCTTGGTAGGATTTAAGAGCCATTTGTATAGATTCTAGGCCATTAATGATTATTGAGTATACAAAATCATTGACCTTGGTATTAAAATATGTTGCATAAAAGGCCCTTGGATAATAGACCTTGTAGTAAGCTATACGATAGCTCATCAGACAATAAGCTACAGCGTGAGCCTTTGGAAATAGATATTTTATTTTAAGGCATGACTCTATATACCATTCAGGAACTCCATTTTCTCTCATATAGGCCAATTGCTCTTCAGATAGGGACCTTCCCTTCCTTACAATTTCCATTATTTGGAAGGACTTTTTCTTATCAAGGCCCTTTTGTATAAGCGAGTTCATGATATCATCACGAGTTGATATAATCTCATCAAATCCTGCAGTTTTTGCTGCTATTATATCACGAGCGTTATTGTTCCACACGTCTGTTCCGTGGGACAGGCCTGATATTCTAGTCATTTCAGAAAACTTGGTTGGAAATGTTTCTTTTAGCATGCCGCGTACAAAGTTTGTTCCAAATTCTGGTATGCCCAGTGTTCCTATTTCGTTATTGGAAAAATCATGCTTGATATTAAGTGGATCTGTGTTTGAAAATATCTTCATAACTTCTGGATCACCCATCTTTATCTTTAGCGGATCAGTCCCAGTCAAGTCTTGTAGGGCACGGATGATAGATGGTACATCGTGACCAAGCAAATCAAGTTTTAAGAGTGTTTCATGCATCATATTATAGGTAAAATGAGTTGTCTTAATATCATCTTTTGGATCATCAGCTGGATATTGGATTGGAGTTATATCAAATATTTCAATATCATTTGGCACTACAATTAGACCACCTGGGTGTTGGCCAGTTGTCCTTTTGACATCCTTTAGTCCTCTTTGAAGCTTCCTAATCTGAGCATTGGTGAAGCTTTCATTGTACTCCTCGCTGTATTTTTTGATGTAACCAAAGGCCGTGTTATCTTGGATAGCGCCTATGGTCCCAGCACGAAATACCTTGCCCTCACCAAAAAGTTCTTCAGTATATTTGTGAATTGTCGGTTGGTATTCTCCAGCAAAGTTTAAGTCTATATCTGGTTCCTTGTCTCCTTCAAAACCTAAGAAAACTTCAAATGGTATGTTGTGTCCATCTTTATTCATAGGACTTCCACAAATTGGACAATCCTTATCTGGATAGTCAATACCTGCCCCAAGTCTATCTTCCTCAAAAAATTCGCTATGCTTACATTTTGGGCACACATAGTGAGGTGAAAGTGGGTTTACCTCGGTAATGTCTGCCATGGTCGCTGCAAAGGATGAACCAACAGATCCCCTAGATCCAACAAGGTAACCATCTCTGTTGGACTTGCCTACAAGTTCCTTGGCTATGATATATAAAACTGCATAGCCATTTGAAATTATTGAATTTAACTCGCGGTTAAGCCTATCTTCCACAATTTGTGGCAAAGGGTCTCCATAGATTGACTTAGCCTTTGTAAAACATGCATCTCTTAGCTTTTCCTCAGATCCATCGATTTTGGGTGGGAAAGTTCCAGGAGGAATTGGTCTTATATCTTCGATTTGTTCTGCAACAATCTTTGGATTTTTGATTACAAGCTCTTCGGCTAAATTCCTATCAAGGTAAGAAAATCCATCAAGCATTTCCTTTGTAGTTCTAAGATAATAAAGCGGCCTATTTTCGTGGTATCTAAAATATTGGCCCTTGTGGAGGATATTTCTTAGTATGTAATCACTTGGCTTAAGATATCTAACCCCACCTGTTGCAACAGCTAGCTTTCCATGCTCTCTTGCAAGATTGATTATCCTTGTGTTGATCTCTTTAACTTGGTCAAAACTTCTTATCTTGCCATTGTTAACTTCATCAGCAAAGATTTCAAGTGGTTCTACTTGGAGGAAATCAAAAAGTTTTAAGGCACTATCAACCTTACTTTGTGGGTATCTGTTTAAAAGATAGTTAAATAGTAATCCTCCATGGCCACCACTTCCCACTAACAAACCTTTTTTGTATTTCTTGAGCAGAGAAATAGGGGTTTTGCCCTCGTTGGCAAAATTTTCCATCCTTGATTTGGAAATTAGCTTGTAAAGATTTTTCAAACCAACTTGGTCCTTGGCAAAGACTATGGCAGAAAATGTTTCAAACTTAGCCTTTGGATAATGTGTATCTAGCTTATTAATATTAGCTAAATCAATGTCCTGTTCCATTATCATATCAAACATCTTTATGAAAATTTGGGCAGTTGCCCTAGCGTCATCGCTTGCTCTGTGGTGGTTAAAGGCTGGTATGTTTAGTTTTCTAGCTATTTTATCAAGTGAAAACCTAGCCATATCGTCAAATAAGGCACGCGCCATTGGTAGAGTATCCATGTAGATTGGAGAAAAGTCATAGCCAAGCTTCTTAGCATTTTCTCTTACAAAGCCAACGTCGAAATCAGAGTTTTGTCCAACCAAAATGGCATCTCCAGCAAAGTCTAGAAACCTTGGTAGAGCCTGATCAATTTTCTCCTTATCCATGACCATTTCATTGGTAATTCCTGTCAATTCTATGACCTTATCAGGGATAAGTTTTTCTGGGTTTACTAGCTCATTAAAGACATCTGTGATCTCACCATTTACTACTCTAACTGCACCAATCTCTGTGATTTTATCAGCAAATCTAGATAATCCTGTAGTTTCTAAGTCAAATACTACGAATTCTTGGTCCTTTATATCCTTGATGTGTGGAACATACCTTTCAGATAGGTTGGTAAGTATTCTTAGCTCATCTTCTACTAACAATAGTTCAGCGCCTGGCAGCATCTTTTTGCCAGTTTTTCTTATGGCTTCATAAAGATCTGGCAGACCCTGGAGAGTGGCCGTATCTGTGATACCAATGGCATCCCAATTCCAATCATTTAAAATTCTTACAATATCCGCATTATCTACAAATCCATCAAGGTTTGTCATCTTGCTGTGAACTTCTAGTTCAATGCGCTTTTCTATGGCTGTATCAGTTTTTTTGGAAATTGTTGCAGGAATTACTGAATTGGCAGTAAAGACCTCATCGTGGGCGTAGTCGTCGTAGTTTAGTACTCCCTCTATTTGGATTGCTATACCATCTTTAAGGTCGTAAAGCTTAGGATTAGTCTTTTCTGATGCAAATATTTTACAAGCTATGGCATCACTTTCATCTTCTAAGTCAAAGGTATAGATAAAGTAATTGTTTTTGGTTTGGAAGACATCTAGGCCGTAGACTGTACCGATAAGAGAAACTCTAAGGCCCTTTTTTGAATAAATTTCCGATATAGGAATCACATCTTCTCTAATCTTTCTACCAAAATTTAGACCATCTACAGGCTCTTCTTGTTTTTTTGCATCTTTCTTGGTATTGTCAATAGCATGGCTTATACGGGTCTTAAGTTCTTCTTCCTTTTTCTTTAGGAGATCATCACAAGAATCACTTTCACAATTTTCTTCATTTTCATCTACAGGCTCAATAACTTCTCTTTCCAAGTCCTGATCTTCTATGACCTCTACTTCATTTATATTTTCTGTAATATCATTGCCAGCCAAATCTTCTTTTACAGCTGGAGATAATTTTATAAATTCAATTGTGAGTGTCACATAAGAAAAATACTCGTCTAAGGCCTGTCTTAGCCTTTCATCAAGGTAGTCGAGGTTCGATTCTATAGTAAGTTTTAGCTCATTATTTTCTTTAAAATATATGGCATTTGTTATAGTATATTCATTTTCTTTGATTTCTACGAACCTACTTAAATCAACCTTCATTTAAATGACTTTCTTTTAAAACTTGTAAAAGTGTATCTACTATTTCTTCTTCCTTAACCTTTTTTATCGTCTTTCCATCTTTAAATAGGAATCCCATGCCATTTGCTGCAGATATTCCATAATCAGCTTCCTTAGATTCGCCAGGTCCATTTACAGGACATCCCATGATTGCAACCTTGGCATTTACACCTATACCTTTTGACTTTTCTTCTACTTCTGCTACGATTTTTTCAAGATCCACTGTGGTTCTTGAACAAGTTGGGCATGATACGATATCAAGGCCATCACGGCGTAAGTTTAGTGCCTTTAGAATTGTCTTTGCAGCCTTGACTTCTTCTACAGGATCTCCTGTTATGGAAACTCTGATAGTATCTCCTATCCCATCTTTTAGCAAAGATCCTATACCGATTGAAGATTTTACAAGGGCTTGATACAAAGGACCAGCTTCTGTTACTCCTAGGTGAAGGGGATAATCAACAAGGTCTGATAGCTTCCTATAAGCATCTATCATAGTGTTTACATCAGAAGATTTTACAGATATTTTCATTTTATAAAAATCCATATCTTCTAAGATCTTGATTTCTGACATGGCACTTGCCACGAGAGAATCAGCATTAACACCCCCAAATTTGTCCACAATCTCTCTTGAAATGGATCCGGAGTTGACACCAATTCTTATAGGGATATCCTTTTTCTTGCAAGCTTCGACAATCTCTCGAACCTTATCCTCGCTTCCGATATTACCTGGATTATACCTTAGGCAATCACAGTCATTTTCTACAGCTGCTAGGGCTAATTCGTAATCAAATTGTATGTCAGCTACAAAAGGAATATTGGTTCTCTTCTTAATTTCTGGAATTGCTCGTGCATCTGCCATATCATTTACTGCGGATCTAGATATGTCGCAACCCGCTTCTTCTAGGGCCTTGATTTGCCTTACGACAGAGTTAATATCGCTAGTCTTAGCTGTTGTCATTGATTGGATAGAAATAGGAGAGTCACCTCCGATTGCAACGTCTCCTACATAAATTTTTCTAGTATTTTTTCTCATTAGATCTCCTCTAAAAAAGTGTAAATATATCTTTTATTGTGACTATTAGTATCAGGGATAATAAGATTATAAATCCTGCAATAGTCACCTTTTCTTCTATTTTCTTGTTGACCCTTTTTTTTGTAATCATCTCATAAAGATTTGTAAAAATTTTTGATCCATCAAGGGCTGGAAATGGTATCAAGTTAAAAACTGCAAGGTTAACACTGATGTATGACAAGAAATATAGGACATTCATTACTCCATTTTGAGCTTGGTTGCCAATTTCTTTTACTACACCAACTGGGCCGCTTAGAGAGCCAAAGGAAAGTTTTCCCGTAAACAAATTACCTAAAACAGTAAAAATAAGCTTAATGTTTCGGCCAGTTTCTTTAAAACCAAGGCCAATGGCTTCAAAAAATCCCACACTTCGCATCTTGGCAGTTACGCCAATATAGGCCATATCATCTTGAAATGATGGGATGATATCAAAGGACTTTTCTTCATTATCTCTTCTAAGTTTTACAGTCACTGGCTTATCTTTTTGATTAGTCTCATAAAAACTAGCCAGAGCCTTTGAGATATCAGTAAAATCGTTAATTTCTCTATCTCCAACACTCAAAATCTCATCATCCAAGATAATTCCAGCTTCTTTTGCTTTTGAATCCTCAGTAAAGCCACCAACAGAATTCGTAGCAGTTCCACTGTTAAAGGCAACTATAGTAAATACGATAACTGCAAGTATGAGATTCATAAGAGGTCCTGCAAGGATTGTCAAAAATCTCTTGTATGCAGGTGCGTTGTCGTAGCTTCTTGGGTCATTTGACTCGTCGTCTTCCCCTTCCATAGCACAATATCCCCCAATTGGTAGAAGCCTTAGAGAATACTTCGTTTCTCCCTTTTGATTTGATACTAGCTCAGGTCCCATACCGACAGCAAACTCATTTACTTTTATGCCTGATAATTTTGCCACTATAAAATGTCCAAACTCGTGGATAGTTACCAAAAGTAAGAACATCACAATGGCTATAATAATTGTTCCCATTTATTCTCCTTAAATGATAGAAAAAAGATAAAGGATTGGCGCAATAAATATCATAGAATCAAACCTATCGATAATTCCCCCATGACCTGGGATTATATTTCCAAAATCTTTTATTCCCGTTTTTCTCTTTATAAAACTTGCCACCAAATCCCCAATCTGGGATAAGATAGCTCCAAATACTGAAAAAATTATAACATAAGTTGTGTTAATACCAAGTAAATTATATTTATGATAAACCAAATTTAAAACTAAAGCTCCAAGTATACCACCTACACAGCCTTCGATAGTCTTCTTTGGACTAATGTGAGCTATGGATTTGATTTTGCTTCTGCCAATAGTAGAACCTATCAAATAGGCAAAAGTATCAGAACCCCAAGCTGTGATATAAAGTGGCCAAATATAATTTATGTCCCTAATCCTAATTATGGTTCCCATCAAGGTAGGGATATACATAAGGATAAAAATCCCAATACTAATTGTATAAAAAGATATATCCTCCTTAAATATCATATAAATTAGTAGTGCAATGACAGAAAAAATTATTGCCAAAATAAAGGCATCCTTATCTTGCCAGTATGCTGCCCCCATTATGATAAAATCACAAATATATAACAAAGTTTTCGGAAGCTTTATATCTATATTGTCAAAAGCCCAAGTAATCTCCCTTATAGCTATAAGAGAAAATACTGTAAATCCAATACTTAGTGATAGGTGGCCAAAATATGTTATGGCAAATATCACAAGTAGTATTATGGCTCCACCATATGTTCTCTTTAACAAATTCATTTGACATCTCCAAAACGGCGGTTGCGTCTAGAATATTCCTCAATGGCCATATCAAAGTCCTCATAGGAAAAGTCCGGCCAAAGCTTATCAGTAAAATATAGCTCACTATAGGCAATTTGATAGATCAAAAAGTTTGAGATTCTTAGCTCACCACCTGGTCTAATTAGTAAATCAGGATCTGGTATATCTTTAGTATACAAATAATCTGAAATTAGTTCTTCATCAATATCTTCTGCCCTATAACCTTCGTTAATAATATTTTTAAAGGCGTGGACGAGCTCATTCCTACCACCATAGTTTAAAGCAATATTTATAAACAGAGATTTGTTATCCTTCGTTCTATCAAGTGCTAATTCGACTGCCTTTCTAGTTTGGTCAGGAATAGCAGACAAATCTCCCAAAAAGTTCAACTTACAGTCTTCTTTCATAAGTTGGTCAATTTTATCATTTACAAATTTAATAAGAAGTTTCATCAAATAGTCAACTTCTTTTTTTGGTCTTTTCCAATTCTCGGTAGAAAATGCATAGAGTGTCAAATATTTTACTCCACGTTTTTTGGCATGGATAGCTATATCGACAACATTTTCTGCTCCATTTTTATGGCCAAAAGTTCTTGGCATATTTCTTTTTTGAGCCCAACGTCCGTTCCCATCTAGGATTATGGCAACGTGACTTGGTGTTTTTATATCTTCCATATTTCCCTCTTTATAAAGTCTAGATTTATTATACCGTTTTTAGAGATAAGACACTTAAATATTATAAGTTAGATTTATATCTATTTACTATACGATTTTTTATGCTATAATTTATATAGCTTATTTAAAGGCAGGATACTTAACTGATCCTAGCAAAATAAAAACTAAGTTAGTGAACAAAAAAAGAACGGTATCAATATGAACCGTATCAGGAGGTAAAAATGAAAAAAGAAAAACTAACTAGCAAAAAACTTGTTACAGCTGCCATACTTGGTGCTATAACAGTAGTACTTTCCCTTACACCACTAGGGCTAATACCACTGGGCTTAATCAATGCTACAACCATGCATATTCCAGTAATAATTGCAGCCATTGTAGAAGGACCACTTGTAGGCGCTCTAGTAGGACTTATATTTGGAATATCTTCATTAGCTAATGCTATTATTAGACCAAATCCGGTTTCATTTGTATTTTACAACCCACTTATTTCAATATTGCCAAGAGTTCTTATAGGCATCACTTCATACTATGCTTACAATGCCCTAAAAGGAAAAGATGAAAAAACGTTAAAGGTACTAACAAAAGTATTGTGGACACTTATCTTACTAGGACTAGTTTACTTACTATATAGAAATATCAAAACTGGCGCAACAACCCTAAACATAGTCTTGGTTGTAATTCTACTTATAATTACAATTGGCTTGCTTATCTATTCAAGAAAAACACCTACTCTAGACTTCCCAGTAGCCATAGGGGCCTTTGTGGGATCTATGACCAACACCATACTTGTTCTAGGTGGCATATATGTAATATATGCTGAAAAATACGTAAAAGCAGTAAATATTCCACTTGAAAGTGCCAAATCAGCCATACTTGGTGTTTCGATCACATCAGGTATCCCAGAAGCAATCCTATCTGTAATACTAGCAACATCAGTAGTAAAAGCTTTAAAGAATACGAGAAGGTAAAATGTTACTTGCAATTGATATAGAAAATAAAATTACAAATGTAGGGATTTTTAAAAATAGAAATCTAGTAGCTAATTTTCTTATAACAACTGACAGAAATAAATCAATAGATGAAATTTACCTCATCCTAAAGCTAATGCTAATGGATAAGGATATCAAATTTTCTGATATTGACCATGTAATAATCTCTACTGTGGTTCCAGAATTATTAGAAAGCTACAGCAAGATATCAAAAAAAATAATTAATAAAAATCCAATCATCATATCTCCTGGAGTAAAAACAGGTATAAATATAAAATGTGAAAATCCAAAGGAAGTTGGCACAGACAGGATAATCAGGGCTGTTGGAGCAAGTGATATCTATGATAAAAACATCATAATCATATCAGCTTCAACTATTACTACAATTGATTATATTAATGATAAAAAAGAATTTTTGGGTGGTGTGATTCTCCCTGGCATTGACCTTTTTGAAAAATCTCTACACCAAGAAAGTGCCAAACTTCCACAAGTAGAAATTCTAAGGTCTAAGAAAATCCTAGGAAATAATACAACAAAGTCAATCCAAAGCGGAATTTTCCACGCCTATCAAAACGCTTGTTGGGGTCTAGTCAAGGATATAATTGATGAACGCAGACTAAATGATGAAAATCCCGAAATAATTATTACAGGCAAGTATAGAAACTTATTGGCAAAATCTACATCTACTCAAATCCCATCACTAGGACTTATAGGTCTAAGCAAAATATTTGAAATTAACAAAGAAAAATAATAAAAGCAATGGGGCTGTTGCAAATTGATAGATATCTAACGTTCCATCATTGGATTGACCTCCCAGAAAGTTTGAGGTTTATCCCGCCGGCTGACAGAGACCTTTCTGGGAGGGTGCTAGAATGATATAGGAACGATTTATCTATTTTGCAACAGCCCCATTAATATTAGCAACTATATTCTTTTTAGCTAATTCATTTGTAATCCTAGTAATTAGTTCCTTGGTAGCTTTTTCTTTAAAGGTGGCCATCATAATCTCTTCAGGCTTAGCACCCTTTTCCTCTATAAGATATATCGCTCTTTGAACTAGAGTATGGGTCTTGCCTATTCCAGGACCAGCTGTAATTAAAACTGGCCCCTCAGTGGTTTTAACTGCTGATATCTGATTATCATTTAATTCTCCAAAATTGAACATTATATTCCTCCATAAACATAATTATATAAAGATACTATATGATTAAATTAAAAATTTCTTCTAAAGTGCAAAACTGATCTACAATTTTGTTATTAGGATGATCTTGTTTTAAATTTTCAGTTTCAAAAGCTGTAGTCCCATTTATTGGTAATCTAAGTAAAAGATAAGAGCAACCTTTGAATTTATTAATTTTATCCTTTACCTCTTCTCTAGTATTATTTTTAAGAACTACCCCTCCATTATTGATAACTAGATCATCCTTTATTTTATCTTTATCCTGTCTATCTGTCGTTTTCTTATACTTTATGTGGTCATACTCATTTTGCTCTATGAAAAGTCTATGATAAAATCCATCTATCTCTATTAACATTAGAACCCTGTTATTTTCATCTAATATTCCAAAATCATATCTAGGATGATTAGTTTCAGGATTTTTATCATTCCCTATTCTTTTTCTTTCATTATCAGCCTTAGTATTATAAATATAAGAATTAGAATCTTGACTTGTTTCATCAATCTTAATTAAATCACAATAAATTTGACTCATAATCTTATATTTTTGTTTATTAGAAAAAATACTCTGTAAATTATGATTTAGAACAAATTCTCCTGCGCTATCTATCATATCAGCATTAGATTTTTTTTCTACATACTTTACATATTTTGGATTTTCATCAAATATTGAAACGTATTTAGTTTCTTTAAAACTATTAAAGCCATCCAATTCATAAATATAATTTAATAATTTAGTTGTGTATAGACCTGATTCCTTAGATTTAGAATTAATTTCGATTGATGAGTAAGCTGACTTACTTTCTAGTTTACTGAATTTTTCTATCTCTTGAAGCAAGCTAGAATCAAACATCCTATCTGAAGTGATAATATTAAATTCTTCCTTAGCTCTAGTTACTGCTACATTTACTAAGTTCATATTTTGAGAAGGGCTATCATGTTCTTTTCCATCAATTACAGGGAAAAAATAAACTATATCAAATTCCTGCCCTTGAGCTTTGCTCACTGTTTGAGTTTTAATATATTTATTTGATTGAATTGATATAAAGGTTCTGTTTCTTCTTTTTATCTTCTCAACCTCTGACAATTCTTCTTCATCCAAAGAATCAGTATCATTATCTAAAATAGCAGCGATTTCACTAGAGTATCCCCTATTTTTTACTTCCTCATTTAAAACCTTATATAGTTCATATGTTTGCGGCCAAAAAGGTGAGGTAATACAAATGCTCTTGCTACCGATATCCTCATTTCCTAATACCTCATTTAAAATTTTTTCAATTAACTCATATTTAAAAATCGAAATTTGTTTAGCATTTATAGTTGATTCTTTTATCTCAAACCTTTTTGGCTTACCATCACTATTGTATCCATCTTCAGCACTATCTACCTTATACCTACTGTATTCATTATAGTTACCTTTATACCAATAAATATTAAAAGGAGATTTGTCGTCATTTAACGTACATTCGCTAGTCTCTGCTACTTGTAGATTTTCTCCATATATATTTTTTATAGAAAAGTTTATTATTTTAGGATGGCATCTATAATGAATATTCAAATGAGTTAGAAACTCACCATAGAAAGATTTAGTTGCTGGTTTGTCAAACGCATCTAAAGTAGACTGTAGAATACTATTCGCTACTGTTTCTCCATTTTCGTCTCTAGTGAGTTTTAAATGATTTGGTATATTTTCATATTCTTGATTAACAAGATTAATTTGTTTTTCATCTATAATAGGTTGCAACTGTTTAGTATCACCAATTATCACTATGTTCTTGGCTATACCATAGGCTATCATTCCTAAAGCTATGTTACACTGACTGGCTTCATCCATTATCACTAAATCATATGCATAGTCTTGTGAGCCAGATTTATTAAATAATTTTCTAATTGAGTGTATTGTGGATATAATTATCTGCTTTTCATCCGTATAAGATTGAGGAACTGACAACTCAAAACCACCAGCTGATGAAGATGTTAAAATTTGACCGTTAAAGGGATTCGTTCTAAAGTATTGCTCCCTTTGTTCTTTATTAGTAATTTTTGCATATTTATTTTTAAGATTTCTTAACCACGATCCATACTTTTCCTGATTATCAGTAATTTCGTTTAACTTTGATTCTACATTATTAATAGCTGAATTGTTATAAGATATAACGGCTATCTTATAGTCTTTGTTTTTAGCTAGAGCGGTAGCTAATAATCCGATTATTGTATGAGTTTTCCCAGTTCCTGGTGGCCCTTCTATAACAGTAATTGGATAATTTAAGGCTTTAGATATTGATTTAAGTTGAGATTCATTAAGACCAGATATTTTTTTACCATTTTTATCAATTTTGGATTTAAATAGATAGTTATCTTGATTATTATCTAGTTCTTTAAACAAGCTATCACTATTAGATTTCCATTTTTTAAAACTAGTATATTCGGCATATCCGTGGATTAGCATATGTAGTGGCACTTTTACAGAGCTGTTAGTTAAGTCTTCAAAAAACAAACTATTCGGTACAGCTTCTTTATCACGATCACCCTCATCATTAGTATAAGGAATTGTGTTTGGATACTTAGACCCTCTTAAAGAATAGAATGGCTTATTATCAAGTTCACTGACTTTCTCATATTTAGAATCTTCTTTTTTATCATATTTATAATACCAAAATACAGAGTATGGACTTTGATTATCCCAATCTTTCTTTTTAGGTATATCAGTAAAATCGGCATAATAATTTCTTATTTGCTTGTAATCAACAGCATATGTCTTGGACATAAATAATCTCCTCTATACTTTCTTTACTTTATTATAGCATAACACTATGTACTTGGGGTATAATAAAAACTCACGATAAATTTTGAAAGGAAGGAACCGAAGTTCACAGATAAATTTAAATCTAATTACATTAATATGCAAACACGTTATGGTGGAATGTTTGAAGTTCTTGACAGTCTGATAAATGAATTTAAGTTTAGGTCAGGTTTGATTAATGATGATTTTAATCTCAAAAAATGGTCTTTAAAGGATGTTATGGATATAATTAATAACGAAAAAAGACTTAGGTTAATAGAAACCGATGCATATAATAATCGTTTCTGCATTTACCAAGATATCTTTCTTGAAATCGAAATTAAAATGCCGATAGATGTATACAAACGAGCCTTTTCTAAAGTTTGTACCCATACGTTTTTTAAAGAGTTGTCAGAATTAGATGAAAATAGTTTTAAAGAAAAAGTAAATTTTTTAGACGATAAGTATTATCTTGCAAGATTCAATATCAATGGACTTTTAGCTCCAGCATTAAAAGCATGGTATAAGCATAAAAATTTAAATAAAGTACCAATTATTGCAGGAATCATAGATGGTTATGTCTATGTACTTCTTGAAAATGAAGGTTCAAATATCGTGTATCATTTATTAGGTGGTGATGCACTATACGAAGAAGCTAAAGAAGTGGATTACCAGATGGACTTGTATGATGAATTCTTTGATTTTATCAATAATAGTAATAGAGAATTTTGGAAAGAACTATCTATTTAATCATTGTTTCTCATTTATAAGCAACGAATGAGATATATAAAATTAGAAAATCAAATATAATAATTATAGCCCCTAAGTAAGATAATCGGTTTTACTTATGGGCTTTGAAGTTGACTTGGTTTAGATAATAGAAATTTAAATTTTTCAGTCTTCTGAATATGGACTTATTCTATTAATAATCTCATCATATAATGGACGGTTATTCACTACTACTAACAATAGTTTGTCTAAAGCCCTCGTAAAAGCTTGATAAAATAGATTTTCAGTTATATAATTCTTTATCAATTTATTCTGTAGTATGTTCTTATCATAGTAGACATTCTCATCTAAACATACCAATACCTTGCTGAACTCCTGACCAAATGTACTTGTAATATGCTCATAGTTAATCATTGGATCATGGTATAACAATATATTGTCATAAAAAACATCGTTATTCTCATCAACTGTAGTATTTATTACTTGATAATTATCACTATCTGATTTAACATAAATATAATCTAAAGCCTCGGCTTGGTTTTCAAAATAAATAACATTAACAAAGCCTTTATTTGTCAAACTTTTTCTAGCTCTTTTATCCATCTTTCCTACTAGAATTTTAATAAGATCGATTTTGTCTCTTCCAACCCTAAAACTATCATTTAAGCGAAATTTTTTATAAGGAATCTTAGAAGCTTGTAATTCTGCAAATATTTTATTTTCAAGTTCTTGTTTTCTAATTACTTGATCAGGGTCTAAGAAATATAAGACTTTCTTTGAGTTTAGCTTAATTAAATATCTAATTTGAGGCAAATAAGTTCTTTGAGTTTCATCAATCAAAATTACATCATAATCTTTGATTGCATCATACTTAATGTAATAGTTCCTTGTTCTATCTGAAACATCGCTAATAGCTTTGAAATCAAATCCTATTGATTCTTTAAAGACATTACGTAGCTTGCTATAGTTCATTACAAATCCACTAAACAAAACCAAAACATTTTTACCTTCTTCTATGTAATGTTTTGCTAAATCAAACATTAACATAGACTTTCCACTACCTGGGCCACCTGTAATTATAATGTGACTATTATCGAAAGTTTCAGTAATTGAATTTTTTATTGATTGTTGACTGTTACTTAAATGGTATTGCTGATCTATAAATTTCTCATATTTGCTGTAATGCGATATAAGAAACTTCTTGCCCATATATTTATCTAGCAGATTTATATTAAAGTATCTATAATCTATATCAGCTACTAGCTCAGAAAAATTTGATTCTCTAAGTATATTATTCTCTAATTTATATAATTTATTTATATTACATAAGTAAGAATAAGAATAAACTTTTTCACTTATTAAAGAAAGAATTTTTCGAAATCTTATAAGCTGATTTAATATTTCTTCTTCGCCTATCTCCTTGTTTTTTCTTGGATATTGTCCTTTTATTTCTACATTTAAAACATTCTTTGGAGCAAATCTAAGTATATCTAATTCTGTACCAATAATGTCTACGTAGTTATTTATAAAATATCCCTCTTTCTGGTCTCCTTTAAGATGAGGGTTTAACTTTTCGAAGAAAATAGAAAACTCATTATATTCTTCTGGAGATACGTTAGATATATTATTATAGTCTCTTTGTCCAGGTGCGTGATAAATCATAGAGTTCCTATTACCTTTAACTGGAACCCAAGTTGTATCTGCGGTGTAAGTCTTTCCTCTATTAGTAATCTGTTCTGTTGTTTGAACCCAACCACCTGTTGGAGCTTGTGATTGCTGGTTAGATTGTTGTTCAACTGCCTGATTATTGTTTGACTGGTTAACCACCGCAACTGGTGTATTATTAGCCTCCCAAGCAGAACGTTCACTATCATTCCATAAACCAACACCCTTATCCCTAGCTTCGGCTGCCATTTTAGCAAACCAATCAGAATATTTTACATCTGTTGTATAGGTATTAGATTGAGCATAGCCATCTCTGCATAAAATACCATTGATCGTCTTATCACTAACTTCCTCGTATGTTGGATTCTCTGGATCTTCAGGTAATTCTAACCAAACATATCTAAGAAGTCTGTCATATTTATCAGTCTCTGAGACATCTCTTTCAGTCCAGACTTTCTGATTGTTTAATTTTGTCTCAGTAAACGCTGGTGCTTCCTTACCAAAAAACTCTACTCCTTTACTTGGATGATTTGTCTCTAGAGTATCTACACCAATAAATCTAAGCTTATAGTTATTTCCATATATCCCAACTGTTATTGTATCCCCATCAGTAACACCCATTACTGTATCGACCTGATAGTATTCGTTAGGATCAACCTTATTAGCTATTTCTTCATTTTCTTTATTCTGTATATTAGCTCTGGATAATACTTCTAAAACTAAAGCTGGAGATTTTTGTTTATGTATTTCTTCTGTGAATTTAATTAGTTCATTAGCTGATAGATATTCTAAACCAGTTAAATCTTCAATAGCTTCATCTTTAGCCTTAGTTAGCTCATCTTATCTCCTAGTATCAGCTTCTTGTTCAGCAAGTTCTTTCTCTTTAGCTGCTTGTTCCTCTTTTGTCTTCTTTTCTTCAAGTTCTTTAGCCTTACGTTCCTCTTATTCTTTTTTCCTAGAGGCTTCTTCTTCGGCTAGACGACTTGCTTCTAATTCTTCATCAGTTGACGCTTCAACTTGTTCACTACTTACAGCTTGTAGTGGTTTAGTATTAGCATCACTAGGAGCGTCGATTTTTCCAAATGCAATCAAAATTGCTATACTTAATGTAGCTATTCCTCTTTGGTAAACCTTGCTGTCAACCAGTCCTTTCCTGTATCTTCTTCTATATCTGAAATACCATGGGATTGTTAGAATAAAACCAAATGATAGGAATCCAGACAATCCAGATGACCAAAAGCCCGGCAACAGCATTATGATTGTAAAAGTCAGTAGTTTATTATTTTTTATAAATTTAAAACATCATTCATTTATGTATCTCTCCAAATTTTTAAGTTTATCGTACATAGAAAACTTATCTTTTATTTACTGTATGTTATCTAAATCTTTAGTATACCTGATCAGCTCTCCACGCCATTTAAAGTCGGTTAATTCAGTTTCAATAAAACTTAGGGTTTCTTCCTTAAACTCAGCAAGCTCTTGTGGATCTTCAGTCTTGATGAGATTTGATTTATGTGTATCCATAGCATCATACTTATCAATAACTTCATTTATTTCAGATTCATCATTAGCTAAATCAATTGAACCTTTAGCTAAATTCTTATCTATATCTTGGATGTTAGATAGATTATCTATATATTGATATGCCTCTTCTTTTACTAGATCTAAATCAGTTTTAGTATATTTTTGACTATTAGATCAAGAAGATAATATTAAAATAAAAGTAAGAGTAATTAATATTTTATTAATATTCTTAAACATCGCATTTCTCCTTAATCTTATACTTCTATTATATCAAAAAACCTTATATTTAAAAGAATTTATGGTAGATATTTATTTTTAAAAAAAGCAATCCCCTCAGCTTAAATATGTCTGAGGGGTTTTACTTATCTATCCAAATAAATAATTCATATCTGGTCATACATTACGGAAATTATCTCTTCAAAGCTAGTTGTTCCGTCTATTACCTTGTCTAGGCCATTGGCTATCATGGACTTAAAATCATTGTCTTTGGCGTATTTATTTAAACTCACTAGGTCAATTTTCCCATTTCTGATTAGGTCTCTGAATTTATCATCTATGACAAAGACTTCTTCGCAAGCCTCCCTGCCCTTATATCCTTCGTTGCAATGTGGGCAGCCATTGGGCCTATAGATTGTGCTTTCTCTATCAATATCTAAAAATCTTTTTGCTATATTGTATTCATCATCGGTCATCTTATCGGCAACTTTACAATCACACAGCTTTCTAACTAATCTTTGGCTAGCTACTGTATTAATTGCAGATGATAGGAGGTAGTTTTCTATACCCAAATCCTTTAGCCTTATTATTGAGGATAAGGCGTTGTTTGTATGAAGTGTTGTGAGGACTAGATGGCCTGTTATTGCTGCTCTTATCGCTATTTGAGCTGTTTCATAATCTCTTATTTCTCCCACCATGATTATATCTGGGTCCTGCCTTAGAATAGACCTTAGGGCCTTGGCAAAGGTGAAGTCGATTTTTTCGTTGATGTTTATTTGATTGATCCCTTCAATATTGTATTCCACTGGATCTTCGACTGTCACTATATTATCAGCTTCAGAGTTTAGACTATTAAGTAAAGAATATAAAGACGTTGATTTCCCAGAACCTGTTGGCCCAGAAAAAATTATCATACCAGATTTATTTTTCATGGCTTCATACAAAATTTCCTTAGAAGAATTGGAAAATCCTAAGAGATTAGCTTTCTTTTGGTATTCACTTGTTGAAAGTATGCGGATTACAAGTTTTTCTCCATTGATTGTACCAATACTAGATACTCTGAAGTCAACATTTTCAAATCCAGCAAGTTTCAGGCTCTCATCTTGTGGTCTCCTGTGTTCGCTAATGTCCATTTTTGATAAAAGCTTTATTTTTGAAACTAGTTTTTCATAATTATCTTTATTGATGTGCAAAATCTCTGTAAGCTTGCCATCTATTCTTATTCTTATTCTAGCATAGCTCTCCTCAGGCTCTATATGTATATCACTTGCTTTGCGATATATGGCATAATCTAGAAGATCATATACAAATTTATTTATATTTGAAATTATCTCTCTTTGATCAAGCATTTTATACCGTCCAATATTTATCATCTAGGGCCCTATATCTCACTGCTTCTAGAATGTGTTTTTGTTCTATTTCCAAGCTCCCATCAAGGTCCGCTATAGTCCTTGCCATTTTTAAGATCTTGTTGAAGCTTCTTACTGAAAAATTGTATTTATTAAAGGCAAGTTGTGCTACTTTTTCTACTTCTGGCTTAAGTTTGATATATTTTTTCATTTGATTAGTAGAAAGCTCAGAATTTGATCTTATTTTTTCATTTTTGTAGCGCTCATCTTGCATTACTCTTGCCTTAACAACTTCTGCCTTAAGTTCTGCAGAAGATTTTGATGGAGATTTATCCTTCAAATCCTCATATTTAACTGGAGCAATCTCTATGTGGATATCAATCCTATCCAAAATCGGTGCGGAAATTTTGTTTAGGTACCTTCTTATTTCATTTTGTGTACAAGTACACTCTTTGAGAGGATTGCCGAAGTTACCGCATGGGCACGGGTTCATAGCTGCAATTAATATGAAATCTGATGGATACTTTAAGGAAGCTTGAGCTCTTGAAATATTTATCTCACGATTTTCAAGGGGTTCCCTCAAGGCTTCTATTGTCTTTTTGTTAAATTCAGGGAATTCATCCAAAAACAAAACTCCCCTATGAGCCAAGGATATTTCTCCAGGTTTTGGTATAGAATGTCCTCCACCTATGAGCGCCACCTCGCTTGCACTATGGTGAGGAGACCTAAATGGTCTTTCATTTACCAGCTGTCCCTTGTCCAAAAGTCCCATTATAGAATATATCTTGGTTACTTCTACCTTCTCATCAAAATTCATATCTGGCAATATAGTTGGCAGATGTTTGGCAGAAAAAGTTTTGCCTGATCCTGGAGGACCTATCATTAGTACATTGTGACCTCCAGCTGCTGCAATTTGTAGGGCACGTTTTAGACTCTCTTGGCCCTTTATGTCAGAAAAATCTAGGTCATAGGTCACTTGGTCATCTATTTTATGTAAATCTAATTTGTAGGCTTTTACTTCTTTTTCCTTATTTAGAAAGCTTACTATGTCATTTAGATTATCAAAAGGCAAAATATCTACATCATTTATAATAGCACATTCGTCTTTGTTTTCTTCTGCTATAATAAATTTCTTGTATCCCAACTCGCGCATAGAAATAATCATAGCTAGAGCGCCTCTTATTGGAACGATTTTGCCTGCAAGTGATAGCTCTCCCAAGAATACATAATCGTCATAAGGGTAGGTTATGACCCCCATTGAAGATAATAGAGATATTGCTATTGGCAAGTCCAGCTGGGTTCCTTCTTTTTTAAGATCAGCTGGGGATAAGTTTACCGTTATCCTACCAGGTGGGAAATTATAGCCAGAGTTTAGGATTGCTACCCTCACTCTTTCCTTAGATTCTTTGATTGATGAGTCTGGCAAGCCAACTATTAGAAAGTTTGGCAAACCTGTTGTAATATCGCTTTCTACTTCTATTGCTTTTCCATTAAGTCCCAATAGTGAGCAAGTTATAGTTTTTGAATACATATTAATCTCCAAGTCCTAAGACATCTTGATATTTTTGAAATTTGGCGTGGACAGGCGCGCTAAAGCTGACATATTCTCCATTTTGGTCAGTAAATCCAAGCCTTGTACAGTGCAATAATTGGTGATCAAGGTTAAATTTGTGCTTGACATTGCCATAAACAGGATCCCCCAGCAATGGGTGGTTGATATGGGTCATATGAACACGAATTTGGTGGGTACGACCAGTTAAGATGTGGATTTTGACTAGAGAATACCCGTCGACTTCCTTTATGACCTCATATTCACTAATTGCCTTTCTTCCACTAGGACAAACAGCCATCTTCCTAGGATTGTTCTTATCCCTATCCATAAAATTTTCTATACGAGCCGATTTTTGATCAAAATTTCCAAAGACAATAGCCAGATACTCCTTGTAGACTTGCCTTGTTTCAAAAAGTCCCTTCATATACTTATAAGTCTCATTGTTTTTGGCAATAACCATAAGGCCAGTTGTATCCTTATCGAGCCTATGAACAATGCCAGGCCTATCATCTCCTCCAATGTGAGATAGGCCATCATAGCCGTACTTGTAGAGCAAGCCATTTACCAAAGTCCCGGTAATGATAGATCCTGCTGGGTGGACTATGACATTTTCGTCCTTGTCAATAATGGCATAGTCTTCGTTTTCATAGACAACTTTTATATCCATTGGCTCAGCTAGTATCTCTGGAACTTCAAAAAGCTCATCGTCTATATCAATCTGATCACCAATTACTAATTTGTAAGATGGTTTGATATTTTTATTATTTACTTTTATTTTTTTATCCTTGATAAAATCTTTTATTTTCTCCCTTGGAATTTCTTCAAATTCGTCGGAGATGTATTTATCAACTCGGATGTTTTCAAATGCTTCTAGTATCATAACTTTATTATAGCATATATTTTTTGGCAAAAAAATTACGGGCAATTTCTCACCCGCAATTTCTATCTATTTTTTCTTTTTTAATAAATAACCTGCACCTGCAATTATTCCAAGTAGTGGAGCTACTGGAGTAATGCCTGTATTAGGATTCCAACCTTTTACAGTTTTTGCTTTTTTATTTTCCTTGGCAGGATCCTTTTTGTCTGCTTCTTTTTTGACTTCTTTTAGGCCTTCTGTTGCTTTTTCTAGTTCGCTTGCTGCTTTGTCAACATTTTCCGGACTATCCAGTGAGTTTTTTGAAATCATATCTTGAGCTGTTTCAAAGGCTTTATTATAAGCTGCTAGACTTTCTTTAGTGTAAGTTTTGTTTTTATCATAGGATTTTTTAGCTTTTTCTATTGCATCAATTAGTCTTCCATAATTTGGGACTTTTTCTATTTTTGTTACTTTACCCATCTGATAAGGGGATTCATTTGGATCAACATTTTCCATGGTGACATTGTAAATATCGCCAACTTTGGCATTAGGATCAGCCAAGCTCTCAAAGTCTATTGTAAATTCCAAGTCCTTGTATTCTGAGTCTGTAAGACGTGCAAACTTACCAGCTTTTTCTCCGATTTCTGTTAGGACAAATTGACGAGTTATAACTCCCGTTTTTTCGCTAAGTCCATCCATAGCTCCTCTTAATTCTTTGCTTGCTTTATCAACTTCTTCTTGGGTCGCATCAGCTTTATCTAAGATCTCTTTGGCATTTTCAAAGGCTTTTTGGAATCTATCAGCACTTTCTCTTGTAAATGTACCATCACCTAGCACTATGCTCCCAGCTTGATCAACTGTCTTTTTAAGTTCGTCAAATTTTACATCAGTATCATTTTCACTTTTGATTTTCTCGACCTTTTCTATGACACCTATGTGGCCCAGCTGATCTTTTGTATAGGTTATTAAATACTTATCCCCTATTTTAGCCTTGTCATCTTCTAGTTCTGATAGCATTACTAGGCTTATCCCACCAAAAGAATCAGATTTTTTAAGATTAGCATCCTTGCCTCCCTTGCTATCAGTGATATCAACAAGTTCAAATTCTGCTGTTTCTTTAATTTTATCCTTATTATCAAAAGTTTTCTTTACTTCATAAATCTCGCCAAATTGAGCTGGAATTGATTTAGTAGATATTCCATTCCAAGTGATATCGTATTTATCACCAGCTTTTGCATTTTCATCTTTCAAATCTTCTAGGTCGATTGAAAATACATTGGTCTTATTGCCACTTTCAAAAACTATGGCAGACTTCTCTTCTTTAGTATTTATAATCTCATCAATTTCAAATTCTAGACTCTTTTGGTCTTCTTTTGCCAATTTTTCCACTCTAAATATCTTGCCAAATTGAGCAGGGTATGACTCTAAGGTTACCCCATCCCAATAAATAGTGTATTTATCACCTTTTTTTGGACTGTCGTCACGCAAGTCATCACTCTTAATAGAATATTTATTACCTTCATTATTAGCTTCAGCTATAGTTGCAACAAATCCACTTTCTTTGTCGCCTTCAAGCTTTTCTATTACAAAATCTAATTTTTCTGTATTTTTAGGCAAATCTTCTTTAGCCATATTTGTCGGTTTTATATACTTTTCCTTAAGGCTAATGTCTTCTTTTTTGACATTTTCCTTAGCTACATTATGAAGTTGTTCTTTGCTCTTAATTTGATACATATCGTGAATATTTACATCATCTTCAAAATATTTTTTATCAAGGTCAAGATTGGTATTTTTATCGACTTCTTCTATAATCATAGAGTCGTCTTTGATTTCTCCTTGATAAAGCAAAGTTACATTTTTTTCCCCTACTTTAATAACTTCATAAACATATGTACGATTTTCTTCTTGTTGACTTTCTATACTTGTATTATTAGCGTAGACATTATTTCCAATTGAAAAAACAAATGCCATGCTAAGGCCTAATACAAAAATTTTTTTGTTCATAATGTCCTCCTCATAAGTCTTTCTTATACTTATTATACCCACTATAAAAAATTCTACATATTTGTTACGAATTTGCAGTCTCTATGAACTTGCATTTATTGATAAAAATTTTATAGTTAAAGTAAGATAGAAATTAAAAAGGAGATTAATTTGAAATTTATTTCATGGAATATAGATTCACTAAATGCAGCTCTAACTAGTGATTCTAATAGAGCTCACATGACACGTGATGTTTTTGCAACTATAAAAAAAGAAGACCCTGATGTAATTGCTTTGCAAGAAACAAAACTACCACAAACGGGCCTTAGCAAAAAGCATAAAGAAAAATTAGAAGAATATTTCCCAGAATATAATTACGTTCATGTCAATTCTTCTGAAGGAGCTAGGAAATCATACGCAGGATGTATGACCTTATATAAAAAAGATTTAGAAGTCAACTCAAACTTCCCATTTATAGATGCACCAGAACCAATGGATTTGGAAGGTAGGATTGTAACCTTAGAATTTGACGACTTTTACTTCACCCAAGTTTACACACCAAATGCAGGAAACGAACTAGTAAGACTTCCACTTCGCCAAGTTTGGGATCAAAAATATGCTGACTATCTAGCAAAGCTTGACAAAGAAAAACCAGTTATATCGGCAGGAGATTTTAATGTAGCTCATAAGGAAATCGACCTTGCTCACCCAGATAATAACCATATGTCTGCTGGCTTTACCGATGAAGAACGTGAGGGCTTCACTAATCTATTAAATAGAGGATTTGTAGATACTTTTCGCCACATCAATGGCGATGTAGAAGGAAAGTACACTTGGTGGGCCCAAAGGGTAAAAACAAGCAAAATCAACAACTCAGGCTGGAGAATCGACTATTTCCTTGTATCAGATAGGATAAAAGATAAGGTAAAAAGATCTGATATAATAGATTCTGGCGATAGGCAAGACCATACACCAATAGTTATGGAAATTGAAATTTAATTTTTTGGATAGCAAAGAGCCCTCATTATCAACTGTAGATAATGAGGGCTTATAACATAATATATTTGGAGGTTTATTTATTATTATTTTTTACTTTTCCAAAGTGCAACTGCTGAAAGCAGTGGAAGGCTTACAAGTCCTAATGAACTTACAATTCCTGTTTTAGGATTTTTGCCAGCCATTTTACCATCTTTATTTTCTTTGTTATTATCTTTATTCATTTTACTATTTTCGCTAGTCTTCTTATCTTTTGTTGTATCTTTTTTGTCAGGTGTTTTCATGTCTTTAGATTTATTGTCTTTTGACTTATTTTCTTTATTGTCATCTGTAGCTTTAGTTTCTGCTATCTTTTCAATCTTGGTGATTTTAGCAAATTGAGCTGGTTCGCTTGTAAGAATTTCATCTGAGTGTGTGATTTTGTACTTATCACCAACTTTTACATCATCTTTAAATTCTTTCTTTTCAACCATGTACAAATCACTACTATCTTCCATTAGCTCAGATCCATCTTCTTTGCTATAGTAAGCTAGGGTAATTCCATTTTCATTTACTTCTT
The DNA here is from genome assembly GCF_900128425.1 of Anaerococcus urinomassiliensis. Classification (NCBI taxonomy): domain Bacteria; kingdom Bacillati; phylum Bacillota; class Tissierellia; order Tissierellales; family Peptoniphilaceae; genus Anaerococcus; species Anaerococcus urinomassiliensis. Next base: position 1,163,785 of record NZ_LT635782.1, read on the forward strand.
TTACCTTGTAAATATTTGTGATACTTGCAGTTTCTTTTACGGACTCTTCAATTTTTTCTACATCAAAAATCTTGTTAAATTGTGCAGGATATGAATTCATAACTATATCATTGTGAGTGATTTTATATTTATCGCCAACTTTTATATCGTCATCAAAATATTTTTTCTCAACCATATATTTTTCAGATTCAGATCCAATTTTTTCTACAGTAACCCCTTCTTCATTTATTTCTTTAACTAGGAATTGGTCAGTAACTTTTTCTTCTGTAGCTTCTTCTTTTGCTGCTTCTTTGATTTCATAAATTTTGCCAAATTGAGCTGGATTTGATTTTAATATTATTCCATCACTTGTGATTTCAAATTCTTTGCCAGCTTCAAGATCCATTTTCTCAAATGCACTTTTTTCTACTTGGTAAAGGTCATCTTCATAGCCTTTTTTGTTAAGGATTACATAGTCATCCTTGATTTCTTTTACAATATAAGATTCTGTGACTTTTTCATCCTTTTCATCCATTACTTCTTCAATTTTGTTTTCATCTTTCATTTCATCTTTTAAATCATCTGCTCTAACTTGACCAATATTTGTAATTGCCAAGGCAAGAGCTAAACTTGTTGTTAGTATTAATTTTTTCTTCATAATACCCTCCTTAATCTATACCAATAATAACACGAGGCTTGTTAAGACTGTGTTAAGGTAAAAAAATAAAATGACCTCCTACTTTTTTCCTTAAAAAAATCCTAGGCGGTCATTTTCTTATTTATTATTCGTCTATTTCTTCAATAGTTTCAGTTTCTATATTCTCTTCTACTAGGTTTTCTTCTTCACTTAAACTTTCATCAATAGATGCTTCTTCACTCTCATCATCAGCTTCTATTTCATCACTTGTCTCTTCGCTAACTTCTTCTTCACTAATTTCTTCTTCGACAACTTCGCTAGGTGTCTCTTCTGCTACTAGAGCATCTTCTGCTGTTTTCATTGCAGCAAGTATATCTTCATCAGCAGCATTTGCTTGATTTACGGTAGTTTTGCTATCGTTTAATACTCTATTTGCTTTTGTGATTGCTCTATTTAGTTCTTTTATAACAGATGACTCAACATTTCCTTTTAATTTGAAATCACGCAAGTTTTTTGCAACTTGTATGTCTTTTGCAAGAGGAGCTTTTGTAAGCTTATTTGCTGTTCTTTCTCCTTCTGGTATAGACTTATAAGCTTCGTCTATTAGCTTATTTAATTCATCTGTTATAGAGTTAACTTCACTTACTGTGGCTTGACCATTTCTTCTGACATCTACTGCTTTTTTGATAGTCATATCTACTTCAGCAAGTTTATTTGGATCTAGTTTATACTTTAATTCCTTGTTTCTAATTGATTTGGCATTGCTAATTGCTCTATCAAGTTTTTCTAAGGTATAGTGAGTTCTCTTGGAATCATCAGTTAGCTTAGGAACTTGACGAGCTTTTTCTAATGAAGCTTTCAAGTCATCAGAAGCTTTGTTTAATCCTTCAGGACCTTCAAATAAATCAAGAGCTTTTAGTAAAGCATGAGTTACAGAAAAACCAACTATAACATGAGCTTGTTGTTGGCTATCAACTAATTCTGTGGCATCAGCTGTTATAGTTTCTGCAACATTTATTAGTAGGTCAATTCTAGGGATAAGTTTTGTTCTGATTTCAGATGCGCTTACTAGACCGTTTTTTAGAATCTTAGATGTCAAGTCATAAGCGTTTTTTATTGCTTTTAGCCAATCTAGTTGGTTTCCTGTTAAGCCACCTGCTATATTTTCAATACCCTTAATCAAATCACCTAGGTAATCTAACTTAGATGTTACATCATCTTTTTCGCTATCATTTTCTTTGTCTGCATATACTACACTTAATTTAAGTGGATTTATATTTAAGGCTTTGTGGCTAGCAGGTGCTATTGTATTAGCAAGTAGTGTGACTGAAAGCATCCCTATAAATAGTTTGTTGTTTTTCATAATTACTCCTTTATTTTTAATAAAAGTTTACTAATTTAACTTTTTATATTATAATAAGGAGGTAAACAAGTAAACTTTTTTTACTTTTGCAGTGGGTAAAATAATCGATTTGGAATATTGGCGTATTTATTCGATTGTTCTACCCTGTTTTTTTCTAACCAATGTCTATGATAAATTCTTTTCTATACGTTTTCTACATCTTCAATTACATAAAATTGATCGATTAGATAATCATCCCATTCTGTATTAATGGCAACCTTAGTATCCTTTGCTCCAAAATGTGCAGCTAGAGATAATAATATTGCAAAAATAAAAGCTTTTTTAAATTTCATATGTCTACCTCCTTGATAGTTATATAATACCAACCTTAACAGAAAAATTAAATACACATTTGTGTGTTTGATTATGAATCATATTATTTATGGTTGCTAATCATAACGTTTACTTGCTTGGAAATACTATTATATAGAGATTTTTCAGAAAATATATTTGTAAGTGCAAGACAATAATTAAAACTCTCTTTTGCTTCCTTAATCTGATCAATATCTATATGATTAACACCTTTCAAATAATATATCATATTAAGATAATATGTTTCTTTAATATTTTTAGCATTTGCTATAGCTATATCGCAGATTTTCAAAGATTGTTTGTTATTACCTGTTCTTAGATATGTAGTGGCAAGATTATAAGCAAAAATATAATAGTTGTCCATATTAGGATCTAGGTATATTTCTATTTCAAGCATCATATCCCTATACAAGTCAAAATTACCCTTCTTATACTCACTAATAGCCAATGCCAAGAGTATCCTTAATGAAAACTCATCATACTTGTAATCTTTAAACTTGTTAATTTTAAACTTAGTATTCATATCAGCCATGGCTAGCTCAAATTCATCTGCTGAATTACTACAAACTTCATTATTCTTTAAGGTCAAAATACCATTAAAATAATGTTTAGTTGCAAAAAGTTCTTTTTCGTAATTTAAATTTGCCTTAAATTCCATAGCATCAAAAGATTGCATCAAATCTTTTGCTTTTTCTATAGAAGAATTGTTTACAAGATAGTTTATATCTTTCCTTAGTTTTACCATATCCTGGTATAAAGCTTGTTGATGGTTTATAATATCTCTAAGGTCAATGCCCAGATACTCACATATAGGAAGTAGGGTAGAAAGCCTTGGGTCGTTTTCGCCTTTTTCAATTCTCCTGATTGTTTCCTCAGAAATAAACATTGCATCTGCTATTTGTTTTCTAGTAATACCTTTTTCTTCTCTAATTTTTCTTAAATCAGATCCAATAAAGTCGTAATTATTTATAATCATAAACATTTCTTTCTTCTAAACAGTAATTTCTATATAATCATTATATAGGAAATAATTATAAGTCAAACTAGATTTAATTATATTTTATGCTTGTATTTCACTATACCTTATATATTTGATATTATTAAACATGATATAACTTATAAAATAAGTTAGTATATATAATAATTAGGCTAATTAAAAATGCCACAAATCTAAGATTTGAGGCACTTACTCTTTGCTATTTTAATGTATTAATTGCATCTTCTACAAGTTTTTCTGAACTTTCAACTTTTTCTTTAAGTTCTTTTTCTATGCTCTTTACGGTTTTCGGTGTTTTTTCTAGGAGCATCTTACCTGCATTTGTCATAATCATATTTTGGAAGATAGATTTTGCTAACTCTTGATCACTCATTGATTCAAGCTTTTTATCGTATTTGTACTGTATAATCTTAAATATAGCAGTAACTTTATTTCCTTCTGCTTTATCTTTATCAGTTAAGAACACGTTATAGGCTTCTTCCATTAGTCCATTAGTTTCGCCCATAAGTTTTTCTAACGATGGTTTAATATTTGCAATGGTTTTTGGACTTTGTTCTAGCAAAATTGAAGTAGCCTGGTTTTGTACTAGGGCATCAAACATAGAAATAGCAAGTTTTTTCATTTCGGAGTCGTCATAATGGGTTAGTTTTACTTTTTCAACCCTATAGATTTTTCCAAATTGAGCTGGGTAAGATTTTAATGAAATTCCATCCCAGTATATCTTATAAATATCGCCAACTCCAGCATATTTATCTAGCAACATGTCAAGCTTTATTACATACTTATTATCTGGATTGCCAACTTCTGCAAGAGTAGCCATAGGCTTTTCATCGTCTTTGTTAATTTCTAATAGTTCAAACTCCATGGATTCATGATCTGCTGGTAATTTGTCAATTGGCATATTTTCAAATTTATCTTCTTCATCTAAAGGTTCAAGTTTTTCTACCCTGTAGATATGACCAAATTTTGCTGGGAATGATGTGAAAGCAACCCCATTCCAATAAATCTTGTAACGGTTATTTACTTTTACATCATCGTCACGGAATTGACCTAAGTCTAGTACATATTCACTTTTTTCATTTCCTTCTTCATAAAGTACAGCACTTGTACCTTCTTCGTTAATTTCCTTTACAACAAATATTCTATTCATAGAATCTTCTGGAATCTTATCTATAGGCATATTTTCTGGTGCTTCTGTGCTTACTGCACTTACTTCTGCATTATCATTAGCTTCTGCTACAAGTGCAGGCGATATAGCAAAAGATATGCATAGACCTGCTAGCAATAACTTTTTATTCATGGTTTTCCTCCTAATTCTTCTTGTCATTTATACATAATTTTATCACAAATGTGTTAAGATTATGTTGGTAAATATATACCCTATTATATATCGAATAAACATTTATTCTAATTTTATTAAACATTGTAATATCAAGATTTATCAATGATTTTATCATTAAATAATATAATTCAAATATAAAAATAAAGTTGTTTTTTTATTTATATTTAGCATTTTATAATTAAAGTTTATTTATAATTATTAATTTTAACTTTTACAACTTTATAGTTATAAATATTTTTGCTATATTTCTTATACTCATTATTATGTATTTGATATCAAAAAAACCACTAGTTTCCTAGTAGTTTTAATTTCAGACCCTAAGTCTCTTATCTCCATTATAAACTTCATCAATAATAGCAGAACCAATACATATATCATCCATGTAAAACACAGCAGCTTGTCCTGGGGTTACTGCCTTTGTGGAGTCGTAAGTTACTTCTACATGAGTTTTATCCAATACCTTTACGTGGGCGTTGATATCTTTTTGTCTATATCTAAATTTGGCTGTGCAGTCAAATTCTGTTGGGATTTTTTTATTGGTAAAGGTAGAAAACTCACTTGCTAATAATCTATTTGAAAATAATAGTGGGTTACTTTTCCCTTGGCAAACTATTAGTTCGTTTTTTTCAAGATCCTTGCCACATACAAACCAAGCTTCACCCTCTCCACCTATGCCAAGACCACGTCTTTGACCTATTGTGTGATACATCAAACCATCGTGTTTGCCCAATATATTTCCATCTGTATCTACTATATTTCCTGGCTGGGCTGGCAAATAGTTTGATAAAAACTCATTAAAATCGCGTTCGCCAATAAAACAAATTCCTGTAGAGTCTTTTTTGTCGGCTGTTGCCAAGTTGTACTTGTGGGCAATGTCACGTACCTCAGATTTTTGAAGTTCTCCAACTGGGAAAAGCACATCTTTGATTTGCTCTTGGGAAAGTTGGCTTAGAAAATATGTCTGGTCTTTGTTAGAATCAAGGCCACGAAGCATGACTGTCTCATCACCTGACCTATCAACTCTGGCATAATGACCTGTTGCTACATAGTCTGCTCCCAAGTTTTTGGCATAGTCCAAAAATGCCTTGAATTTGATTTCCTTGTTGCACATTATATCTGGGTTTGGAGTTCTTCCTTTTTTATATTCGTCTAAGAAATAAGTGAAGACCCTGTCATAGTATTCTTTTTCAAAGTTTATAGAATAATATGGGATTCCTATTTGGTTGGCTATTGCCACTGCATCCTCGTAGTCTTCCTCTGCAGTACAAACACCATTTTCGTCAGTATCGTCCCAATTTTTCATAAAAATTCCGACTACATCGTATCCTTCTTCTTTTAATAGTAGGGCAGCTACTGAGGAATCGACTCCTCCACTAATGCCTACTACTACTTTTGTATCTTTTTTATCTTTCATTATTTAGCCTTTCTAGGACTTCTATAGCTTTATCAATATCTTCTTTTGTATTGGTATATCCAAAGGAGAAGCGTATTGAATGCCTTGCTCTATCTTCGCCGTACATATTGGAAATGACATGGCTTGGCAAGATAGATCCAGCCCTACAAGCAGATCCTGCCGATGCACATATTCCATTCATATCCAAATATGTTAGTAGAAAATCTGACTTATAATCTCTAAAGTATAAGTTTAGGACATGGTCAGATGAATTTTCTATAGATCCGTTGATTTCATAAGAAATATTTGACCTTTTTAGTTCTTCTACAAAATATGCTTTCAATTCTTTAATTTTCTCTCTTTCATCAACCATAAGAGGAAAAGATTCAGCCATAGAATATGCTCCAGCTACAAAAGAAGTTCCTGCACGCCTATCTTTTTCTTGCTCTCCACCTGTGATTAATGGCTTTAGATTTTCTCTCATATAAAAAATCCCAAAACCATTTAACCCACCTATTTTGTGGCCAGAAAGTGATAGAGAATCGCAATTAATATCATTAACATCTATGTCGACATGGCCATAGGCTTGGACAGCATCGACATGAAACCATATGTCCTTATCTTTGAGATATTCTCCGATTTCTTTTACAGGTTGGATGGTACCAGTTTCGTTATTCACATACATTATAGCCACAAGCTTTGTTTGATCATCTATCGCATCTTTTAAATCGTCAAGGGAAATTCTTCCATCCTGATTGGCATCAAGCAAAATAGCATTATTTTTATCTATGGTATTAAGTATAGAATCGTGTTCTATAGCACTTGTTATAATTTTATTATCTTTAAAAGCTTTGATAACAGTGTTGTTTCCCTCGCTAGCACCAGATGTAAACACCACATTTCTTGGATTGGCACCTATCGATTGGGCAATTTTTCTCCTGGAATCTTCTAATATTTTTTTAGCCTCTCTGCCCTTAGCATGCAAGCTATCTGGATTGCCATCAAATGCTTCCTTGTTTTTTATTATATATTCTAAAATATCTTCTCTTTTTACAGACGTTGCTGCATAGTCAAAATATATCATATTCACCTTCTATTCTTGTGAAATTATACTATTTTTGCACATTTTATCTATAAAAATGGCAAAATAATAACCCTTGGATTGCCAAGGGCTAATTTCTTAAAATTCTACTACTGGTTGGAAGTCAAATATTTGGTAGTCATAACCAGCATTTTTGACAAATTTGAATACATCCTCATTCTTTAAAAATACTGTTTTTGTATTGTCATCTGGGTGGAAGGTCATGATTTCATTCTCGTCAATCATATCCTTATCAAAGATAACTTTGATATCTTCATCAGTATTGATAAGGCCAAATACAGAGATAATTCCAACTTCTTGTTCCAATATTTCTAGTATTTTTTCTGGCTGAACAAAGTGCATTCCTTTTTCATCTAAAAGCTTGTTGTAATCTTTCATACTAATCATCTTTTGATCATCCATTACGATAAGATAGTATTGCTTATCCTTCCTATTGGCCATAAAAAGATTCTTAGTTCTAGCACCATCCTTGCCTTCTATATATCTATCAGCTTCTTCTGTACTCTCAGCAGCAGGATGCTCTACAATATCATATTTGATATCAAGTTGATCAAATATTTCAAATAGTTTGTCCCTATTGCTCACTAAAATTCCTCCTCTGTTAGGATATTTTTTAGTACTTCTGCTTCTTCCTTGGTAAGGGTTACACCCTTGCTCATCCTAGTGTGATCCTCATTCCAATCTCTAATGTCATATTTTGGATCCCTTTCATTCCATGAAACTAGGTTAAGCTCCTTTGTCCATCCCTTTGCATTTGTAGAAAGTACTCCAAGATTTTCAACTATATCAAATTTTAATTCTGCCATAATTATCTCCTTAAGCTCTAGTAATTTTTAATCTTTCATTAACAGCCTTTTGTACTATGTTATAATCATATCCTGCATAGGTGAGGCGTCTTTTTCTTTCGGCACCTGTTCCCCATCTGCCCACAATAATTTCGCTTACAAGTGTATTCATGCTTTTTTTAGAATTGCCTTTAATAATCAAAGGATAATCTTTATAGACTACACTTGTATCAACATTGTATTTATATCCATTATAGTACCCCTTGTCTGTACGCTGCCAAGAGTCAAAGTCTGAACCATTGTATTTTGTAAAGTTCTTTGAGGCGTAGTCAGCTATCCAAAATTCGTATTTGTTTCTCACATCTTTGGTCAAATATTTATTAGCAAACCAAGGATATGAATAAATGCCAGATACATAACCATTTCTTCTCATAGCAAGTATAAAGGCTTCAGCAGCTTCAGAAATGTCAGCCTTACTTGCCTTTGCTTGTCTCTTATCATCTTCTATATCTATATAAACAGGATAAGATACATTTTTATTTTTTAAAACATTACTTACATACTCTGCTTCTCTAATAGCTTCTACTACGTTGATAGCACGAGAATAGTGATAGAATCCCAATGGAACTCCTCTGCTATTAAGATTGTTATAGTGCTCTTCAAGATGGTAATCAGTCCTAATATTTAAAGTGTCTGCATCCATAATAGAAGTACGTAGGATCGCCCCATCTATACTTTTTGCAAACTTATCGTAATCGATCAAACTAGGATCTTGGTGTTCAGATATATCTACTACTTTTTTATAAACTGGTGTCTTTGAATAAATAGGTTCCTTCTTTTGGTCTTCATAAGTGGTCTCGGTTGTTTCCGTAACTTCAACCTCACCGTTGTCTTTCACTGTGGTTTCCTCAGTCACTTCCTCTTCAATAGGCTTAAAATCTGGAACAACATCCGCATTTGGATTGTTGATATATCCCTTAATCCTATTTTCTACTCCTTTTTTATCATAATAAATACCATTATCATCTAAAACCTGGTCAAGATTTATATCATTATACTTAACAAGATCACTAGCCAAAACAGATGCTGGATTTAATATCGTCAAGGCCAAAGCAAGAGCCATATATTTTTTAAAACACTTTCTCATAACAAATCCTCTCGTCAATAATATCTAGAAGTTAAGAATATTATAATGTAAAAACATACTTTTTTCAATGAAATCGATCTTGCTTGGATAGTCAAATGATTTTATATATTTTTAATTGTTGTATTATAATATAAAAAAATAAAACAGTAAATCATCTAGAAATACTGTTTTGTATCAGAAAATTCTTAATATTTTACTAATGTTCAAAGACTTTAAACTTAATAAAGATTCCACTTACTTTTTATTTCATCTTTTTCTGCGGAGTTTTGCATGGCTATTAGCTTTAATCTTGCCTTATTTGAAGATAAATATCCATAGTCTAGAATCGCACCTAATTCTTTTAATTTGACCGCTGTTCCCTTTGTACCATATATACATCTAACACCACCTCGAATACACTTTGTGACTAGTACCACTGGAATCCCTAACTTTATGGCTTTTTCTACCTTATCTTGGACAGCAGGTGTTACTGCTCCTACTTCAAATCCTTCGATTATAATCCCATGGCAATCTTTATCTATTATTTTATCAAAGATATTTTCGTCAAAGTCTAAGCTCATTTTAACAATATAGACAGACTTTTCAAAGTTGTAATCAAGAATTTCAAGTTTTTTATATCCTATTGTATCGTAGTAATAAAAAACTTCTCTTCCATAAACATTGCCTATTGGCCCAGATACAGTTGATGCGAAACCACCTAATTCTGTTGAATTTATTTTACTTACATATCTAGCAAGGAAAATCTTTTCATCAAATACTACTAAGACTCCCTTATTCCTGCTAAGTTCTGATGAACTAACTATTATAGCATCTCTTAGATTTGCTGATCCGTCATAACCCAAATTTCCCATTGATCTTTGTGAACCGGTAATAACTACAGGAGCTTTACCATCATAAAGCAAATCCAACATAAATGCTGTTTCTTCAAGGGTGTCAGTTCCATGAGTAAGAACTATTGCATCAGCCCCTTCTTCTACTTCACTATCAATTTGTTTTTTAATATCAACTATATCTGAAAGTTTCATTTCAGTAGATGGAACTGTTTTTAGGTCTACTATTTTTAGATTGAGGTCAAAATTCTCTAAATCTATATCTTTTATAAGTTCATTGCCGGTTAGTTTACCTGATTCAAGTTTCCCTGTTTTTTTTATTTTCTACTGAAGATATAGTTCCTCCTAGACTGATTAATGTTATATTTTGCATAGAAACTCCTTAAAATGGACCATAATTTATCGCTTGTGCGACAAGAAGAAATACTAGACCCATAAGTATCATTATACTTAGTAATTTTGAGAAGAATTTTACCCACTCTGAATATTCAATTTTAGCTATTTCAAGGGTAGCCATGAAATAACCTGATGTTGGCCAAAATACATTTGTTAATCCATCCCCTATTTGATAAGCAAGCACTGCTACTTGTTGATTAACACCTATAATTTCTGCTATAGGTGACAAAATAGGCATTAATGCTAGTGCCTTTCCACTACCTGATGGCACAAGGAAGTTAAATATGGTTATTAAAAATAGTATGCCAATTGATGTTAGGCTAGCTGGTAGGTATCTAAGACCATCTGATAGATAGTAAACTATAGTATCCATAATCATAGATTTATTTAATATTACTGATACAGCAGTTGCTACTCCTATTAGGACTACCCCCGTTAAAACTGACTTCATTCCCTTCAAAAATGCATCCACTATCTGTGAACTATCAAGTCTTCCTACAATTCCTGAGATAATGCCGATAGCTAAGAATATACCAGCCATTTCTATCATTCCCCAACCTTTTGTTAGCACACCATATATCATATAGGCAAAACTTAATACAAAAAATAAGCCTATTATCTTTTGAATACGAGTAAGTTTTACTGTTTCTCCATCTCTATTTACTTTAAGATCCTCAGAAACTAGGCCTAAGGATTTGGCATTATTGATAGCTAATTCTGGTTCAACTTTTATCTTTTTTGCGTAATTAATCACATATAAACATCCAGCAATAATATATACTACAAACATTATTATCCTTAGCCACATGCCAGAAAACATCGGTAATCCAGTTATTTGGTGAGAAATTCCAACAGTAAATGGATTTGTAAAAGCAGCTGTAAACCCTACAATAGTTCCAACTAAGGGAACAGCTACAGCAATCATAGGATTATAACCTAGAGATACAATTAGTGGCAAAATAATCGGTACATACACCATGCATAGTTCTGGTGTTCCAACAAAAGCTGCTATCAGACCAAATACAACCATGAGTATAGCTATTAAAGTATTGCCATTATTAGAATATTTATTTGACAAAACTTCTACCATAGTATTTATTAACCCAATTTTTTCAAGCACACTAAAAGCACCAGCAATAATGAAGTTAAATACTATGACGTTAGAAGAATTGACAAAGCCTTGAGGAATTGATGCAAAAAAATCTAACAAAGATATTGGATTATTTTCGACAAATTTAAACGAATCGGCGACAACCATCATTCTTCCTGATTCAGCTTCTACCCTTTCAAATTGGCCTGCAGGTATTATGTATGATAGTAAAGACATAGCAATTAGCAAAATAAAAAGTATAACGACAGCTCCTGGCATTTTTATCTTTTTCTTATCTTTCATAATTTGCCTCCATAATTTACATATTTTACAAAATCTATTAGCATATTTAATCCTCTTTGCATATCATCTTCAACTATATCAAACTTTTCGTTGTGATGACCTGCCTTATGGTTAGTACCTAGGATAAAATGCATAGCTTTTCCATTATTTTTGCTCACCTGATTTAGAAAATAAGCCACATCTTCGGATCCATAAATTCCACCATCAACGAGACTGTATCCTTTCTCTTTATAATAATTGATTAAATTTACCTTAAAATCTTCATCATAGGCGAGTAATGAAGGTGCAGCTCCTACTAATTTTATATCATAATCGCAGTCGTATGAAATAGCAGAGCCCTTAACAATTCTTTCTACACCCACTTTTAAATATTCAATAATATCTTCATTTTCTCCCCTAATCTCCATTTTTAGTTCTGCATGGTTAGGGACAATATTTCGTCCAGATCCGGCATTAAATGTACCAACATTCAGTCTCGATGCTCCTTTAGAATGTTGAGTTAGGCTATTAAAATTCATAACCGCACTTGATGCTGCAAGAAGTGCATTCTTACCCTCCTCTGGCGTACCACCAGCATGGCTAGCGAGTCCTTCAAAGTTTATATCAAATTTCTTTGTAGCAAGCATTCCCTCACTGCCAACAACAATTTTTCCACTAGGAACTTTCATACCAATATGCATTCCAACAAAATAATCTAAGTCGTTAAAAATAGGATTATTTTTCAAAGCATATGCACCTTTTACTCCTTCCTCAGCAGGTTGAAAAACAACTACGTAATTTCCATTTAAACTATCCTTATTTTTTGCTAAGTACTTTGTAAATGCTATACCAATAGCCATATGTGCATCATGACCACAAGCATGCATAGCAAAATCATTAGTACTTCTAAAACCTTCTTTATTTGGAATATGGTCGATATCATCGCTTTCATGTATATCATTAGCATCAATATCAAATCTAAAGCCAATATTATTTCCTTTTTTTATACCTTTAATAACAGCAATGAGACCAGTATATGAATCCAAAATCTCATCCGATTTATCAGTTGTTTTTAAATTAATATTGTTCTTATACTCACAAGCTTTTTTTTCATCAGGTAGGCCAAGCCTATCATCAAAATAAATTTCCTTACCATAATGTAATTCAATATCCAAACCCCTTAATTCTTGTATAATCTTATCAGTAGTCTTAAATTCTAACCGTGCTGGTTCAGCAATATGGTGAAAATACCTTCTAAGATTAATCATTTCATCAATGTTCACACTAAACTCCTTATAAAATAAAATTATATACCCAATACACAATTTCATCTTTGTATAAAATAAATTATATGATTTTATACAGAATGATATTTATATATAATATAGGACAAATAATTTGATTTGTAAAATATTGCTATAAATCAAATATAATAAAAATATTTCAATATCTAATTATGTAGAAAAAATACTCCATAATATATAATTATAAGGTCTATGCAAAAAGTACAAAGTTATTAAAATGTTTAGGGATTTATATAAAGTTAAAAAAGAACACAAAGCAAGCTTCATAAATTTATTATATAATTAAGATTAGTACTTAAAACAGAATATTCATGACTAAAAAAGACCTAGTCATATGACTAAGTCTAGTTTTACTCGACATCCATGAAGTCTACATATATAGGGGATAGTTTCTTCCACAATCTATGCTGGCTTATTTTCTGTATTAGATATAGTAAAACATATATTTATGGATTATCAATACTTCTTTTTACAATCCACTTATCAGGAAATATCCCTCCTTATCCATTTATACTTACACTTTGAATCCAAATGTATCCTTCTCCTTATCTGTTTTTCGTAATATTTTGCCAGTTGAAATAGTGATCATTGGTACTTTTCCCCTAATTTATTAACTTTCGAAATTCGGACAAAGCTAAAATAATCAGTCTAATGTTATTTCTTCATTATAAATAAGGTTTTTTATAAACAATAAAAAGGAAAAGATGATTTTTAAAGTACTTACATCTCTTCCTCTTCTGTAAAATTATGGTATTTTATTCTTTAGAGAGTTTCAATTATTCTATGCGTTAACTGTCATTTTTTTGGGTTTAATCTTAATAAAATAGCATTAATTGCAACTACAACTGTTGACACAGACATTAGAATTGCTCCTAATGCAGGGCTTAATGTGATACCAATAGGGGCCAAAATTCCCGCAGCTAGAGGGATAGCTATAAAGTTATAGCCGGCTCCCCAAAAGAGGTTTTGTTTCATTTTACGAGTTGTTTTGTGTGCTAATTCAATGAATGATTCAATATCTCCTGGATCGGATTGAGTCAATATGACATCAGCTGAATCCAATGCCACTTGGGTTCCAGCACCTACAGCTATACCAACATCTGCCAAGGCAAGAGAAGGGGCATCATTGACACCGTCACCTACCATAATAACTTTTTTCCCTTCATCTTTAAGTGCTTTTACCAATTCATACTTGTCTTGTGGAGATTGATTTGATCTATATTCAATACCTAAATCTTCTGCCGCGCCTTCAGCCGCTTTTTCATTATCACCTGTTGCCATAATCGGCTCTATATTGTTCTTTTTAAGAGCTTTAATTAACTCTTTACTCGTTGGTTTTAATTCGTCCCCTAAAGCTACAGCACCAATGGCATCATCGTTTTCTACTAATATACTGAGAGTTGCTCCTTTTGGAATATCAATATCCAAATTACGTCCATATGCTTTTTGACTGATTAATTGGTAACTATGGCCCTTGGCTTTGCCTTCTACGCCAGCACCGGAAATCACATCAATTGAATCAAAAGATACTGGACTTATACCTTGATCCTTAGCAAAACTAATAATTGATTGAGCAATTGGGTGGCTAGATCCCCCTTCAATACCTGCCAACAAGGCAATGATTTCCTCTTTTGTATATTTGTCATTAAGAAGTTTTACATCTAATACTTTAAACTCACCAGTTGTTAAAGTACCCGTTTTATCTAAAATCATCACATCTGAATCTTGAGCTATTTCTAATGATTGGCGGTCTTTTACTAGTAAGCCACGGCTAGCTCCTAAGCTTGTGCTACGGGCAGTGACCAATGGAATAGCAAGACCCAATGCATGTGGACAAGCTATAACTAATGTTGTGATAGCAAATTTTACTGCCGTTGGAATATCCGCTATAAGCACCCATACTACAAAAGCTATTAGTGCGGCAGTTACCGCAATATAGAAGAGCCACCCTGCAACTTTTTGAGCAATATTTTCTGCACGAGAAGGTTGACTTTGAGCTTGGCTGATTAAATCCTGTACTTGAGAGATAAAGGACTTATCACCTGTCTCAAGTACTTTAATATAAATAACCCCTTCCCCATTTGTTGAGCCCCCGATCACTTCATCGCCAGGTCCTTTTTTAATTGACTTAGATTCCCCAGTCAAAAGAGCTTCATTTAAACGTGATTCGCCACGCTCGATAGTTCCATCTGCTGGCACATTTTCCCCAGCTTGAACACGAATTAAATCACCTACCTTTAAGTCAGCAACTGGACGTGTTTCAATGGAATCATCTTCTAATACAACATGAGCATCTTTTGGTACTAGCTTAGCCAGTTCTTCTTGTGCATCTCCTGCTTCTCCAATAGCTTTCATCTCAATCCAGTGACCCAATAACATGATTAATAGTAATGATGCAAATTCAAAGAAAAAGTCCATCACGTGTTCACCCGTTACGTAGTTAGCTATAACAGTATAAATACTGTATAAATATGAAACACTTAAACCTAAAGAAACGAGTGCCATCATTCCAGGTTCTTTTTGTTTAAATTCGTCAACTGCACCTTGATAAAATGGACGTCCACCATAAATAATTAATATAGTAGATAAAATAGCTACTATAATATCAGAATATGGAAAAGTAAACTGGAATGGTAGGTCAAACCCAGCCATAGGGGATAAGAGCATAATAATGATTCCTAGTGGTAATGACTTTAAGAAAAGTTCCTTAAAGTTACCGTGATGATGATGCTCATGCCCACTGTGCCCACTGTGGTCATGGTGGGCATGATGGTCGTAATGTTGATCCTTATGGTCTCCATGTTCTTCCGTGCTTACGTGCTCATGTTTTGAATGATCCATGTCGCCATGATTATGGTGGCTGTGGGATGAATGTTTGTTGTTATTCTTCATTTTTAATTCCTCCTTATGCTTAATGATGATGATGATGTAAATGACATTCGCATTGTCCTTCTGGACAATTGCAATCCACTTCTTCTACTGCGAAAGCTTTTTTCTTCTCTAATATTTCTTCTAATCGATCTATATCATCGAAGCTTAAGACATGATCTTCAATGATGCTTCCTATTACATTTCCGACTTTCTTTTTGCAAATACGGTTAAAAATATCTTCTGCATAATCCCTTACGGCTTCTTTCTCTTCAATATTGGCAGTGTAAATAAACTTTCTACCTTCTTGCTCTGTATTTAGTACGCCTTTTTCAACTAATCGACCTAAGATCGTTTTGATAGTGGATTGTGTCCAGTCCATTTTTTCTTGCAATATGGAGATGACTTTTTTACTAGTTACTCGATCATTTGCCCAAACTACACGCATGACTTCCCATTCAGCATCTGTGATATGAGTATTATATTCTATTACACCCATTGTCTTTTCCTCCCTTATAGTTTACATTTGTAGACTTAATGCTTAAAATTAGTTTACTCTTGTAAACTTATCTTGTCAAGTATTTTTATAATATGTAAACAGTTATTATTGCCTTTATTTTATATTTTTACTCAAACTAATATAAATTTACATAGATTTACTTATAGTATTTAGAATTATAAATAATTAAGAACAAAGATAGAAAAATATATCAAATGGTACAATGAAGATAGGATTAAGACAAAATTAAACGGAATGTCTCCTGTTATGTACAGATTACATTCCGCTTAAAATATTATTAAATTATTCCGTGTTTACGGGTTCAGGTCAATTTCCCCTAGCGTTTTTAATGTTAATTTTTTGCTTATAGCCTATTATCTATCCAATCAATGATATCGCCAATTACTTCGTCTTTGGCATATTCATTCATGATTTCATGGTAAAGACCCTTATAGATTTTAATTTGGCAGTCTTTAGAAGAGTTGTTTTCAAAAAAGTCAAAGGAATCTTTGAAATTAACTATGCCATCGTCCCTGCCGTGGAGGATTAAAACTGGGTAAGAAAAGTCTTTTTCATTTTCATTAAACCAAACTATTCCGTCTTTTAATGCATATAAAAGACCCACTTGGTATTTTTTAAGGTTTAATGGGTCAGCGACATAGGCTTCTACAACTTCTTTTACAGAGCAAACCCCGTCGCCAAGCTCGTTTGGAAGTTCTGTGTGTGGGTCAAGGCCAGGACCTACCATTTCAGTTATCTTATTATTATCGTGGGTAAGACCACCAGAAGTTATGACTCCAACAAGGTTTTTGTCCCTATACTTTGCCCCGTAAAGGCTTACTGCAAAACCACCCATAGAATGACCTAGCAAGAATACTGGCTTATCAGGATTTTCTTCTATAGCCTTATCTACAACTACATTTACATCTTCTAGCATGTCTTCGTAGTCCTTGTAATATCCCCTCTCGCCTTCAGACTTGCCGTGGCCCCTGTGGTCAAACCTATAGGTCGAAAAACCTGCATTGTGGAATTTCTCAGCCACATAATCGTACCTACCAGAATGTTCTGCCAATCCATGGACAATAACAACTGCAGCCTTGGCATTTTTTGCTTCTTCCTTGTTGTAAAATAAAGCTGTGCCATCGAAAGATTCAATAAAATTTGTCATGATCATTCCTCCAATTTTTTCTATATCGAATATTTGCTTTCCTAAACAAAAGCTTATTATATATTAATACCCCTTAAAAGTTGTTTCCTTTTCAATTAATTTTGCCTCGAAGGCAATATTTGTCTGAGCTTCTTCATCATTTAAAATCTTAAGAAGATTATCAATTGCAAAATTTACCTAGTCGGAAATTCTCTGATCTATGGAAGTTATGGCTTGGTTGGTAAAGTCTGTTGCATGGATATTGTCAAAACCTATAATGCCAAGGTCTTCAGGGATTTTTATTCCTTCATTTGCCATAAGTTTATAGGCATTTACAGCAAGTCTATCTAACTCAAATTGGATTGAGTCAAATTCTGGATGTTTCCTTAGAAAATCGATTAATTTCAAGAGGTCTTCCTCTGGGTCTTTTACTTTAAATTCAACAAAATTCGCATCGTCATAATACTTATAAAGAGACTCAACAAAACCTAATTTCTTGGCAATATAGGACCTAGACATATAACCAGTATCCAAAGACATATAGAGGGGTTTCTTGTAAGAATTATCCTTAAAAAGCTTGACAGTCTGTCTATAGCCTCAATTTCATCTATATAAACGTTTACAATTTTTTCGTTTTCGTCAGTTGTAACGCAAAGAAGTGTAGTATAAGCAAACGAATCAAGATTTTTTTCAAGCTCATAGGCTGATTGGCTTTCAAAATACCCTCTAATGTCAGGGACCATTATACCAATCATCTGGAAAGAAAAATTGACACATAACAATAACAAAAGTCTACAGATCTTTCGACTGGAACAAAGATGGTCAAAAAACTAAAGGAATCTACATAGCGAAAACCTTCCAAAAGTATAGGAAAGAATCATTAGAAAACATAATATCTGACCAAGAAATAGAAGAAAGATTAAATAGATCAATCCAAGCTGAAGGAGCATTTTCAAAAATAAAGTCAGGACTAAACTACAATAGATCCCATTATAGATGAAAAGAAAATATAATAAGTGAAATATGCCTCATCACCTCTCACTATGATCGACCATTTCATGGAGGGTCCTCCATCAACCAGACGGGCTTTTTCGGTGTATCCTGTATGAAAAAAAGAACTAGTCCGTTGACTAGCTCTTAGTTTATTTGGCGACTTCCTACTCTACCGGGAGGTTGCCCTCCGAGTACCATCGGCGTTATGAGGCTTAACTTCTGTGTTCGGTATGGATACAGGTGTATCCCTCATGCCATCATCACCATATTCTTTTGAACCTTCTAAATAGCTAGTCGAGTTAAAGGACTTAGCTTAAGCTTTTGTTATACTTACGACTTGTCCGTAAGTGTCTTGCCAAGCTAGAGCTCTTCGAGCTCTACCGTTGGGACACTCTCGACTAGGACCTATCATACATTTGCTTGGCAAATGTGATTAGGACCGTAACAATATTTCCAGTCAAGATTTAAAGTTTAGTATCCTTTAGCTTAATACATTACTGTACTTACACCTTGAACCTATCTAAGGTATTTTCTTTACCTTCTTTTAGAAATCTTATCTTGAGGGTTGCTTCGTACTTAGATGCTTTCAGTACTTATCAATGCCATACTTAGCTACCCAGCTATGCTTCTGGCGAAACAACTGGTACACCAGTGGTATGTCCATCCCGGTCCTCTCGTACTAGGGACAGCTCCTCGCAAATTTCTTACGCCCACGCTGGATAGGGACCGAACTGTCTCACGACGTTCTGAACCCAGCTCGCGTGCCTCTTTAATGGGCGAACAGCCCAACCCTTGGGACCTACTTCAGCCCCAGGATGAGACGAGCCGACATCGAGGTGCCAAACCTCCCCGTCGATGTGGACTCTTGGGGGAGATAAGCCTGTTATCCCCGGGGTAGCTTTTATCCGTTGAGCGATGGCCCTTCCATGCGGTGCCACCGGATCACTAAGTCCGTATTTCTACTCTGCTTGATCTGTATATCTCGCAGTTAAGCTCGCTTGTGCCTTTGTACTCTGCGAATGGTTTCCGTCCATTCTGAGCGAACCTTTGAACGCCTCCGTTACTTTTTGGGAGGCGACCGCCCCAGTCAAACTGCCAAACTGACAATGTCCATTGCCCAGATTCATGGGTCAATGTTAGAATTTTGATATTAGAGGGTTGGTATCCCAAGGGTGACTCTGCCTACACTGGCGTGCAGGTTTCTAAGTCTCCCAACTATCCTGTACGTCTAATCTCAAAATCCAATATCAGCCTACAGTAAAGCTCCACGGGGTCTTTCCGTCCTAGCGTGGGTAAGTCGCATCTTCACGACTACTACAATTTCACCGGATCCTTTGTTGAGACAGTGCCCAAATCGTTACACCTTTCGTGCGGGTCGGAACTTACCCGACAAGGAATTTCGCTACCTTAGGACCGTTATAGTTACGGCCGCCGTTTACTGGGGCTTAAGTTCTAGCCTTCGCTTTACAGCTAAGCCTTCCCCTTAACCTTCCAGCACCGGGCAGGTGTCAGCTCCTATACGTCATCTTTCGATTTTGCAGAAACTTGTGTTTTTGGTAAACAGTCGCTTGGGCCTGGTTTCTGTGGCCTGATCGCTCAGGCTCCCCTTCTCCCGAAGTTACGGGGACATTTTGCCGAGTTCCTTAACAAAGGTTCTTCCGCGCGTCTTGGTATTCTCTACCTCCCTACCTGTGTCGGTTTTGGTACGGGCGCTTTGGTCTTGATAGTGACTTTTCTTGGCAATTTGAAGTCGGCTATTTCTCTACTTATGTTTTCGATGCCTATTACACATTGGCTGCTGATCAGCGGATTTGCCTACTGAAAAGCCTTTGTGCTTAGACTGCCTTCCATCGGGCAGCTAGCTTATCCTCTTGCGTCATCACGTCTCTTTAACGACTTTAAGCGGTACAGGAATTTAAACCTGTTGTCCATCGGCTACGCCTTTCGGCCTCGCCTTAGGTCCCGACTTTCCCTGAGGGGACGAGCCTTGCTCAGGAGTCCTTAGGGTTTCGACGGGAGAGATTCTCACTCTCCTTCTCGCTACTCATGCCAGCATTCTCTCTTGTATTAAGTCCACGCTTGCTTTCGCTTAGGCTTCACCCCTAATACAATGCTCCTCTACCACTGATAGAGAGTTTAAAATTGCTGGTAAATACTTTGACGATATTTCAACCAGTTGTCATTTTTAACTTTTGTTTTATGACTGCTTGTTCGGTGATAATTGAGTTCTTTTACAACTTACCTTTTTCTTGTGTTTGATTTTTGCGTAATTTTTGAATAACTCGTTTATCTTGATTGTGTTTAATATTTCCGTCTAAGTTTTACCTTTTTTCTCATTACTTTGTTAGGTTGATGAGCGTCGTAACTTTCTTGCCAATCGAGCTTTGCTCTCTTGGGAAAGTCTGACGGCTGACCTACTTACAATTTATTTCATAAATTGAGTTAGGTCTAGCAATTTTAAATTCTCTATCAATCCGAAGCTTCGGTACTGGATTTTAGCCCCGTTTATTTTCGGCGCAAACCCACTTGACCAGTGAGCTATTACGCATTCTTTGAATGTATGGCTGCTTCTAAGCCAACGTCCTGGTTGTCTTGGTAGGTTCACATCCTTTTCCACTTAATCCAGATTTGGGGACCTTAGCTGTCGGTCTGGGCTCTTTCCCTTTCGACTTAGGAGCTTATCCCTCTAAGTCTGACTCCATGACCTGATTTTTTGGCATTCGGAGTTTGATAGGCTTTGGTACGGTATGCCGCCCTAGGCCATTCAGTGCTCTACCTCCTTAAATCTTTGGTCATAGGCTAGCCCTAAAGCTATTTCGAGGAGAACCAGCTATCTCCGGGTTCGTTTGGTTTTTCGCCCCTATCCACAGTTCATCCGATACGTTTTAAACCGTACCCGGTTCGAGCCTCCAGTGAATTTTACTTCACCTTCACTCTGACCATGGATAGATCACCCGGTTTCGGGTCTATCATATTAAACTATCCGCCCTGTTAAGACTCGCTTTCGCTTGGACTACGCATCTTAGATGCTTAATCTTGCTTAGTATGATAACTCGCTGGCCCATTCTACAAAAGGTACGAGATCACTCTTTTGAGCTCTCTCTGCTTGTAGGCACTAGGTTTCAGGTTCTTTTTCACTCCCCTTGCGGGGTTCTTTTCACCTTTCCCTCACGGTACTTGTTCGCTATCGGTCACATGTTAGTATTTAGCCTTAGGGGATGGGCCCCCTGTCTTCACAGCAAATTCCTCGTGTTCACTGCTACTTGCTCCCTAAAATATTTTCTCTTTTGTCTACAAGACTTTCACTTTCTTTGGTTCATTTTCCCAAATGATTTGACTGGAGAAAATATTTCTTGTTGGGTTGGGCTGTTTTCTTTTCGCTCGCCGCTACTGGGAAAATNCTGCTTCATGCGAGGCTGTAATGTCATAGGGTATTATTCTCCGTTTCCAGAGGCTATCCCCTTGTGTAAGGCAGGTTACTCACGCGTTACTCACCCGTTCGCCACTAATTCACTTAAGTTCATTCCGAAGAAATCATTTAAGTTTCATCGTTCGACTTGCATGTGTTATGCACGCCGCCAGCGTTAATCCTGAGCCAGGATCAAACTCTCATGAAAAATATTTATGAGAGCTTTTCTCGGCCGTTCCGTCCTGCGACCACTCCGTGGAGGGTCCTCTCTGGGCCGGACAGGCCTGTTCTTTGATTCAAGCTCTTTTCATTTACACTGATCTAAATCAATGCGTGATTTATTTTTTTAATCATCCTTTAAGAAATCAACTTGGATAAGTTGTCAATAACTTATTTAAAGTTTTTGATAGGTTGATTATGTTTTACATAATCATTGATATTAAATTTCATTGTAGATAACGAGTCCTCAGGCTACGCCTTGCGGCAATTCCATTGAGGGTCCTCTTCTGGCCGGACGGGCCAGTTATCTGGTTCAGTGTCGTTTATTTGTAACGACTTTATTAGTCTACTACTAAAAAATACTTTTGTCAAGACTTTTTTAAAATATTTTCAAAAAATCTTTTTTATCATCTTCATTTCTTAGAAGCGACTTATAAGAGTATACACCCTTTTATTTTGAATGTCAAATATTTTTTCTTATTTTCTTTTTAATATATATTCTGCTGACTTTATCCCATCTATGGCTGATGACACAATGCCTCCTGCAAAGCCTGAACCTTCACCTATTACATATAAGTTTTCTATTCCTTCTGCTTTATTTTCACCATCTCTTTTCATCTTTATTGGAGATGATGATCTTGTTTCTACTCCAGCTAGTATTGCATTGTCATCATTGAAACCTTTGATTTTCTTACCCCAGTTTTCCACTGCTTCTATAATCATTGCTTCAATTGCTTCTGGATAAAGACCTCTTAGATTGCTTTTTTGGTAAAGACCTTCTATAGATGGTTTTATATGTCCAAATTCATTTGTTATGTTATTGTTTTTATAATCTATATATCTCTGAACTGGTACTTTTCCACTTCCTAGTTTGTATGCCTTGGCTTCTATTTCTCTTTGAAATCTCATTCCATCTAAAATATTTTTGCCATAGACATCCTCGCCAACAGTGACTATTATTGCAGAGTTTGAATTTTTGCCATCTCTTGCGTGATAGCTCATTCCATTGACACAAAGTTCACCTTCTTCACTACTTGCATTTACTACATATCCTCCTGGGCACATACAAAATGTATAAGCTGATAAGCCCTTTTCTCTGTCATTGTAGGATAGATTGTATGATGCTGCTGGCAAAGGATTATTATCTATATCAGTTTCTTTTCCATTATACTGGGCATCATTTATAGTTTTTCTCTTGTGTTCAATTCTAAATCCAACGGCAAAGTTTTTATTTTCAATTTTTATTTTATTTGCTAATATCTCAAAACTATCTCTTGCCGAATGTCCCAGAGCTAGGACATAGGAATCACTTGTTAATTTTTCACCATTGATGGTTAAGCTATCCACTTTGCCATCATTTATATCTATATCATCCATATGGTGGGAGAATAGAAACTCTCCTCCACTTTTTATAATTTCTTTACGCATATTGACTATTACATCTCTTAATAAATCTGTCCCTATATGCGGCTTGGAATCTATTAGTATATCATCTGGTGCGCCATGTTTGTGAAAGGTCTCAAGAACTAATCTAACTCTTGGGTCTTTGGACCTTGCAGTAAGTTTTCCATCTGAATATGTGCCTGCCCCACCTTCTCCAAATTGGATATTGCTTTCTGGATTGAGTTTGCCAGTTTTTTTGAAATTTTCAATAGTTTTTATCCTATCTTCTATTGGCTCGCCTCGTTCTATTACTTTTACCTTTACTCCGTTTTGAGCCAGGATGTAGGCACAGAATAATCCAGATGGTCCTGATCCTACTATGGCAACTTCTTTTGGTGGATTGTTAATTTCTATAGAAAAATCTTTATAGGCAAAGCTTTCAGCACCCTTTATCTTCTTAATTTCCTTATCTGGCAAATCTATATCTACTAAAACCTGGTAGTTAAATTTTATTCCCTTGCGAGAATCTATAGATTTTCTGAAAATTTCATATTCAAAATTTTTACGTCTGATTAGTTTTGCAATTTTTGCCCTTAGCTTATCTTTGTTGTCTGATTCTAGAATAATATTTCTTATTATTATCATAATTCCTCATTAAAAAAGACCCCTAGAGGTCTTATATTTCAAATTGATTTTTGATTATCATCAAGTTATGCCTTATCTCATCGCTTAAGTCATCGAAGGTTAGTAATTCTTCAATATCTTCTTTTGCCTTGTTAATATTTCCTATAACTAAGTTGATTTGTATTTTGTTATAGGAAATCCTTGGATCTGATGGATATTTGTCCAAGCCTTCTTCTATTATATTTAAAGCTTCGTATGGTTTTTCCCTTAGGTATAGGGAGACTCCATAGTCATTGTAGACTTCTCTAAAATCTGCACCTGCATCAAGGGAATTTTCGAAAGCCATAATAGAATTGTCGTATTGGCCGATATTTTGGTAGGCAACTCCCAGATAATAATATGCATCAGCACGTTTCTTATTTGAAAGAAGCCCAGTCAATTTTTTGATTGCATCATCATACCTAGATTTGCCAATGAAATAAAGAGCTTCTTCAATCTCTGCATTGTCATTTATTTCTGTAAGCTTATCCCTTATTTCATCCATAGCTTCTGGTGAATCAGTTTTTTGCAATGCATTGTTATAGTAACTTCTTGCCTTGATGTATTCTCCCAAATTTTTGTAAATATTGCCGAGTTCATAGTAAGCTATAGCAAAGTTATGGTCTCTTGAGATTATATCTTGCAAGATTTTAAGGCCTTCTTTTACAAATTCGTCTGCATTTTCTTCTTCTAGATTAAAAGCAATTGGCCATAGATATCTGGCGTATAGATATGAATTGTAATTATCTTCTGGATTTAGAATATATCCTCCCCTTAAAAACAAAAGAGATTTATCACTATTATCGCTTGCTAAGGCCTTGCTTGAGGTGTATCTAGCAATATCTGGAATGTACTTGTTTAAAATAACCTTGTATTCGTCAGCGTGGATAAAATCAGGATCAACACCTATATTTATAATCATTCCATCTAAGAATTTTTCCAAGGAAATTTCTTCTTGCATCTGACCTGTCATAATGCCAGTTTTCATATCGTCGATATATACTGGCAAATCTAGGTCTTTTAATAGTTCATTAGAAGATGTATCCTTTAAGTTTAGATATGCCAAGTTTTCTGTATATTTTCGAAAATAATTATTCATATTAATATCTCATAAACTTTCTTTGGCGGTATGGGTGGTCGTTTAAGTATTTGAATAGATGTCCCCTAACCAGATAAAATAATAGTTCAAAAACTGCATATATAAAAATATAGCCAGCCTTTGTAAGTCCTAAGCTTAGTCCGTAGGTGAAGTTATAAGTGAAATAAACTCCAATTATTATAAATATTAATGACAATAAACCATAGGTTATTACATTGTCACAAACAAATTTTGCTGATGATTTTATTGCATCAAATCCTGACTTGCCATTTATATATACTTCTTCTACCATTGCCGACATAAAAAATTCAAATGCTACCATTGTTATCAAATAGCCTGCAAAGTTCATGCCTCTTTGGACGATTGATAATACCATACTTATAAGATAATAGTAAAAGACTGTACTTAATATTGGCTGGAAAAAATTACCTAGGGAGTTTCCTATAGATTTTTTGCCAGGGTTGCCATAAACAACAAGGCTTCTTAAGGCTTGGGCTACAAAGCAAAGAAGGGCTGCATCAATAAAGTAGTTGATTAGCCCGGCTGCCATAGTCCTTGAAAACATCCCATTCATTCTATAATTTTGATAAAAGGCTCTAACTAATATAACTATAAATGCTATATATACTTTGTCTAACTTGGCAAAGCTTTCTTTAAAAGCCTTGCCAGTTACTTCAATAAAGTCCTTTAGCCTATCGTTCATTACATCTTCTCAACAGTTTTGATTCCAAGTAATGCTAGTCCTTCTTTGATAACAATAGAAGCAGCATATGTTAGAGCAAGTCTTTCATTTTTAACACCTTCATCTTCTGCCATGATTTGGTGAGCATTGTAGAATTTGTTGAAGTTCTTAGCAATTTCCATAATTTGTCTTGATACAATTGATGGTTCATATTTGTCGTGTGCTTTGATAAGTGAATCTTCAAAACCAGCTATTGATTTGATTAAGGCCATTTCTTCTGGAGTGTTTAAGTTCTTGAAATCAAGTTCTGCAAATTCTTCTTTGCCTGCTTTGGCAAGTACAGATTTTGAACGAGCGTATGTGTATTGTACGTATGGACCTGTTTCTCCGTTGAAGTTAAGTAGGTTGTACCAGTTAAATACATAGTCTTTAATTCTGTTGTTGTATAGCTCTTGGAACTTAACAGCACCTATACCTACTATTTGAGCTGTTTCCTCGATGTTTTCTATATCAGCATCACGGTCGTTCATGATTTCTTTTGTCTTTTCAATTGCCTTATTTAGTACGTCTTCTAGGAAGATAACGTGACCACGTCTTGTTGATAATGTCTTATCTTTCATAGATACAAGGCCAAAAGGAATGTGGATACAGTCTTCCCAGAATTCGTGGTCCATCTTCTTTAGAATTTTTCTTAGTTGTTGGAAGTGTAAGTTTTGTTGGCTTGCTACAACGTATAAGTTTTTGTAGAATCCATATTCTATGTCACGGTTTTCTGCTGTAGCTATATCTCTTGTAATATAGGCACTTGAACCATTGGATTTTAAGATGATTGCTGGTGGAAGGTCTTCATCTGTTAGGTCTATGATTTGTGCTCCCTCAGAATCAACCAATAAGTTTTTCTCTTTTAGTTCAGATATTACACGTGGTTCTGAAGCAGCATTGTAGCTTTCACCGTGGTAGTTATCAAATTCGATGTCAAGCATTTTATATACTCTATCAAATTCTTTAAGTGAGAGGTCTTTGAACCATTGCCATAATTCTACAGCTTCTTCTTGGCCTTCTTCAAGATTTCTAAATTCTTGTCTAGCTGCATCCATCATCTTTGGATCATCTTCTGCTTCAGTGTTGTATCTTACATATAGTTTTAATAGTTCATTGATTGGATCAGCATCTATAGCTTTTTTATCTCCCCAAAGTTTATAAGCTGCTATCATTACACCAAATTGTGTACCATAGTCACCTATATAGTTGATACCAATTGTGTTATATCCCAAAGCTTTGTAGATGTTTCTTATAGCATCACCAATTACAGTTGATCTTATGTGACCAATGTGGAATGGTTTTGCAATATTAGGAGCAGAGAAGTCTATGGTTACATTTTTGCCTGTACCAATTTGTTTTTTACCATAGTTTTCTTTTTCTTTTAATACTTCATTTAAAACTTGGTTTTGGATAAATGCTTTGTCTGAATAAAAGTTAATATATGCATTTAGTACTTCAACTTTTTCAAATGTTTCAAGATCGCCGATTTCATCTTTTAGTTCGCTTGCTATTTGTGCTGGGTTTTGTCTTTTAATTTTTGCTAGTGAAAAGCATGGGAATGAATAGTCACCCATATCATCTTGTGGCGGAATTTCGATTAGGTCATAGATTTCGTCATATGATAGTCCAAGGTCTAGTTCTTCTAGTTTTTTAGCAATAATTACTTTTTGATCTTTCATAAATTCTCCTTATATTAACTTAGGCTTACGATGGTTACACCAAAACCACCCTCTTTGTCATTACCCGTTCTAAATGAACCAATCATTCTATTAGATTCAAGATATTCTGTGATGCCCTTCCTCAATGCTCCAGTCCCCATACCGTGAATAATCTTTACTTCATCAAGACCTGTAAGCATTGCATCATCTAGATATTTGTCTACTTTTAAGATGGCCTCGTCTAATCTTTGGCCTCTTAGATCAAGGGTTGGTGAAAAACTCGCTACTTTCTTTGCATTATACACTTTGTTGATATTTTTTCTAGTTTCATCGACACTTGCAATCTTTGTTACATTTTTGATATTTGAATCCATTTTTAGTATACCCATTTGGACTTTGATATCGCCTTTTGAATCTGGAGCGGATATAACTTCGGCTTCTTCTCCCAGACCTGCTATGATTACCTTATCTCCAATTTTTAAATCATCTGGTATATCTTTGGATTTTTTGACTCTTAGGCCGTCTTTTTGTCTATCAATCTTGTTTTTCTTGTATCTATTTCTAATGTTATTTAAGGACCTATCGATGTCACTTGTGTTGGCGTTTTTTGATTTTTTGGCTTCTTTGAGCATTTCTTGAGATTCGCTGTTGGCTTTTTCTAAGATTTTATTGGCCTTATCTTCAGCTTCTCTTATGATTTTTTGACGTTCTTTTTCAACTTCTTTGGATTTAACTTCAAGTTCTCTTTTTATACTTTCTATTTCTTTTTTGTAGCTATCGATCTCAGAGTTTTTATCTTCGAGAACTTTCCTATCTTCTTCGATTTGTTCAAGGATTTTATTTACATTTCTCGTATCTTCCCCTATAAGACTTTGAGCATTGTCCAGTATTGCTTGATCAAGGCCAAGTCTTTTTGAAATTTCGAAAGCATTTGACTTGCCTGGTGTGCCAATCTCTAGTCTATAGGTTGGCGAAAGGGTATTTACATCAAATTCTACCGATGCATTCATAACTCCTTGTGTGTCAACAGCATAGTATTTTAGTTCACTATAGTGGGTTGTGGCAAAGGTCATAACCTTTCTTTTCCTTAAGTTGTCTAATATCGATATGGCTAGAGCTGCGCCTTCTGTAGGGTCAGTACCAGATCCTACCTCATCTAGTAATACCAAGGACTTATCACTGGCCTTAGACAAAATATCCACTACATTAGTAAGAGAAGCAGAGAATGTAGAAAGGCTCATTTCAATAGATTGGGTATCTCCAATATCTACATATATATCATCAAATACATTTACTATAGACCCCTCATCAGCTGGAATATAAAGTCCGCTTTGGGCCATAAGGCTAATCAGTCCAACTGTTTTAAGTGACACTGTCTTACCACCTGTATTGGGTCCTGTGATTATTAATGTCAGATATTCGCCACCTATTGAGACATCAATTGGCACAACCTTTCCCTTTAGTAGTGGATGTCTAGCTTGTTTTAGACTCATTATTTTCTCATCGCTAATCTTTGGCAATGAGTGTTCTTTGTTAATGGCATACTTTGCCTTGGCAGCCAAGAAGTCTATACGACCCATTATTTTTTGATTTTCTAAAATCTCTACGTCAAAGGCTTCTGTAAGTCTTGATAGCCTATCCAAGATCCTTCTGATTTCTTCTTCTTCCTTTAATTCCAAGTCTCTAAATTGGTTGTTAAGTTCAACTATGGCAGCAGGCTCTACAAATATAGTATTGCCACTTGAGGACTTGTCGTGAATGATGCCACCTATAGCTGACTTCTTATTAGTTCTTACCGGGACAACATACCTACCATCTCTTACAGAAACTACCTTGTCTTGAAGGATGTCATCAAATTTGGAATTTGTCACATAAGAATTAAGTTTTGCCTTGATTTCTTGCTCTTTGCGAGCCTTTTGCCTACGTATATTCCTTAGGGCTCCTGATGCATTATCAGCGATTTCATCTTCACTAATTATTGATCTCTCGATTTCTTTTCTTAGGAAATCCTCGGTATTGATCCTATCAAATAAATCTTTGATATAAGGCTCAGATATATTCTTGCCGTATTCTTTGAGGTATTCGCTCGCCCTAAGCAAATCATTGACTTGCAAAAGCTCATAGGCTTCTAGGATTCCCTTTTTCCTCACATAGGAAATCATATCAGTAAAATCATAGAGGCCAAATAAGTCAATATTGCCAAATCTTTTTATGACAGCAAACATTTGTGATGTTTGTTCTAGCTCCTCTTTTATGTCGTCAATATCAGTCATAGGAGTTAAATTTAAAATTTTATTTTTAATAAGCATTGAACGTGCTTCTTTAGATAAAGCTTCTAAAATTTTCCCATATTCTAGGACCTCTAAAGTTTTTTCTTGCATTAAATAACTCCTTTCTCATATCTTTGGGATATCTTTTTCGTATTAATACTTTTTATGTCATCATCTTCCATGACAGAATAAAGTAGTGAAAGCTGATCGCTAAATTTATTTCTATCAGCTAGGATAGCTTCTTGTGGATAAATCTTGGAATATGATCCATATCGTATAACTTTCATCAGATTGCCATCAAAAGACTTCATACTTGCATTGTTAAAGCTACAAGTCCTGCATCCTTCTAAACCACATTTTTTAATTACAGAAAACGGACAATGTCTCATATTCATAAGCTCAATCCTACCATAGGCAAGAGCTTCTACTTGCAAGTTTTGCCTATTGATAGTATCAAAATCACTTTCTACTGATGAAGTGATACTTTCAGCCAAGTCAGCATAAAAATCATAGGCATAGGAATTGAAAACATTGAGATATCTGCCTATCCTAATTCTTATATCATTAGCTTTAAAATCATCTATATAGTATAAATCCCTATAATTATTTATAATAACACCACGAATTTTATTTTCTTTGATATAGCCTATAAGATCCTCAATATCGTATTCATCATGTGAATCTAGGTTAAGGTATAAGTTAAGTCCGGCATATTTTTTATCAAAGGATCTTAGATAAACATTGTCAAAATCATCTAGCAATTCTCTTGATATATGGTTAGTCAAAAGTTCTATATTCTTCTCAGCTTTGATATTTTCTTTTTTCTTATGTTCAGGCAAATCGATTTTGATAGCTTTCCTATGATAATCTTTTAGTATTTCTTGGAAAAGTAAGTTAATAGCCTGCCTACGGCATTGGTTGATGTCTTTTTTCCTAAGAAATATCCCATCTTCAATATCCACTTTAATTAGACTAGGAGTAAAGATTTCATCGTTGAATTTGCCTAGATTTTCTTTAACATCTTCTTCCTTAAGGGAAATCTTGCTAGCTTTTTCGCTTTTTACATTGTGAGTGTAAGTTACTGTGTCCTTGCCATGGACTATTGTAAGCCTTGGGTAATGACCAATTTTTGCATCAAAATATAATTTGACGTCTAGATTTTTATAGCTTCCAAGTCCTTCTTCTAAGTCTTTACTTAAGGAAATGGAATTTAGCATAAGAACATGAGAATCGATTTGGGCATCCTTATATTTATCTAGGAAAATTTTATCTCCAGCGCTGTAGGCTTTGGTTGTAGTAAATGGCAATCTCTTGCCCTTATCAGTTGTTATTTCTAGATTATCTCCAAGTTTTAGATTAGAATTGCTTATAAAGTATTTTTTACCTTTTTCATTTGAAATTTTTCCAACAGATCTATGCTTATTGTCATCTTTCAAAAGAATATAGTCTCTATTTTGGCCAAAGATGAAACCATCAGTGTAGCCTCTATTTGATGAGTCTAACAAATCATTTTTATTGTAATTATTCTCATAAATCTTGGACTTATAGTTAGAAACTGCCGTATATACGTATTCTGCTGTCTTCATACGGCCTTCAATCTTGATACAATCTACTCCGATTTCTAAAAGCTGGTCTATATTGTCTATGGCATTTAGATCTTTCATATTGAGAAAATAATCATCAGCAAGAACCTTCCCATTTGATATGAGCTGGTATTTTTGCCTACATGGTCCAGCACACCTGCCCCTATTTGCAGATCTGCCACCAAAATATGAGCTCATCAAGCATTCGCCAGAATAGGACACACACAAGGACCCGTGGACAAAAACTTCTAGTTCGCAAGGAAGTTTGGCGATTTTTCTAATCTCTTCTATTGGAGTTTCTCTGGCTATGACAATCCTATC
Source organism: Anaerococcus urinomassiliensis (assembly GCF_900128425.1). Classification (NCBI taxonomy): domain Bacteria; kingdom Bacillati; phylum Bacillota; class Tissierellia; order Tissierellales; family Peptoniphilaceae; genus Anaerococcus; species Anaerococcus urinomassiliensis. Next base: position 1,195,619 of record NZ_LT635782.1, read on the forward strand.
AAAACCAAGAGATGCCAAATATTTTGCCCCATAGTATTCCCTAACAGCCATCTGAGTTGATGCATGAAGCTCCATGCCAGGAACCTTATCTTTTATGATAGAAAAAAATCCTATATCTTGGATAATTAGCGCATCAGTTCCATACTCATAAAGTTTTTCTACATAGGAAATAGCCTTTGCCATTTCACTATCTTTTATGAGAGTATTCATAGTAATAAATACCCTCTTGCCAAAGAGATGGACTAAGTCTATCACTTCTTTGATATTGTCAATGGTGAAATTTTCGGCATAGGCTCTTGCACCAAATTCATTAAGGCTTAAATAAAAGCTATCAGCATCTGCAGCAAGACCTGCATAAAGCATGTCGTAGTTGCCAACAGGTGCTAGGATTTCAGTTTTTGTCATTAAAGTTTTTCCTTAAAATTATCATTTTCTGCTTTTAGGCTGATAACTTCTTCTTGGAGTTTTTTTACTTCATTTCTAAGTTTTTCTATAGTTTTTGTAGACTCTTCGTTGTTTTTGACTTTTCTAAATAAATTGGCATTTTCTTCTTCAAGATTTTTGTTTTGCTCAAGTTTTTCATCAAGCTTTGCCCTTAGCTCTTCATTTTCTCCTATAGCTTTTTTATAATCTTCGCTAAGGGTCGGGTAGTTTTCTACTGCCTCTCTTGAATCTTCCTTTAAATTATTGTATTTGTTGCCCACATTAAACAAGTCATTGGCTATGTTTAAACTAGTAAGAACCAACTCTCTGTCAAAGCTTAAACGTTGTGATTTTACTTCATTGATTTTCTTTTCTACGTACTTTGCAATATCTCTGATTTGATCTTCATCTTCATCTGTCAGCAGGGTATAGTTTACACCGTCAATTTCAACTTGAACTTTATTTTCAGACATTTATACTCCTAACCACGTAAAATAATATTATTTTCTTCTAGTTCCTTCAAAATATTTTTTTCTATCTCGGACATATCTTCTTCTTTGAGGGTCCTATCATCAGATCTGAAGCTTACATTGTATGAGATTGATTTCTTGTCATCTGCTATCTGATCACCTGTATATACATCAAATAGTTCGATTTCTTTGACCAAATCTTCTCCCTTACTTCTAATTATATCTTCAATAAATTTGGATTCTACATCCCTGTCAGTAACAAAGGAATAGTCACGTGTGATTGCTGGATATTTTGGAAGAGCCTTATATTTTCTTTCTACTTGCCTTTGGTCAAGGATTTGAGAAAGGTTTATTTCTAATATTTGACAGCCCTTTTTGATATTATATTCATCTCTGATTTCATAGGAAATTTCACCAATCATGCCGATTTTCTCATCTTTTAGGTAGATATCTGCAGATCTTCCCTGATGAAGTACTGGATTTGTTTCATTTGCCACAAAGCTAAATCCTCTTAGGCCAACATTTGCCATAGATTTGATAAAGAAATCTTTCATATCATAAAAATCATATGAACCATACAAGGCCATTGTTAGTGTGTCGTTTTCTTTTGGTAGGTCTTTGTCGCATTTGACAAATGCCTTTCCAAGTTCAAACAGCCTTAGGTCTTTTTGGCCGCGATTGATATTTTTGTAGATTACATCTAGGATATTTGGTATTTGGGTAGTTCTCATAACTGAGAAATCTTCACCAAGTGGGTTGATAAGATTGATTGTATCACGAAGTTTGGAATCTTTGTCTAGGCCCATCCTGTCAAATTCTTTTGGTGATATGAAAGAATAAGTTGTAATTTCAGAAAACTTTTGGCCAACTAATGCATTTTTTAGGTCATCGCGCAATAATCTCGCATCTGATCTTATACCTCTTTGTAGGGTTGATTTTAGTGGTTTTGATTCAATCTTGCCCATACCGTAAAGTCTAACAACTTCCTCTATAAGGTCTGCTTCTATATCTATGTCAGTTCTAAAGAAAGGAACTTTTGCCTTAATTGTATCATCATCAATTTTTTCAATTTCAAATTCTAAAAGCTCTAGATTTTCTATTGCTTCATCCATTGTAAAGTCCACACCACTTAGGGCATTTAATCTTGAAATCCTGAGATTTACATACTTATCTTCGCTATTATCATTGCCTACCCAGCGAAGTCCCTTAGCAACTTTACCGATGTTTAAGTCTGAGATAAGTTTTAGGGCTCTTTTTGATGCAAAATCTGCCATGTCAACAGCTATGCCTTTTTCAAAACGGTTTGATGCCTCACTTCTAAGGCCTAGTTTTTTGGAAGTTTCCCTAACTGTTGTAGAATCAAAGTTTGCAGCTTCTAGTAAGATATTTTTAGTATCACTTGTTACTTCAGTATCGAAGCCACCCATAAGACCTGCAAGACCAACTGCTTTTTCTCCATCAGCTATTACAAGCATTGATGGGTCAAGCTCTCTCTCTTCGCCATCAAGAGTCTTAAGGTTTTCGCCTTCTTTACCATCTCTTACTATAAGTTCTTTGCCAGAAACCTTATCCAAATCATAAGCGTGAAGTGGTTGACCTGTTTCTAGCATTACAAAGTTTGTAATGTCTACTATATTGTTAATAGGACGCATACCAGCAAGAATAAGGTAATTTTGTAGCCATTGAGGTGATTTGTCGATTTTTACATCTGTCACAGCCCTTAGGATGAATTTATTGCACTTATCAGAATCTAGAGTTAAGCCTTTTGTTAGCTCTATGATGTTTTCTTCACTTTCTGGATAGTCTAGCGAAGGAAGGCTGATTTTTTCTCCAAAACTTGCAGCACTTTCCCTGGCCATACCTATGATAGATAGGCAATCTGGTCTGTTTGGAGTGATTTCATATTCTATAACCGGTGTATTTGATTTTAGTACTTCGCTTACAGGCGTTCCCGGTTCAAATTCTCCATTTAAGATAATAACTCCATCCTTAAATTCCTTTGGAATAACATTATCAGGATAGCCTAGCTCGCTATAAGATGTGAGCATTCCTTCAGAGTTTATACCAAAAAAGTCATGGTCTCCAATTTCTGTGCCATTGTCAAGCTTTGTTCCACTTGTTATGACAAATAAGTAATCGCCAACCTTGGTGTTTGGTGCAGCTGTTATAATAGTGGTAGGTTCTTTTTTGCCTATGTCAATTTTTAAAACCTTGAGCCTGTCAGCGTTTGGGTGCTTTTCTTGTTCTAGAACATGGCCTACAACAACTCCTTTTAGGTCAGTAGTTCTTATAGTAACTTCCTCTACGTGAGATCCTGTTTCTGAAAGTCTATCTGTAATTTCTTTTATGTCTTTGTCGATTATTACATAATCATTTTGCCAAATTAAAGGTACTAACATTATTTCTCCTAAAATTGTTCGATAAATCTTTTGTCATTATCATAAAGTAAGCGAATATCATCTAGGCCATATCTAACCATAGCAATCCTATCAACTCCTAGGCCAAAGGCAAAGCCAGTGTATTTTTCGCTATCTATACCACAAGCTTCTAGTACATTTGGATGAACCATACCTCCACCAAGAAGCTCCATAGACCAGCCTGTGTTACCACATGCAGGACAACCTTCTCCGTGGCATATTGGGCAAGTTGCATCTACTTCAAGTGATGGCTCTGTAAATGGGAAATGGTGAGGACGGTACCTAAGTTCTATATCATCTCCAAACATTTCCTTGATAAAGGTCTCAAGTGTTGCTTTAAGATTTGCCATAGATACATTCTCGTCAACAACCAAACATTCCAATTGGTGGAACATTGGTGAGTGAGTTCTGTCTACTTCGTCATTTCTGAAAACCCTACCTGCTGAAACCATTTTGATAGGAAGTTTGCCCTCGTTCATCACGCGAATTTGTACTGATGAAGTATGTGGACGTAGTAAAATATCATCTGTAATGTAGAAAGTATCAGATGTTGACCTTGCTGGATGGTCTGCTGGTGAGTTTAGATCGTCAAATACGTTTTTAACTGTGTCAATTTCTGGACCATCTACAACTTCAAATCCCATATTTTGAAATATTGTTTCCAAATCATCTAGGGTTTGGTTGATTAGTGATAGGTGACCACTCTCGTGTCTATCAAAGTGGGCTGTCACATCTAGTTTTTCTTTTTTAATCTTTTCTCTTAGGATTTCTTTGTTAAGGGCTTCAGATTTTTGTCCAAGTGCTTCTTCAATCTTTTTACTGTTTTCATTTATTAGCTTACCAGCCATTGGTTTTTCTTCTTTTGGCAACTTAGAAATGTTTTTCTTTAGATCTGTAATAAGTCCCTTTTTGCCAAGATATTTAACCCTTGCCTTTTCCAAGTCATCTAGGCTACTTGCAGCTTCAATTTCACCTCTTGCTTTTGCCAGTATGTCATTAAGTTTTGCTTCCATCATCTTCTCCTAAATTTTTGCATAAAAAAATTCCATCCTAAAAAGGACAGAAATTCTGCGGTACCACCTTAATTGATTTTATAAAAATAAAATCCACTCATAAGCTTATAACGGGGCTTAGCCGTATCAATTTTCATATCAAGCTTCATCGGTGAATTATCTAGCCGGAACTTAAAAGGCTCTCATCATCCCCTCTTGCTGTATAAGAATAGCTAAACTTTTGTCGATTCACAAGCTAAGTTTATTCATAATAATGCTAGCTGCAATAGCCGCATTTAGTGATTCAATCTGACCTTTCATAGGAATTTTGACAAATGTATCTGTCAAAGATCTAATCTCTTTGGAAAGACCATTGGCTTCATTGCCTATGGCTAGGATCAAATTGCCATCTATATCACATTCATTAATATCATACCCGGTCATGTCGGCAGATACCATCTTGTAATTTTCTTTTAGTTTTTTTACTTGGTCTAGATTTTTCTTTACAATATTCAATCTAAATATAGAGCCCATTGAGGCTCGCACAGTTTTTTCGTTATATATGTCACAAGTTTTTGGCATAAGGATTATATCAGAAAATCCAAAGGCTTCAGCAGACCTTATGATTGTCCCCATATTTCCTGGGTCATTTATCTGATCTAAGAGCAAGACTCTCTTTGCCGAAACTTCCTTATAAGCTGGCTTTTTTACAACAGCTCCGAAGCCATCGCTTGTAACCATACCAGTAACTTTATCAAAAAGTTCTCTCGTTAGAACTATCTTTGGCAAATCACTCTGGTAATCTTTGTTTTCTTCGCTTAAAAAAATAAAATCAACATCAGCAGAAGAGATGGCCTCTTCTACCAATTTTTTTGATTCTATTATAAAGGAATTTTCCTTATCCCTAAACTTTTTTTGTTTAAGTTTGTTTATATATTTATATTTTTGATTATCACTACTAGCTATAATCATCTATATTGTAATTAAGCGTTTTGATTAGTTAGTTCTACTAATTTTGTGAATTCAGCTGGGTTTTCTACTGCTATTTCAGCAAGCATTTTTCTGTTGATGTCGATGTTTGCTTTTTTAAGGTTGCCCATAAGTTTAGAATAGCTTGTTCCGTTAGCTCTTGCTGCAGCGTTGATTCTTGCAATCCAAAGTTTTCTGAAATCTCTTTTTCTGTGTTTACGACCAATGTAAGCATAGCTTAATGATTTCATTACAGCTTGGTTAGCAGTTTTGAATAAAAGGCTTTTTGAACCGTAGTATCCTTTAGCTTGTCTTAATACTTTTTTATGTCTTTTCTTAGCGTTTATTCCTCTTTTTACTCTTGCCATTTTTCCTTACCTTCCTTTGGGATTACATTCCTAATAATTCTTTTGTTCTCTTATTGTCAGCTTTTGAAAGTAAAGCACCTTTTCTAAGTCTTCTCTTTCTTGCTGGAGATTTTTTTGCTGTTAAGTGGCCTTTATAAGCTTTTCTTCTCATAAGTTTTCCACTTCCTGTAACTTTAAATCTTTTTGCAGCTGCTCTTCTTGTTTTATTTTTCTTTGCCATATATTACTCCTTATTTGTATTTGGTTCTAAAAACATTACTAGAGATCTACCTTCCATTTTTGGCTTTTTGTAAACCACACCGGCATCTCCAAGCATTTGGGTAAATTTGTCCATCAGCTCATAGCCAGGCTCTTTACGTCCTAGTTCACGGCCTCTAAATCTAATAGAAACTTTTACTTTATCCCCGTTGTTTAAGAATTTGATAGATTGATTTGCCTTTGTTTGCAAGTCGTTATCTTCAATATTTAAAGAAAATCTAGTCTCTTTTAGTTGAGCATTTTTTTGATTTTTTCTATTTTCTTTTTCTTTTTTCTCTTGATCGTATTTGAACTTACCATAGTCCATGATTCTAGTAACTGGTGGTTTAGCATTTGGACTCATTAGTACAAGGTCAAGTCTTCTCTCATCAGCACGCTCTAGGGCATCACTAAGAGATGTAATACCAACTTGGTTACCATTTTCATCTATTAATCTTACTTGGTCAGCTCTAATTTCATCATTTATTCTTAAATCTTTTATAGTTATACCTCCAATGTATAATTGCATAAAAAAAGCGGGCACAAAGTACCCGTTTAAATTTTAAAAATAATTTTAAAACTATTAACCTACAAACCAATGTCGGTAGGTGAGTAATTGGGTACTTCTTCGTTGTCTATGCAAAGTATAATACCCTAAATCATAAATCTTGTCAAGACTTTTTTTACTCATTAATTACTAGATAGCCTAAAGCAAATGTCTTGCTACCAGCATGGGCTGATACAACCGATCCAAACCTTCCCTGGTGTATGTTTATAGCCTTTTCTTCTATATCTGCCAGCCTATCTCTAAGTTCATCTATGACATAATCATCCTTGCCAGATACATAAAATAGATAATAATTTTCAGTATCTCCAATGTCTTCTCTAATTTTTTCTTCTATTAATTTGTAGGCCTTTTCCCTGGTAAGTTTTAGCTTAACTAGTTCAAAATCTCCCTTGCCATCTAGTCCCAATAGGGGTTTTACATTAAATATAGTCGATACTTTTTTAGCAACCTTGCCGATTCTTCCACCTGCTTTGAGATATTTTAGTGTATCAAAATAGCAATATCCGTATTGCTTGCCTATGCTAGCATTTAATTTTTCTACTATATCTTCTGCACTTAAGCCTTTTTTAACTAAATCAACTGCATAGTTTATAATGATTCCTTCCATTAAAGATACACTACCACTGTCTATTATATGAACTTTTAGACCGTTTTTCTCCGCAAGATTGGAATTTGTTAGTGTCGCTGACATTTTTGAAGTTATGCCAATATATATAGCGCTATCGTAACCATCTTCCTTAATTTTGGCAAAAAGTTTGCTAAAATCACCAGGAGAAGTAGCTGATGTTTTTGCTGTGTAGTCTCTGTCGGATTCGTTGATTGCTGTAAAGTCATCAGCCTTTATCTCTTTTCTATCCTCATATATTTTATCATCTAATATAACATACAAGTTAGCTACATATATGTTGTTTTCACTTATATAAGCCTCTGATAGATCAGCGGTCGAGTCTGTTATAATTGCTAATTTTTCCATAATTAATCCTTTTCTTATTATTCATATTATATCTATATTTAAATATTTCTCTGTATACAAAAATACTCATGGATAAATCCATGAATAATTTTCTTAGTCTAGGGTAAATATCCCAAATCCAAACAAGCCTGGACCAGTGTTTGCCCCAAGTGTTGGTGATATTTGTACCTTATAAACTTTCTTTGCGTTAGCTATTACATCTGATAAACTTTCTTCTATTTTTGATAGAGCTTGTTCACAGCCACCATGTCCGTAGAATAAGTAATAATCTTTGACATCGGCTACTAAACTTTCACCAATTTTCTTAAGCTCTCTTAGTACTCTCTTCTCTCCTCTAGCAACTTTCGTTAGCTTGAAAACTCCTTCTTCTGGGTTTACAGTTATGATTGGTTTTACAGAAAGGGCATCCCCAATTTTGCCAAAGGTTCTTGGGACTCTACCTCCTTCTACCAAGTATTTGAAGGTTTCCAAGGTAAAGAATACGTTAGAATCGTTCCTCTTTTGATTTAGCTTATCTATAATTTCTTCAAAGGTTAAGCCTTGATCTATCAATTCCTTTGCGTAGATGGCAAAAAATCCTTCGGTCATAGTAAGATTTCTGCTATCAAATACATATGTTTCTAGTCCATCTACATCAAACATCTGCATTAGATTGTTGGTACTTGAGAAATGACTGCTTAGGCTTATGGCTATTAGTTTGTTATAGCCATCGCTTTTGATTTTTTCATAAATCTCAGTAAGATCTCCTGGCGATGCAGTGGATGTCTTTGGCATAGTGTCGTTTTTTTCCATCCAAGCATAAAATTCATCTGGAGAAATCTCTATCCTATCTTTATAATACTTGTTATCTAAGTTAACATACAAAGGCAGAAGGTATATGCCAAGTTCTCGAGCCGTTTCGATATCTATATCTGCTGCAGTGTCAACTAGTACTGCTATTTTTTCCATTTTATTCCCTCACTTATTAACGGAATATAATATACCTTTATTTCTAAGATATAATAATATATTATATCACATTAATCATCTATAAATCATCTCTATTTGATTTTCTTCTCTTATCTCTCTCACATCAGTAAAGTCGTATTTATAATCTTCTTTAAATTTTTTTGATACTTGCTCACTAGATCCAAAATGCATAGGAAAGAAAACTTTTGGTCTAACTTCCCTAATAAAAATATCAGCTCCCTTATAGTAGTTCTCTTCCAGCCTATTATCTAGGGCAAAAAAGCAAATATCTATCTCTTCGTTTTTTATCTTATTAACTTCTGCCATAAAGTCATCGTATTCTTTTCTCATGGTAGAATCATCATTACTAGGCCAAGCCCAAAAGTTTAGATCTCCACCATGGAAAATATTCACTCCATCAACATCCATCAATATTGATACGCCTAGATCTGTAGACCCAAAAGTTTTGACATCAATTATTTTACCGGAAGCTAGTTTGATTTGGTATGTCATATTTTCTTCTACAAAATGAACATTACAAGCCTTATACAAAGTCTTTAGATGGTCCATAGATAGTTTGTTATCTTTGATAAAGACTATATTTTCATCGCTTGGAAGCTCTCCTATATCGCTAGATAGGATGTAGGTCATATTTTCCATATTTGGCAGTTTCAAAATCTCTGATGTGTAGTGGTCACTATGGCCATGAGTAGATACAAAAATAACTTCCTTGTCTTCAGGAATATTTAATTTTCCCTTATAATAATCAAAAACAATAAATAAATCTTTAGTTTCCACACTGTAGCAAGAGTGATAAACATAGGTAATAATATTTTCCATAAATACTCCAATTCTTTTTAGCTTTATACCCATTATCTTTGGATAATTTATAGTATAATAGGCAAATAGGAAGTGATTTTATGAAAAAAGAAATAAAAACAAATGCAATGAGAATATTAGACAACTTAAATATCGAATACGACCACCAAGACTATGGTTTGGAAGGAGATTTTGTCTCATCGGTAGACCTTTCAGAAAAGACCAACCAGGACATACACTACATATACAAAACCTTGGCAACTGTATCAAACACTAAGGACATATATATCTTTGTCATACCTGGGGAAGAAAATATAGATTTCAAAAAAGCTGCCAAGTGCCTAGAAGTCAAAAAATTGGAAATGCTGCCATTAAAAGAATTAAAATCCAAAATAGGCTATGAACGAGGTGCGACAACCTCCCTCGCCATGAAAAAAGACTATCCAGTAGTCATAGATCAAAGCGCCAAAAACCTGCCATATATAAAGATTTCGGCAGGAAAAGTTGGCCATGGACTCAAACTAAAGGCAGAAGACTTAGCGAAAGCAAATAGCGCAAAGTTTTTTGATGTAATCCAATAATTAAAGTTTTTTGATGTGATCCAATGAATATAGAAAAAACCAAACAATATACAAAACTAATCTTCCCAAATGATAAGAATAACAATAATCTCAAGCTTTTGGTGACACTATCGCCCATATTTATAGCTTCATTTGACAGTGGGAAAAATGAACTAGAATATTTGAGCAAAACAATAGAAAAGTCAAAATTCCCCTACGGTCTATATCCCAATTTTTTTGCAGATTTTGATATAGACGACTACAAAAAAGCTTATAAAAATTACCAAGTTGAGGAAGATATATATTTAAACGAGCAAAACAATATAGAATTTAGGATAAACCCTATCGATCATAAGTACCTAGATTCCCTCATAATTCTGATAGAAACAATAATACTTGATGAAAAATCCAACGAGCACTTCACCAAGTATTTTGCCCAAATGAGAGATGATATAGTCAGAAATGGCAGAAGGTCGATCCTTGCAAATGGCATCCAAGGCTTTTATTTATCCAAATATGTTGTGGTATGGATGCTTGACCTATGCCAATATGTAATGGACCATCATCCAGAAAAAAAAGAGCATATCAGACCAATCTATAACTTGGCAAATACACTCAAAATTCCAAGTTCTATTTAATAATTTCAAAACAAAAATCGGGTCAATTGGCCCGATTTTGCTTTTTGTGGATTATTTATTAGATTTTCTCCAAATTTTCATTCTTTCTGCTTCTTTGATTAATTCGTCTCTAAATTGAGGGTGAGCTATTGATATTAAATCTTCTGTTCTTTGCCATACAGATTTGCCCTTTAGGTTTACTATGCCTTGCTCTGTTACAATGTAGTGAGTGTTGGCACGTGTGCCTGTTACCATGGTTCCTGGTGCAAAGTTTGGAACTATGTTTGATACTAATTTGCCATCTGAACCTTCTCTTGCTGATAGCAAGGTTACAAAGGACTTACCACCCTTGGATTCATAAGCTCCTAGCATAAAGTCTAGGGCCCCACCAGATCCAGATATGTGTCTATATCCTATTGATTCGGAAGATACCTCACCTTGCAAGTCAATTTGAATTGCTCCGTTGATACTTACAAAGTTGTCAAATTGTTTGATGACTGATGGGCTATTTACATAGTCAACGCTTCTTACAAGGCATTGTGGGTTGTTTTCCATATAATCGTAAAGTTCGTGGCTTCCTAGGGCAAAGGTAAATACGTGGTTACCCCTGTCTAGTTTCTTTCTCATACCAGTTACCTTGCCAGCTTTGATCAAATCAAGGAATCCGTCTACAAATAGTTCGGTATGGCAACCTAAGTCTCTTACATCAGATTTGGCCAATAGTGAAACTATGGCATTTGGCAAGTTACCAACTCCGATTTGAATGGTAGCGCCGTCTACTATTTCTGGTACTACTAGCTCTGCTACCTTTTCTTCAAGTTCGCCATAGCCCATATTTGGTATGCCTTTAAGCTCTGGGTTGTCTCCTTCGATGATATAGTCAACCTCATCTATGTGGATATTAGCATCAGATCCACCAGAAACTCTAGGCATATTTTCATTGATTTCAAGTATTACTACATCAGCTGTTTCAAAGCCTGCTCTGGTGTATGATCCTGATAGACCAAAGTTGAAGTATCCATCTTTATCCATTGGAGTTACTTGCATTACATAGATATCTGTTGTCAAATATCCTCTTTCAAAATATGATGGCAGCTCAGAATATTTCATTGGTGCATAGAAAGCTTGACCAGTTTTTAATACATTTCTCATAGCTCCCAAACCGTGGTAGCAAGTATAGGTAAAGTGTTCGTTCTCTGGATCTGCGGCAAATACTGCAGGTTCTGTTAGTTCACAACCTCCACGTAGGTGAATATTGTTAAATTCACCCAATCTTTTTGCCAAGGCAGCATCAAAGTATCTAGATGTTGATATAGACCAACCATAGTCTATGTTCATATCATCTTTGACTAAGTCTACTGCCTGATCTACTGTGATTAATTTTTCCTGGTATTTTTCTTGATAAGTCATATAGCTTTACCTAACCCCTTAATTTTTCTATTAATACTGGAAGAATTTCCTTGTAATCGCCCACTATACCATAGTCTGCTTCTGCAAAGAATGGTGCGTTTGGATTGTTGTTTATTACTATGATCTCGTCAGTTTCCTTTAGGCCCAACAAGTGTTGAACTTGACCAGAAATACCCACTCCGATGTATCTTTGTCCTGGGAAGTTTTGGCCAGAAAGTCCTATATATCTATCTATGCCAATCCATTTTCTGCTTTCTGCTATTGGTCTAGAACCACTTACTATAGAACCTGTCTCGCCCGCAAGCTCGTTTATAAGTTCCATATCTTCTTCTTTTTCCAAACCCATACCAAAGGCTACAACATTTTTAGCATCGCTTATTGGTCCATTGATATCAACTTTTTCTGCCTTTAGATTTTCGGCTCCTATTGCTTCTATAAGTTTATCTACTTTTTCTTCTGGAGAACCTTCGTTTATAATAACGTTTTTACGCTCACCAGTTATTTTTCTCTTGGCTTTCTTTGTATCTTTTTTGTCCTTAGAATCTCCTCCAAGTTTACCTATCATGGATCTAGAGATTACTATTTTTTGTACTTCTGATGCACCTTCGTAGATTCTGTTTACTCTGGTATCTCTGTACATTCTTTCTATTGGAATACCACTGATGTATCCAGAACCACCGTGCATTTGCAATGCTTGGTCTGTGATATATCCTGCTGTCTCAGATGCAAATAGTTTTGCCATAGCTGCTGCTTCTAGGAAGTCAAGCTTTTCATCTTTCATCTTTGCAGCTGTGTATACCATATGTCTTGCTGCGTTTACTCTTGTTCCCATATCTGCAATTTTGAATTGGATATCTTGGATTGCTGCTAGAGGTTTGCCAAATTGGTATCTTGATTTGATGTGGTTAATGGCTTCTTCAAGAGCTCCTTGAGCTATACCTAGGGATTGAGAACCTATACCGATTCTACCTCCATTTAAGGTGGTCATAGCTATATTAAATCCTTTTCCTTCAGGACCTAGTTGATTTTCTTTTGGAATTCTTACATTGTTAAAGGTCAATCTTCCTGTTGAAGATGAGTGTAATCCCATTTTACTGTAGGTATCTGGAATCTCAAAACCTGGAGTGCCTTTTTCTACTATAAATGCTGTGATGCCTTTGGTTCCAATACCTGGTGTTGTTAGGGCAAATACTATATAAATATCTGCATATGGTGCGTTTGTAATATATATCTTTTCACCATTGATGACAAATTCATCGCCATCTAATACTGCACTTGTTTGTAGACCACCAGCATCAGATCCTGCATCAGATTCTGTCAAAACAAAGGCTCCTAGTTTTTCTCCACTAGCAAGTTGTGGGATCCAGTATTTCTTTTGTTCTTCTGTGCCCCAATCATATATTGGGCTTGTTGCTGCTGATGAGTGAACTGACATAAATACGCCGACACCTGCATCAACCCTAGAAATCTCTTCAACAAGGATAGCATATTCTAGAAAGCTTTTGCCCATGCCACCGTATTCTTTTGGCCAAGGCAAGCCTAGCCAACCTTTTTCGCCCATTTCCTTGATAACTTCTAGTGGGAAGACATCGTTTACATCCCAATCAAAAGCATTTGGTTTAATCTTCTTTTCTACAAATTCTCTAACTTCATATCTAAAGGCTTTTTGCTCTTCTGTTAGCAAGTAATCCATATTAATCATAGTCATACCCCCCCAATTATTTATTCTCGTAATCGTAGAAACCCTTGCCTGTCTTCTTGCCCAACCAACCAGCTCTTACATAGTTTTTAAGAAGTGGATTTGGTGCATATTTTGGATCTCCATATCCTTCATAAAGTACATCAAGTATATACTTAACAGTATCAAGACCGATGAAGTCAGCCAATTCTAGTGGACCCATTGGGTTATTAGTTGCAAGCTTCATAATTGTATCGATATTTTCTGCACTAGCCACACCCTCGTTTAGGCAAGAAATTGCTTCATTGATGTAAACTTGAAGAACCCTGTTAGAAATAAATCCAGGAACGTCATTACAAACAACTGGAACCTTGCCTATAGCTTCAGATAGGTCATGAATCACTTGGTAAGTTTCATCAGAAGTTTGTAATCCTCTAATAATTTCTACAAGTTTCATCACAGGAACCGGGTTCATGAAATGCATACCGATAAATTTCTCAGGGTTCTTATAACGGCTTGCAAGCTCAGTTATTGGAAGAGATGATGTATTTGAAGCCATGATACAATCGTCACTTACTATTTCGCCAAGATTTTTGTAAAGTTCACCCTTGGTATCCAAGTTTTCAATAATAGCTTCAACAACTACATCTACATCGCTAGCCTCGCTTAGATCTTTACATTCTTTGATATTTGCAAGAGCTTTATTTCTTTCTTCTTGAGTTTTCTTTTCTTTCTTAACATCCTTATCTAGAATACTGGTAATGAAGTCGATTCTTTTCTCTACTGCTCCCTCAAATGAATCGTATAACAATACTTCAAAACCGGATTGGGCAAAAACTTGTGCAATTCCTCCGCCCATTTGACCAGCGCCAACAACTAAAACTTTTTTAACGTCCATTTTTTTAAACTCCTTAAAATATTTATTTTGTCTAGTTAAATTGTTTTCCTTATACATATACCCAATTATTTAAAAAACCTACAAACATTTTCATTGCAGTACATTTTTTCAAAAATTATATCATATAAACTTTAGTATATGTTTGATTTTCAACGATAAAGGGTAATCTACTTATTAGTATAGTTAGCAAACTATAAAAGATAACCAATTACAAACTTTTAAAAAGTGTAAGAAAACGTTAGGAGGATCAATGAACTTACTAGATGATTTGAAAATTTTGGACTTAACAACACTATTGCCTGGACCATATGCTACCTGGCAACTAGCTGAAATGGGAGCAAAAGTAACAAAAATAACTGCTCCAAACAGACCTGACCTAGTTTTGGAAATGGAACCAAAAACAGAAAATGGTATAAGCGCCAACTACGCATGGATGAACCATGCCAAAGATGAAATAGTCCTAGACCTAAAATCAGAAGATGGGGTCAACGAAGTAAAACGCTTGATAAAAGAAGAAGGTTACAACTGTATCATAGAACAATTTAGACCAGGAACTATGGCAAAATTTGGCCTATCATACGACGAAGTCAAAGAATTTGCCCCAGACATCATCTACTGCTCCCTATCTGGTTACGGACAAAACGGTCCATACAAAGATAGAGCAGGCCACGATATCAACTACCTAGCCCTATCCGGCGTGGCAAGCTTCTCTGGTAGAAAAGAATCTGGCCCAGTCCTATACGGAAGCCAAATCGGAGATATCGCATCATCACTAAACGCCATCATAGGAATCTTAGCAGCCCACAACAAAAGAAAAGAAAATGGCAAGGCTATATTCATAGACGTAGGAATCCTAGACTCACTCATACCACTAAACTCAATGCTAGGCGCTGGATCTATGCTAGATAATAACAATCCTACAAGAGAATGCCACTGGCTAAACGGTAGCGGAATATATGACTTCTACCAAACAAAAGATGGCAGATATATATCCATAGGATCAGTAGAAGGCAAATTCTTCAAAACACTACTAGAAGTCTTAGGACACGAAGATTGGCTAGAAGAAGGAGTCACAATAGAATCAGCTGGCCAATACAAAGAACAAATCATAGAAGATATCAAATCCAAAACATTTGACCAATGGGTCCAAATATTCAAAGAAAAAGACGCCTGCGTAGAACCAGTCCTATCAGTAACAGAAGCCCTGGTAGAAAGTGAAAACACAAAAGAAAGATCATCTACCCAAAAGGTAAAGGTAAAAGGAGAAGAAATCCTAACCTACGCCAATCCGATCAAATTTAAAAACTAAGAGAAAAAACGGTGATGAGCGTAAAAATACACCATCACCGTTTCTTATTGTAATCATTTGAGATTAATAGAAATTATGAGCAGATTACAGGGGTATAATAATTGGCTATATTTATAATATCGGCTGGATCTTCCACAGCATCGTCACATTTCATGACTTAAACATTTTCTATCAAACCACTACTTTTCCAATAATCTTTTCATATAATCTATAAAATACACTAAATTACTGTGGTTAACATCAAGGTTTTCGACTTTTTTATTCCCTTTTTTATCTAGTTCTTTTTTATCATAATAATACTTGTCTGGAAGATTACCAATAGCTTTTTCATAGTCTCCATAATTTGATTTTATAAACTTATAGACACCATTTCCTTTTTGATAATCATTTATATACAATTTTTCATAATCTATTCCTATTGATGCAGCGACAAAAACTTCAAAATTGGGATTAGATAGAAATAAATTATTTTTTATATTACTTTTTTCAACTTTATCAACCAGCTTATTCAAATTACGCAATTCTATTTCTTTTTGTTTGGCTCTGTCTAAATCCAGTATGAAAATAAATATTTTATATAATTTTTCATTTTTCTCAAAATACGAAATAGTTGGTAACATACCCTTACCCTCTAAATTGCTGACAGTAATATTGGGAGTAAATAATCCATATTCTTTAAGCAAATTTTCTATATATACTCTCTCACTTATACCTTCACATGCTATATTAACTGTAACCGTTGTCTTTAATCTTCTCTTTGATCTATTTCTCTTCATCTAATAAACCTCAAAAGATCCATCTAAATAAAGTGCAGGTAAATTCTTCTTTTCGTACCTTAGCTCATAATCATCTATAGACCTTATAACAGTCTGATATTTACTATCTTTAGAAAAAACATATAATTGACTTGCATGAAAAGAATCAAAATCCATTAAAATAAGGTTATGTGATGAAATAATTAGCTGGCCTTTTTCATTTTTATTGCTATTTATAATGCTATTAAATATTCTAATAAGAGCTTTGGCTCCTATTGATGAATCTAATTCATCAATAAGCACTGTCTTTCCATCAAAAATACCTAGAATATCAATCAATAAATTTACAATCTTTCGTATTCCTTGGGACTCATAAGCAATATCGTATTTATGGCCTTTACGCTTAATAACTAAATCGTAGCCAATCTTATCTTTAGCTTCTCTTTTGGTATACTCAAAATCATCTATAGTAGAATCAAGGTCGCTAAGTATTTCTATTACTTCTTTCTTATAAAAATCTATAACTTTTTTTTCATCTTCATCTATAAGTCTAAATTGAGGAAAGTATTTTATTTCTTCATTAAAAGGAGATTCAGTTACAACACCTACGCTAGAGATTGTATCAACAAATGATTTAATATAATCTGGTATAAAGTCCTCTAATTTTGATAAAAAAGTATCTGTTGAATTTACAGTATTAAAAAGAGACTCTATCTCATTTTTTTTATCTAAATCAATACCAATTGATAGTTTTTTATTCTCGTATATAAATATTAGATTGTTATCACAAATAAATTCTTCATAAATTATTTCTCTATCTTTATCAAATTCAAGAGCATATTCAAAAACACGCTTATTTACGGATTCTGTAATGCCAATCGAAAATTTTATATTTTTACAATCAAAATTAAAATCCTTATCAAAATCCCTTTCTAAACCATTTTTAATAATTCTCTTAAAAGATGCCAAAGCATAAAACCAGTTAGTCTTACCTGAAGCATTATCTCCAAACAATACAGCTGATTTCATGACTCTTGGAATCTTTTTGGAGTTAGGAATCACAAAGTTTTTTTCATATTTAGTATTAACAATCCTAGCACCAGGACTAGGAGTAAAATAGAGCATCTGAGCTTCATTGAATGAAAGAAAGCCCCCTACTTCAAAATAAACAAGCATATAAACCTCCTTTTACTTATATATTACCACATAATAAAAAAGATAAACAGTTTTTTTGTTTATCTTTATCATTATTATATGATATTATTTATGTCGGTATAGAGTAACTTTATTTTTTTACTTATAACGATATCATAATAAATTATCCTTATAGGCTGAATAAAATCTTAAATAAGGAAATGTATTAAGAAAGATCCTTCGGTCGTGTTCACTCCCTCTAGGATGACAGGCGTGGTGATACTCACTTATTAATTCTCTGAATAATGATGAATAACATATTACCCCTGTCATTCTGAGCGGATGCGAAGAATCTCCTAGCTAAACTGTACATTGTAAATGCTAAAATAAGAATGTACAAAAGTGGTCAAATAAAAATGTACAAATAAAAACTTAATTGGATAATACATTTAATAAAATAATCAGGAGAATATATGTATTACCAATTAGAACTAAAAGATTCAAAATATTTTGAAATAAAGAATCTAAATGACTTAAATAAATTAAAAGTTTTTGAGGAGGTGTTAAATATTAAAGTCATTTTTTCAGAAATAGCAAAAGATTTAGGTGTTGATAGAAGAACTGTAAAGAAATACTATGATGGATACAATAAACCTAATACTAAGGAGAAGGCGAGTAAGATAGATCCTTTTATCCCCTTAATTAGGGAGCTTTTATGTGATTCTAGTATACAGAAGTTTCACTACAAAACTAACTTGTATCAATACTTAGTTGATAATTATGGTTTAGATGTTGCATCATCCACATTTAGACATTTCATAAAAAATCATGAGGAGTTTAATCAATATTTCGTTAAGTCTAATAAAATTAGTTCTAGTGTCAGGTGTATGAGATATGAAACTGCCCCAGGAGAGCAAGCACAGATAGACTGGAAAGAAGATTTTACCTTTTTAACTACAGATATAGGTTATGTTAGCTTAAATATCTTTGTCTTTATCCTAGGATACTCTAGATACTCTATCTACTATGCAAGCTTAGATAAAAGACAATCAACCATATTTTCCTTTCTAAGTAATGCTTTTGAAAAATTAGGAGGAGTGCCCAGTGTAATAGTTACAGACAATCTAAAGACTGTTATGGATAAAGCAAGAAGTGAATATCACAAAGGTGAAATTAATTCTAAGTTTTATGAATTTGCTAAAGATTATGGATTTAAGGTTCAACCTTGCATAGTTAAAAGACCACGAACAAAAGGTAAAGTTGAAAGCCAAATGAAAATATTAGATGAGTTAGATGCTTATCAAGGAAAGCTATCATACAAAGAACTGATAGATAAGGTTGGAAAGATAAATTTAAGAAAGAATATGAGTATCCACCAAGGAACATCTAAAACTCCGATATCCTTGTTAGAAAAAGATAAAGGCTCCTTAAAAGCTCTTCCATCTAAAGAGATTAGGAGCCGATATCAAAACCATCAAAGCATTGTCAAAGTTAACGAATCTTCGATGATATCATACAAATCTAACCAATATTCTCTACCAACTGAATACATCGGAAAGACCGTAACACTACAAGTAGAAGACAACTACTTGTACCTGTATGATACCACACAATTAATAGTTAAGCATAAAATTACCAATAAAAAGCTAAACTATCTTAAAGAACATTATCAAGAAATAACTAAAAAGACAATGCCCTACAAAGATGAAGTAGACATAAAAAAATTCTCAAAAGAAAACTTAAAAAAGATAGGAGCCTTGTTTGACAATTAAAGAAACCAGCAATTACCTAAGATTAAAAGAAAATTTAGAATACTTAAAATTAAAACAATTCATCTTACACATAGATGATCAAATAGCTGATAGGAATACCTCTTTAATAGAATCCTTGTTAAAATTAACGGATTATGAAGTAGATACAAAAAGAATAAACGCAGCCAATCAGATGGTAAAAACAGCAGCATTTCCTTCTTTAAAAGACATATCAACTTTTGATTTCTCCTTTCAACCTAGCATTAATGAAAGACAAATTAAAGATTTATGTCAATTAGGGTTTCTAGAAAACAATGAAAATATAGTATTTCTAGGATCGAGTGGAGTAGGCAAAACTCATTTATCAATATCAATAGGTATAGAAGCGGCAAGACAAAGATATTCAACATATTTTATCAAATGTGCAAATCTACTAGAAAATCTAAAGAAAGCTCAAGATGAAAATAGGTTAGAAGCAAGACTAAAGCATTACGCCTCTTACAAGCTTTTGATAATAGATGAATTAGGCTATCTGCCTATTAGTCAAGGAGATGAACGACTCCTATTTCAACTAATAGACAGAAGATATGAGAAGAAATCAACAATAGTTTCAACTAATATTAATTTTTCAGATTGGGAAAGTATATTTTATGATACAAGAATAGCTAACGCTATACTTGATAGAATTCTTCATCATTGCACTGTTATTCAGATTGTAGGTGATTCTTATAGGCTAAAGGATATTGTTAACAAGGAGTAAATTGTACATTCATATTTAGCCAAAAATGTACATTTTTATATTGACATTTACACTGTACATTAAAAGATCCTTCGGCCTACGCCCTCGAGGATGACAAGGAGAAGAAAGTCAATACCACAGCCACACTGTCATTCTGAGCGGATGCAAAGAATCCCTTGGATGAAGGGTACTTCGCGAGATCCTACGGTCGCGTCCACTCCCTCAGGATGACAGCGTGGGATAGATGCTTTAAAAAGTACATGTCTATTGGTAATAACACTATCATTGTGCCTTCCCATTGTCATTCTGATCGGATGCGAAGAATCCCCTGGATAGACTGTACTTTATGAGATCCTACGGCCTGTGGCCTCAGTCGGCTCCGTTAGCCAAATCATATAGATTTGGACTTCGCGACATTTGACCTTCCATCAATTTCATCTAAAGTTCTTCGGATTCACATTCGTTTATCTCGAAGATGACAAATTTACAATTTGCCACCCTAGATTTAGGGACTTGTATAGGTCAAGAAGGATGACAGGGGGTACGTACATTTTTATTAATAATGTCAGCCCAAGCAACTACGATTGTCATTCTGAGCGGATGCGAAGAATCCCTTGGATGAAGGGTACTTCGCTAGATCCTACGGTCGCGTCCACTCCCTCAGAATGACAACGGGAAGAGCATAAAAACAACCAACCACTACCTGTCATTCTGAGCGAATGCGAAGAATCTCCTGGATAGACTGCACTTTGTTAGATCCTTCGGTCGGCTACCTTAGCCAAATCGCCCTATATGCGACGGGTGGACTGCTAGGATTCTAAATAGATAGTTTGAATTATTCTACCACTTCCAATGAGCAAAGCGAATGCACGGAGAAATCTACTTAAATAATCATTAAGTCTAGATAATAATATTATATAAGTTCAGCAATATCTCTTCTAGAATAAAGTATCCTTCTAACTTCCATCACATCATCTATAACTACATAAAATATAGCATAACTGTCAACATTTATCCTATAATATTGATATTGTCTCGTTTTACTAGAACTATATGGTGCATACATTAAAGGATTATCAAGTCTTTTTATTATTGCTTTTTCAACTTTATCAACTAACTTATGAGCAGCAGCAGGATTTTGTTAATCCACAGTAATGTAATCAACTATCTCATTTAAATCCTGCTCAAATAATGGTAAGTAATTAATTCTATAGGTTTGATTGTTCATCTATCCTGTTCCTAATATTATTAAAAACATCATTATGTTCTAATCTCTCTGTATTAGTATCAGCAATCATATCAGCCTGGTCCAATTTTTTCTCAATAGTATCTGTCAAACTTGCATAATGATCTAAGCTCATTACAACCATTGATCCATATCCATTTTTAGTTAGAAAAATAGGTGAGTCGGTGCTATTAACTTCTTTTTCAATTTCTGTAAAATTATTTCTCAAATCTGATATAGGACGAATATTTATCATAATTTATAACTCCTTTTATCATAATTATATCATTACTTTATACATTCTCAATTATACATCTTAATCACAAACAAATTTAAAAATAATATATCCAACTTATTACATATAATAGGGTTTATTCAATAAGCTTTATTAAATGAGCAAAATGAATGATGTATAGACCTATTTGTAAATGTCAACCGAAAATTGGTCTATAAATAGTGAAAAAATTGACCACACTTTTCCTTTCCCATAGGGGAAAACCCAGGGGACTTAATAAGCCTGTCCGGCTCGTGGAGGACATGCCCCTTATGCCCTTCCCGGCATCTACGGTATGATCTTAGCATCTATTAACTATAGTTATATAAATCTCTTATAAATACCAATATTATCTACTGTAACCTCTATCCCTTGGGGACCCTTTAAGGGCGTTGTCCTCACTCGCCGGACTGGCTGGCGTTCGCCCTCCAAAGTCTCCCCAAACCCCTACCAAACTCACCCTAACGGCCACTCGCGTGGGGCGATGTTGTGGTATAAACACCAATTTTTTCCAACGCTAAGCTTATAAACATTTAGGATATATTGTTCAAATTGGTAGGTTAATAATAAAGGGAATTTTTTTGAATTTATTAATGTCTTTTGTTTAATAATTATTTTAGTTTATACCTTCGACTCCGGGGTGCAGGGCGGTAGGGGCGACAGATGCCCCTTTTGCCCTTCCCCGGGCCCCCGACCCATTTCACCCCTCTGCCACTCGCGTGGGGCGGAGTGAATTATCAACATCAAAAATAGGGTTTTATCAATCTCAAATTTCTAAAAATCGCAAACTCGCTACGCTCAAACAGTGCGATTTTCTAAACGAAATTATGAGATCTTAAAACACCAATTTTTTCCACCTCTAAGCTTAGTTATGTTTCCCGGCCCCCTGTCATTCTGATTGAGCGCTAGCGAAAGAAGAATCTCCTGGCGTAGTGTTTCTCTATGAGATCCTTCGGTCACATTCGTTCCCTCAAGGATGACAGGTGTGCCAGAGTTATTTATGCATTGAATATAAATATACTATAAAAAAAGAATTTGCGGAGCAAACTTCTACTGCTCATTGCTCCACGCAGTGGCGGTGGGGGTGTAGAAGGTATAGGGGGATCGGGGGAGTTAAACAACCGTTAATTTCGGTTGTTTAACCCGGAAACTAAGTGCGGATGCACGAAATAGCTTTTTAAAAGCGAGTTTCCGTAGGAAAAAGGGGTCTGTCCGAGATCGGCCGGACTGGCAATTGCTACCCCTAATTCCTATCCTCCGAGGTACTAAGGTACAGCCTTAAAAAATATTTAAATAAAAGATTTTGATTACTAAAATAAAATAAAAATATTTTCTTTTTAAATTCTTTGTAAAGATCCTTCGGTCGCTTACGCTCCCTCTAGGATGACAGAGAAAAGCGTCAATACCACCCACCCCTGTCATGTTGAGAGTATGCGAAAAATCTCCTATACAAACATATTCCCCTCAAAGATCCTTCGGTCAGTCCTGTAAGGCCCTCCCTCGAGGATGACAGGTGCGCTTGGACATTTTATAGGATGCATATGTTTAAGAATAATACTTAATATACAAAAAGCCACCAGAAATATATTCTAGTAGCTATTGTGTGTAATCTTGATTGAAAACTTATAATTTTATATATATTAGTCTCTTGTACTATATAAAAGTAATATACCTATTTAAATTAACTAAATCTTGTTCATTTAATATAATATCCCTCGGGGCTTTATTATTTATCTTGTTTAACAAAATATTAAATACATCGTCACTAACATCTCGTCTCGATTGTGTTAAAAGTTTTACATCGTAAGTTACATTCAACGAATTAAAAAATTTATCACAGTCAATTCTCGTTTTCTTATTAAAAGGATTTCTATTAGGGTCTGGACTCTCATCATGATAAGAGGTAATTGGATTGCTCTCAGCTTTTAGCATATAAGGTTTAAGTGTCTGGCATTTAAGAAACTTATGTTTATTATTATTAACTGATCTACAAATATACATATGAGAATTAGTAGCAAGTTTAGAATTTATATTTGGGTATGGAAGTTTAATTGTAATAACGTCTTTTTCTCTAATCAATATCCATTGCTCCATTCTCATCAATCTCAACATATACTGGATTGTGCAATCCTCCGTTTTCCACTACCTCAGATAGTACATCCATATGTTCCTCGGTAAGATTATTATAATCATCATCTGATATTAAAATATTATAGTTAGATATTGGCAAAATTTTAATATTATTAATTAGATCTATAGGATACATTTCTCTAAGTGTATTCAATAGTTTAACATCATCATCACTAAAATCTTCTATATCTAAATTGACCTGCTGTTCTCCTGACAGAATCCTATCTTTTTTTGCACTCCACAAATTTAATTCGTGAGTTAAGTTGGAAAGTTCATTCTCGTTTAATATAGAAACAATAAAATCAGCTAATTGAACTCTTTCCATATCAATATCAGAATTATCAGCATCATTTATTTCTTTACATTTGATTAAAAACTCAGAATTATCCTTAGTATAGTCTCCCCACAAATTGCTAAAGACTGGACCTCTTTTCCAACCTCTTAAGTGATCGAATTCAGCATGTTCTCCATCAATTCTACTAAACAATTCATAAAAAAGCACAAATTTCTGTAGCTTAAGAGGAGAATCGAAAGCTGACTTGTTATTATTTAATAACCAAGCACTTAAATTTAATTTTCTATTGCTTGAATAAAGCATGACATCATCTCCTTAAAATTTATTAATTTGAATTGCCAAAATAAATTAATAGTTAGTCTAATTATACAAGCATATAAATTAAAATCAATTAAGCATTCTGATATTAACTAAGTAATCTTTTTGAATGTTTACTCTTATACTATACATTATTTAATAGAATTAGACTTGAAAGCGATAAGATATTATTTCTTATTGTTTGATAATTTCTTTTTGTAGCTAAGACCTTTAACTGATACAGTTAATATCTTAATGCATATTAGAGCTAATATAATTTGCTTATAATCTGCAAAATCTTTTGTTTCTAAGCCTATATATGCAAATACGAAAGTTAAGACAGTAATAATACCATCAATAATATCAAAAAAATCAATAACAAAATCATAATCATTAGTATTAAACATATTGCTAGATTCCATTATTTTCATTATTAATAGTGTTAATAATATACTAATTAATATTAATGCGCCAAGTAATATTATTTCATTTTTAATCAATGTTTTTAATAAATAAGATATAGCCAAATATATTAAAATTGATATTGCCACTACTAATATTGATAAACCAACTTTCATATCATTTTTTGTTTCATTAGAAAGATCCATAAAATATTCCTTTATTTAGTTTTTATAAAAAAGAGCCCAGGGTTTTATCCTGAGCTCTCTTATTGCTTTTTCTTATTTAGTTTTTTGTTACTATTTCAGCGATTATGCTTCAACAGCGTTTCTTCTCTTCATTACGAATGCTAGTCCCATGATTGCAAGACCTGCTACGATAAAGATTAGTGAACCAATACCACCAGTTTGTGGGATTGTTACTTTCTTGTTTGGTACTTTTTTAGCATTATTTTCAGTATCAGTTGTTTCATATTTAATATCTACATCTTTTGTAGAGTATGAACCTTTTTCAACTTTAAATTCAACAGGTTCTTGTAATTTAGCATAGTCTTTTGGAGCTGTTTTTTCTTCTAATTTGTAATCACCATATGCAAGACCAGTAATTTCAAATTTACCATTTTCATCTGATGTCAATACTACAGCTTCTGCAGGGATATTTCCTTTTTCATCTTTTGCTTTGAATTCGTATTTGTTAGAGTTAGCAAATACTGCTTCATTGTAAGCCTTTTGTTTTTCATCAACTAATGCTTTAGCAGTTTTTCCTTCTTCACCTTTTTGTTGTTCTTCAGAAAGTGCATTGTATGCTTCAACAGCTTTATCTAGTGCATCTTTTGCTGTTTTAACTGCTTCGATATCAGCTGGTGCAGATGGTACTAAGTATTCTCCTGCTGCGTTAGTAACGTAGAATTCAGCTCCAGCAAGTCTTTCTGTACCTTCTTGGTTTGTTTTTACAAATTTCTTACCACCATTAACAACCTTTGGATTTGTTGGTTTTAATGTTTTTGGATTGTCATTATCAATTTTATTTACAATGACAATTTTACCATTTTCATCAACTTTTTGATATTCAGGTTCATAACCTGAAACAGATTCTACTACTCTGTAAGTTTTAGTGTCATCTAAACCTTCAAAGGTTTCTGTAAATCCTTCTTTATAACCAACTTCTTTTTCTTGAACATCTTTCCAAGATCCATCTTCTTGTTGTTCTTGAAGTGTAAATACAGCTTTTACATGTCTATCAGCTTCTGTTATTTCTTTTCCATCAGCAGCCCATGATTTTTCTACTGTGATTTTTCCTTCAGAAGGTTTTGTTTCTGTTGGTTCGTTTTCAAAACCAGGTTTGTTGCTGTAATCAAATGTTACATTATTTTCTTTCACTTGATCTGGTTTAACTGTTCCGTCAAGATGAGCAGAATATGTCAATGTTAGTTCAACTTCACCATTTGCTGCAGCATTTTCTACTTTTGTAAGACCATCTGTTGTAAATACAAGTCTAAATCCTCTATTTGTTTCATAAAGGTTGTAGTCTGTTCCTTTTACTAAACCTTCAAGACCAGAAATTTCTAAGTCTTTATTATATACAAGACCTTCTTGCATTTGGTCGTCCCAAACTAATTTTTTGTATTTAGCTTTTGCTGGGATTTTTGTTTTAACTTCATATGGTATTTTTTTACCAAGTTCTGAAGTTACTTTTTCTTTTTCTTTAGAATAGTTGTCGTAATTTGCACCAACTGTTTCTTCGGCTCCATCTGCAGATTCTTTTTCTCCAGCTAATTTTGCTTCACCTTTGCCATATTTGAAGTTCTTGTCGATTTGTGGTTTTTCTTCTGTGTTCTTTGGATATACGTGAGCTTCTTTTACTACACCGTCATTGTTAACTAATGGAAGTGTAATGTCTACTGGAACAGCTTTCATATCTGTTAGAGTTTCACCATCTTTACCAACATATGAAGATTCTTCGTGAATTTCTTCAATTAAGAAATCACCTTTAAGACCTTTAGTATTGAATGCAATACCTTTATCTTCTGTTTCGCCGGCTAGAAGTTTAACACCTTCTTCTAGTTCAGCGTCTAATGAATCAGCCACGCCATAAACAGGATCTTTTCCTTCTTCTTCCTTAATTGTTACATATTTTCCTTTGTTTTCTCCGTCATTATATTTGAATGCGAAGTATACGCCTTTTATTTCTTCTGAGCCAGTACCAAAGTAACTTCCGATATCTTGGATTTTGTTTCCATTATATTCGGTATCATCTAAACCTTTATGTCCTGGAAATACATCCTTTTTTTCCTTATCTTTTGCATTTAGATTATCTTTTGATTGAAGAATCTTGTGTAAGGTAACTGTTTCAGTAGTTTCTTCAGCAGCATTAGCGCTTGTGAATGGAGCAACTAGTACACCGATTACCATTGCAAAAGCTGTTAAGAATGACAAAATTCTATTTGTTGCTTTTTTCATTTTGTTTTTTTCTCCTTTGTCTTGTATTTTGCGAAAAAGCAATTTGATACACTTCTTTTCCCAACGCTATGTGACTTAAGTATCTACGTTATGTAGGCTAGCATTTTCCCGTGAGAAAATATAGTGTATCTAATCTGTTTGATTCTTTTGATAAAACTTCGAAAATACTTAGAAGAATCGCCAAGTATTTTTTCTAGGGTATCCTAGCTCGATCGGAGTCGATCTTTGAAGAAAGTAATAGGTTGACATTATTCGTTGATAAGATTTCAACTACTTGTAACGCGATTACGCACTATAAGTACGCAACAATTACTTTGTTGCCTATATTATATATGATTTGAAAATAACATACAATACCTTTTTGCTCGAATTTAGACATTGTAGGTAAATTGGCCAATATTGATAAAAAATTTGTTGTGATATTGGGCATATTAGTTGATTGTCTAGATATTTCTTTAGGCTATTTCCTGCTAATCAGATAAAACCCCAAAACCTTTTTGGTTGAGGTTTTGGGGTTGTTTGTTATTATGGTCTTTCTACTACTATTGCTGTACCCATACCGCCACCTATACAAAGTGTTGCGATACCTTTTTTAGAGTCTCTCTTTTGCATTTCATATAGTAGGGTTGTGAAGATTCTTGCTCCACTTGCTCCGATTGGGTGACCGATTGCTATTGCTCCACCGTTTACGTTTACTATGTCTGTGTTTAGACCTAGTTCTTTGATTACTGATAGGGCTTGGGCTGCGAATGCTTCGTTTGCTTCGATTAGGTCAATGTCTTCTAGTGTTAGGTTAGCTTTTTCTAGTGCTTTTCTTACTGTTGGGATTGGGCCTGTTCCCATGATTGCTGGGTCTACACCTTCTGTTGCATATGATACTATTGTTGCTAGTGGTGTTACGCCTAGTTCTTTGGCTTTTTCTTCGCTCATTACTACTAGTGCTGCTGATCCATCATTTAGTCCAGATGCGTTTGCTGCTGTTACAGTACCACCATCTCTCTTGAATGCTGGTTTTAGTTTTGAGATACCTTCTGCTGTTACGCCTTCTCTGATGTGTTCGTCTGTGTCTACTACAGTAACGTTGCCTTTTCTATCTTTTACTTCTACTGGTACGATTTCGTCTTTGAATCTACCTTCAGCACGTGCTTTTTCTGCTCTATTTTGGCTTAGTGCTGCTAGTTCGTCTTGTTCTTCTCTTGTTAGGCCAAATTTTTCAGCGATATTTTCTGCTGTCATACCCATGTGGTAGTCATTGAATGCATCCCAAAGTCCGTCTTTGATCATTTCATCGACAACTTTTTTGTCTCCCATTCTTGCTCCCCATCTTTCGTTGGTTAGTAAGTATGGTGCGTTTGACATTGATTCTGTACCACCTGCTACTACAACATCAGCATCTCCTGCTTTGATCATTTGTGCTGCTAATGATACGCTTCTTAAGCCAGATCCGCATACTATGTTCAGTGTCATTGCTGGTTTTTCTTTAGGGATTCCTGCTCCTAGAGATACTTGTCTAGCTATGTTTTGGCCTTGGCCTGCTTGTAATACGCAACCAAATACTGTTTCGTCTACATCTTCTGGTTTGATGCCTGCTCTATTGATAGCTTCTTTTACTGCAGTGATTCCTAAGTCTTTCGCAGATACTGATTTTAGTGATCCACCGTATGAACCTACTGGTGTTCTTACTGCGCTTGCTATTACTACTTTTCTTGTCATTATATTTCCTTTCTTTTTATAATTGTCTTATTTGCTGTAATCGTAGAAGCCTTTGCCTGTTTTTCTACCTAGGTCACCAGCTCTAACCATTTGTCTTAGGAGTGGGTTTGGTCTGTATTTGCTATCGCCAAATTCGTTATATAGTACTTCCATTATTGCTAGGCATGTATCAAGTCCGATTAAATCTCCTAATGCAAGAGGTCCCATTGGGTGGTTTGCACCAAGTTGCATACCTTTATCGATATCTTCAACGCTTGCTAGTCCATCAGCTAGTACGCCAACTGCTTCGTTGATCATTGGGATTAGAAGTCTGTTTACTACAAATCCTGGTCCTTCTTTTACTTCTATTGGTTGTTTGCCTAGTTTTTCTGCTAGTTCAAATATTGCTTTATTTGTTTCATCAGATGTGTGAAGTCCTCTGATTACTTCAACAAGTTTCATTACTGGAACTGGGTTGAAGAAGTGCATACCAATTACATTTTCTGGTCTATTGGTTACTGCAGCTATGTCTGTTATTGAAAGTGATGATGTGTTTGATGCAAGGATTGCGCCTTCTTTTACAACTTCATCTAATTCTTTGAAGATGTCTTTTTTAAGTTTTGGATTTTCTGTTGCAGCTTCGATTACTACGTCACAGTCTGCCAAGTCTTTTACTTCTGTTGTGTAAGAGATGTTTTTTAGAGCAGCTTCTTTTTCTTCTTCTGTCATTCTTTCTTTAGAAACTTGTTTAGCGTAAGATTTTTCTATTCTTTCTTTTGCTTTTTCTAAGAATTCATCTTTTATATCTCTTACTACTACTTCGTAGCTTTTAGCAGCAGTTTCTACAATACCGCCACCCATGATTCCTGATCCGATTACACCAATTTTCATTATTTCCCCCTATTTGTTTTGAAACTCTGCTTTTTCTTTGTTGATGAAAGCTTGTGTTCCAATGTTTTTGTCTTCTGTTGTAAATACTAGGCCAAAGGCATTTTCTTCGATTCTCATAGCATGTTCTATATCTACTTGAGCGCCTGTGTTGATAGCTTCTTTAGATAGTCTAACTGCTATTGGAGCTTTGCTTGCTATCGTTTCTGCTAGAGTGTTCACTCTTTCTTCTAGTTCTTCTACATCTACTACGTCTTGAACTAGCCCGATTTCTAGAGCTTTGTCAGCTTTGATGTTTTCTGCTGAGTAGATTAGGTATTTGGCCCAACCTTGTCCTACTAGTCTTTGTAGTCTTTGTGTGCCACCAAAGCCTGGGATTAGGCCAAGACCTACTTCTGGTTGACCAAATAGAGCTTTGTTTGATGCTATTCTTATATCACAGCTCATAGCTAGTTCGCAGCCGCCACCTAGAGCAAAGCCGTTTACTGCTGCTATTACTGGGATTGGTAGAGTTTCAATTTTTCTAAATACTGATAGACCTTTGTTACCGAAAGCCTTTGCTTCTAGTCCACCTAGTTCAGACATTTCTTTGATGTCTGCTCCAGCTATAAATGATCTGCCTTCACCTGTGATGATTAGAACTCTAAGGTCATTATTAGCCTTGATTTCGTCTAGGCATTTGTCAAGCTCGTCTAAAACCTCTGAGTTTAGAGCATTGAGAGCTTTTGGTCTATTCATTGTAATTTTTGCTATATGTCCGTTTACTTCATATTTGATTGTGTTGTAGTCCATGATTATCCTCCAAATTATTTATTTCATATATACATTGTATGTTTTATGAAAATGTTTTTCAATGATAATTGTTTTCAATTTAAATTGTTTTAGGGGATTATTTTGCAGATTTTGCAAGTTTTATTTTCTTGATTAGTTCTGGGACTACTTCGTTGATATCGCCTATGATTCCAACATCTGCAACGTTGAAGATGTTTGCATCTGGGTTTTTGTTGATAGCTACGATTAGGTCAGATTCTTCCATACCAGCCAAGTGTTGGATAGCTCCTGAGATTCCTAGGGCAATGTATAGGTTTGGTCTTACTGTCTTACCTGTTTGTCCTACTTGACGGTCTTTTTCTAGCCAACCTGCATCTACTACTGCTCTTGATGATGCAACTTCACCTTCTAGTACTTCTGCTAGTTCATAAGCAAGGTTCATATTCTCTGCTGATCCTATACCACGGCCTACAGCTATTAGTACTTCTGCATCTTCAATCTTGATTTTTTTCTTATCTTCTTGTTTTTCTTCGATGATTTGAACGTTTACGTCTTCATCTGTTAGTTCTACTTCAAAGTTATGAACTTCGCCTTCTCTAGCTTCGTCTGGGTCTTGTTTTGGCATTACACCAGGTCTTACTGTTGACATTTGTGGACGAGCTTCTGGTGATTGGATGGTTGCCATTAGGTTACCACCAAAGGTTGGACGGGTCATATTTAGTAGGCCAGTTTCTTCGTCTATTTCTAGTTTTGTACAGTCTGCTGTTAGTCCACAGCCAACTCTGGCAGATACTCTTGGTGCTAGGTCACGGCCTATAGTTGTTGCACCAAATAGTACTACTTCTGGTTTTAGTTCGTTGATGATAGCTACTGTTGCTTTTACATATGGTTCTGTGAGGTATTTTTCTAACTTGTCATCTTCGTGGTAGTAAACTTCATCAGCACCGTATTTTATCAATTCTTCTGATAGGTTTTGTACTTTCTTACCTATGATTACTGCAATTACTTTACTTTCTAGATCGTTTGCTAGGTCACGAGCCTTACCAATTAGTTCTAGTGATACATTTTGTAATTGGCCATCTCTTTGTTCGCAAACTACTAATACATTTTTATATTCGGACATCTTAACTCCTTAAATTAAAAACTCTTCGCTTAACTTATCAACTATTAGGCTAGCACCTTCGTCTGCAGGTACATCAAATACTTTTCCAGCTTGTTTAGCTCCTTTTGTGAAGGATCTTTTTACTCTAGTTGGAGAGCCTTTTAAACCTATGTTGTCTCTATCAACTTCTATATCATCAACAGTCCAAACTTTTACAACATCTTCTCTGTTGCAGTCGTAAATTCTTGATACTCTCATGTATCTTGGTTGGTTCATTTCACCAAGAGTTGTGATTAGTATTGGATAGTTTGCTTTGATAAGTTGGTATCTATCTTCAAATTGTCTTTTTACTGTGATATTAGAAGAGTTTACATCTACTATTTCTTCTACATAAGAAATTGATGGGATGTGTAAGTGTTCTGCTGTTTGTGGGCCAACTTGTGCTGTATCACCATCTATAGCTTGTCTACCTGCTATAATTAGGTCATATTCTATAGATCCGATAGCTCCTGATAGAGCTGTTGATGTTGCCCAAGTATCAGCTCCACCAAAGGCTCTGTCTGTTAGTAGGATTACTTCGTCAGCTCCCATAGCGTATGCTTCTTGTAAAGCTACTGATGCTTGTGGAGGTCCCATTGTTAGTACTGTGATGTGAGCTCCGTTTTGGTCTTTGATTTTTAGTGCTTCTTCAAGTCCTGCCAAGTCGTCTGGGTTGATGATTGAAGGAAGTCCTTCTCTCATGATTCTTCCAGTTTCTTGGTCGATTTTTACTTCGTTTGTGTCTGGTACTTGTTTGATTAATACTAATATATTCACAATTAACTCCTATTATCTAAATAAGCTTCCGCTTATTACCATTCTTTGAACTTCTGATGTACCTTCGTAAATTTCTGTGATTTTTGCATCGCGCATCATACGTTCTACTGGGTAATCTCTTGTGTAACCATAACCACCGTATAGTTGTACGCATTTGGTTGTTACGTTCATAGCAGTTTCAGCTGCAAATAGTTTTGCATGAGCTGCACTTACTGTGTAAGGCATTCCAGCATCTTTGTCGCAAGCTGCTTTGTATACTAGATATTTTGCTGCTTCAATTTGATTTGCTAGGTTAGCTAATTGGAATTGTGTGTTTTGGAATTTTGCTAAAGGTCTACCAAATTGTTCTCTTTCTTTTACATAGTCTAATGTTTTTTCTAGGGCGCCTTCTGCAATTCCTAGTGCTTGAGCAGCTACACCAATACGTCCACCGTCAAGAGTTGTCATGGCAACCTTGAATCCCTTACCTTCTTTATCTAGTAAGTTTTCAACAGGTACTTTGCACTCTTCAAAAATAAGTTCACAAGTTGCAGATCCGTGGATACCCATTTTCTTTTCAGGTAGTCCTATTGTAAATCCAGGGGTGTCTTTTTCTACTATAAATGCAGAAATTCCGTGTGTTCCCTTTGATTTGTCAGTCATTGCTATAACTATAAATGTATCAGCAATAGTTGCGTTTGTGATAAATATTTTTGAACCGTTTAATATGTAATATTTACCATCGTCTGATATATGAGCTGTTGTTTGTTGCATAGATGCGTCTGTACCAGCCATTGGTTCTGTTAGGGCAAATGCTCCTATATGTTCACCTGTTGCAAGTTTTTTTAGGTATTTTTCTTTTTGTTCTTCTGTACCGTAAGCTTCGATAGGCCATGCACATAATGATGTGTGAGCTGAAACTATTACTCCAGTAGATGCGCAAGCTTTTGATAATTCCTCTACAGCCATTACATATCCTAGGTAATCTCCACCTTCTCCACCGTATTCTTTTGGAATTGGAATACCAAAGAATCCTGCGTCTTTTAGCTTTGGTATATTTTCATAAGGTGGTCTTTCTTCTTCGTCAATAGTTGCTGCTAGAGGCTCAACTTCACGTACCGCAAAGTCTCTATACATTTCTCTTAGCATTTTATGGGTATTATCTATCGTAAAATCCATACTTTCTCCTTTAATTAAAAACTATGTTATCTTTTTAACCTTCATTTGTATTATATAACGCCAAGTACATTTTGTCAAAATTTTATTTATATATTTTACTTAAAGCTACCACCTCCATTTTTCCTAAAAAAAATCAGACACAAAATAAAGCCCTTGTGTCTGATTCTCTATCATAATATTTAGTTTAATTCAGCTGCGTTTTCCCATAGACCATGGATATTGCAGTAGCTTAGTGCATAGATTGTACCTTTTTTGTCTGTCTTTAGGATACCTGTTGCACATGGTACTGATAGTACATCGTCTTCTCCATGAGCGTTGAATTCATATGAAGAAATTTCGATTGGGAATTTGCCATCTTCTGCTTGGAAGAATACTTTGATCCAAGAGATGTGGTGTTCTAGTGTGTTTGGGTGTTCGATTTCAGAGCCAACTGCTGCTGTAACTTTGATTTTGCCGTCTTCACATTTTTCGATTTTGATTTCTGGTACGTGTTTTTCACTTGCCCAATCGCCAGTTTGTACTGTTTCAGTTAATTTTGTCATAATGACCTCCGTAAATTTTTCTTATTAATTGCTAGTTTTACCTACTAATAGTATAGCAGTATTTTGCTATGAAATCAATTGCCTAAATGGAATTCTTCGATTTTTTGCTTGGTCTGTTCTCCCGTTTCCATATTTTTGATGGATACTTCTTTATTATTAGCTTCTTCTTCGCCTATTATGATGGAGTATTTGGCTCCTATCTTATCAGCATAGTTCATTTTCTTTTTGAACTTGCCAGTTTCTAGGTATATATCAGCCTTAAGTCCCTTGGCCTTGATTTCCTTAAGGACTTCTATGGCATACAGGTGCAAGGATGGATCCATTGGCAAAACAAGGACATCGGTATTTGCTCCCTTAATCTTATCAACTAGGCCAAGTTCTTGGAGTTGGTAAAATAGTCTAGTTAGGCCAATTGACATACCTACTCCTGGCAAGTTTTGTTTGGAGAAGTTGTTGGCCAAGTTCTCATACCTTCCACCTGAGCAAACTGAACCTATAGATTCGTAGCCATTGATGAAGGTTTCATAGACTGTTGATGTGTAGTAGTCTAGGCCTCTAGTAATGGCAAGGTCAATTTTGATATTTGCTTCTGGCACGCCAAAGGCTAGCATATAGTCATAAACTATCGCGAGTTCCTCAAGGCCATCTTTGTAGAGGTCATTGCCATCAAATTCTTTTAGGCTTGCTATAAGGTCATGACCTTGCTCTGGGTTTTGGATAAAGACAAGTATTTCTTCTGCCTTATCTGCTCCTACAATTTCTGTAAGTAGACTTTGAGTTTTGTCTATGCCAATCTTGTCCTTTTTGTCTATAGTTCTTAAGACTTCTGTAGAGTCATCTATGTCTAAGCTTTGGAAAAATCCATTTAGCAATTTCCTGTTGTTGATGTGGAAGGTCAAGGCTGGAAGTTCTAGTTTTTCAAAGGCCTTATACATTACAAAAGGCAAAATAGCGTCGTTATAAATGGTTAGGCTGTCATGGCCTATGATATCTATATCTGCTTGGTAGAACTCCTTGTATCTACCCTTTTGATTGCGCTCTCCCCTATAAACCTTGGCAATTTGGTATCTCTTGAAAGGGAAGTTTAGGTCAGAAAAGTGCTCTGATACGTATCTAGCTAGGGGAACTGTAAGGTCAAAACGTAGGCTCATATCCTTAGAATCGCTAGCTATCTCAAAGATTTGCTTTTCTGTTTCTCCACCACCCTTTGCAAAGAGTATCTCATTTTTTTCTATGATTGGGGTGTCGATTGATGCAAATCCATAATCTTTGAATGTTTCTTCTATAGTGTTTTTTATGTAGTCAAAAACTTCTTGGTCGGCTGGAAGTAGTTCCATGACGCCGGCAATAGTTGATGGTTTTATAATATCCATGTAAATCTCCTAGGCTTTTTTACTATTATAACATATTTCATTAGCAAGGAAAAAAGAGGGTCTGATGAGTGGGAAATCCCCCCCTCAAATCTTTATATAGAAAAAACCTCATAGTTTTAACTACGAGGCTTAGTTTGTTTCTTGCTTGCTAATAATAAAAATCCTGCTAGCAAAAGTATGATGAGGTAAGAGATAATTCCCTATATACCTGTTTTTACATTTCCATTCGAGTTTTTGTTTTTAGTAAATCCTTGTTTGCCTGGAATAGTAGGGTTATCCTTGTTTGGATTATCTTCCGGGTTCTTGCCAGAGTCTGGATTTTTGCCGTCATTGCCCGGCTTACCATCCTTGTCAGGATCATTTATTTTGCCTTTACCAGGGTCATTGTTCTTAAAAACAATCTCTGCTACTTTTGATGTATGGTCAGGGTCTATGATGTTTTTATCATTATCATAAGCATATACAGAAATATTTAATCCGTTTTTGCCTTGTTCAACTATATAAACCAAGTGATATTTGGTTTTGTCATAGCTAACTGATCTATGTTCTTCTTTAATATCTTCGTTGTTTTGATAAATTAAGTATTCATATCTGCCTGGTCCAGTAAATTCTGGAGCAAAGCCAAACTTCAAATCTCCGTTTCCATAAAACTCGTCTACATCATCTGGCAATGGCGCCCCATTTATCGGCTCGATTTTGATATCGGTTTTATGGGGAGCTTCATCCCACTTTTGATCACCAAGATACCAATCAACAGTGATTGGAACTGCAACACTAGCTGCTTTTGCTTCTACAAATGGGATGAGTACAATCACTGCCATTAGTATTAAATTATATATTCTTTTAAATGATTTCATCATTCATCTCCATTCATAGGTCTTAAGACTCCAAGTACAACTGTCCTACCGTTGGTCGTAGCCTTCTCGCAGGTGGATAAGGCTATTATTTTGTCATTACCTATATCTATATATCTCTCTTGGAGCATATTTTTTCGTGCATAATCAATCAGTTTTTTTCTCCCATCCATAGTCTTAGTGCTTTCAGGGTTGAAAACTATCTTATCGTATGCATCGATTTTGCTAACCATAAAAATTTCTATTTTGTAAGTTTTTTCTGGTAAAAACAAAGTCCCATATTTATGTTTGTCGAAATAAATTTTTACTCACATTTTGATAAACTTTAAAAAGGGCTTTAATGCCCAATTTTCTCTTGTTTTCCTGTTTTTATTTGTTATTTTCATTTTATAATATTTTCGAATATTTATAAACTTATTAATCGTTTCTATCAATACTAGACAATACTAAATTACCCATTAATTTTTTTTATTTTTTATAGTAATTTTTTGACAAAAATAGACCCTAGCTTATGCTAGAGTCTTTGTTTACTTTTTGTATTTTATTGTTGCATTTATTCTTTTAATAAATCTAACTAAGGTTAGTATAAATAAGACTACACCAATTATAGAAAGTATTAGAGTTGCTATCCTTGTTGTTGCTACTGTTTGGTCTGTTGATGAGATTTTGTTTTCTTCTTCATCCTTTTGACTTACTGGATAGTCATCTGTGCCTGGGAGTTTGAATTCCTCGGCTATTGTCTTACTTGTCTCATCACGAACACAGTTTACCAAAAGTCTATTTGGTCTTGGTGGCAAGAATGGTGAACAAGTCATAAGACTGATAATATCAGCATCTCCTCTTGGAGCCAACTTGTCCCAATCGTAAGGGTCTATGACTTCCTTGTCATTTACCACATAGCGCATGGTTTGTTCGGCACGCTCTACATAGACGTAGTCACCATAATTTAGCTGGTCAAGGTATAAGAACATGGTATCGCCCCACCAGCCCCTGTGGCCAGCTATGACTGACCTTGTTCCAGGTCCTCCTACTGGGATAGAAGTCCCATCTACTTGGGCAACACCCCTTGATATATGGTCTAGTGTCGCATCAAGATATAAGGGTAGGCGTTTGTCTAGTTTTGGTATGACTAGATAGGCAAAGGGAATATTTGTGTTTTGAAACTTCTCATAACTTGTCTGGTAATCTTCAGCTGTAAAAGGGTCACTTACACTTATATCAGAATTTTTGACTATTTCGTTATACTCATTAGCATTTT
Source organism: Anaerococcus urinomassiliensis (assembly GCF_900128425.1). NCBI lineage: Bacteria > Bacillati > Bacillota > Tissierellia > Tissierellales > Peptoniphilaceae > Anaerococcus > Anaerococcus urinomassiliensis. Next base: position 1,233,187 of record NZ_LT635782.1, read on the forward strand.
CTGTTTCTTCTGCCACTTCTTCTGCTTTTCTGTTTTCTTGTATTTGCCTAAATTCTTTTTCAGCTCTTCGGGCAGAGTAGTCTTTGTAAGATCTTCTAATTAGAGGGAGAGTTACAAACAAAAGTCCCACAAGTATAAGGATATATCCAAATGTATTAGTTTTTGTAAGCTTTATTTTCTTGTTCAATACTTTCTACCTCCATTGCCAATCTTTTTCTTATTCTAGCTTCTCTAATCATAATTATTAGCAAAAATACTATTACTGGTAGCATTCCCAAGAATAATTGTAAGAAATCTGGTTTTAGTCTATGTGTATTGGCCACACCATCGTCTATGGCTTCTTGATATGGGATTCTATGGCCTCTTACCAATAGCCTGTGAGAGTTGATCATATATGGTGTGCATGTCAAAAGTGTGGCTAAATCTTTGCCCTCTTGGACCATAACCGGTTCAAAATTTGAAGGGTCTACAACCTCAATATGGTCAATCTGATATGCCAGGGTTGTTTCTATGTTGTGGATATAGAAAATATCCCCCTCTACCAATTGGTCCAAGTTTCTAAAAAGCTTGGCATTTGGTAGCCCCCTGTGACCTGTGATAACCGTATGGGTGGAAGTTCCGCCTATAGGAAGAGATGTACCTTCCAAGTGGCCAAGACCCTTTTCCAGAACATCGTCACTTGTACCAGCATAGACAGGCAAATCTTGTCCAATCCTCGGTATTTCCACGTGGCCTAGCATCTCGTTTACCTCAAGCATCCTAGCATATTCTGCTCGACCCTCTTTTTCCTTTTCTGTAAAAGGATCGGCAAGCCTAGATGGATCTAGGGTAGAGTTGTAGGCACGGGCTAGGTCTATACGTTTTTCTATGTCAGCCTTGTCAACATCATCAATTTGCTTCTTAAACTCTACAACTTCGTTAGTAGACTCTATTTCATAATATTTCTGGCTAATAAACGGATAGGCAAAAATCAACAGTCCTAGGACAAAGATGAGTATGAAAGGCAAGTTTTTCTTAAATGCGCCCTTCTTATTCATCACTATTTCCTAAATTATTGCTATCATTACGAGTATTTGGACCAGTAGACCTCATCTGTTCAAACATATCTGATGAACCTTGGTAGTTTCTGAAATTACCAGAGTTCATAAACATCTTCTTCAAGTCTTCTTGTTCTTTTCTGACTTCTTCTAGACGTTTATAATAGTCTTTGTTCTCACGTCTTAGCTTAATAAGTCTTATAATAAGAACTATAATCAAGAATAAGGCTAGGAAAAATAATATTCTAAATATCCAGTTTGCTTTGTTTGTTCTAATCAATTCTTCATCCACAGCAGGTACGTATGGTACTCTGTGCCCCCTTACTATAAGTCTATGAGTGTTAATCATTATCGGCGTACAAGTCAAAAGTGTCACATAATCGTGACCTGGAGCAACCATCAAATCATCGAAATTTGTAGGCTCAATTACCTTAATCTGGTCAACTTGATAGGCCAAGACTCCTTCTATGTTGTGTACATAGAACTTATCTCCAATTTCAAGTTGGTTAAGGTGGGTAAATAATGTCGCTTCAGGCAAACCAGAGTGAGCAGTCAAAACAGCATGGGTTGAGTTTCCCCCTACCGGAAGAGATGTACCTTCCAAGTGGCCTACACCCTTTTGGAGTATATCCTCACTAGTACCAGCAAAAATCGGCAAGTCTTGGTTGATACGAGGAATCTCCACGTGGCCTATCATCTCAGAGACCTCTAGCATACGTGCATATTCCTTGCGGCCTTCTTCTTGCTTTTTCCTAGTGTATGGGTCATCAGCAATATTCTCACCAGACAAGGACTCATTGTAAGCATGAGCCAGATCTATACGTCTTTTGACCTCATCTGTAGAAAGGTTGTTAGCCCCAGCCTTAAAGGTATCAACTTGGCCTGTAGAATCTATACGATAGTACAAGCGGTTGATTAAAGGATAGAGCATAACCAAAAAACCAATAAGGAAAATAGACCTCCAAATCCATTTAGAAGCCTTGGACTGGGGCTTTTTCTTCTTACTTGGCTTATTATTAACTTTTTCTTCTTTAACTATTTTCTTATTAAAAGGCATCAAAACTCTTTTCTTTTAAGGGATTTTCTTCCCTTTAAGGAACCCTTAATTAAGTGTAATTACATAAAAATTAAAATGCTTAGTACTCGAGGGATAGGGATTAGGGGTAGTAATTGCCAGTCCGTCCGCTCTCGGACAGACCCCTTTTTCCTACGGAAACTCGCTTTTAAAAAGCTATTTCGTGCATCCGCACTTAGTTTCCGGGTTAAACAACCGAAATTAACGGTTGTTTAACTCCCCCGAACCCCTAAAACCTTCTACTACGAAAACCCGCTTCTGAGGAAGCTCTTTCGTGCTACCGCACTACGTTTTCGGGATAAATGACCGAAATCAACGGTCATTTATCTCCCTCCGCCACTGCGTGGAGCAAGAGCAGAAGAAGTTCACTTCGTGAATTCTTTTTATGTTTTATTATATGTAAACTGCTATCATTAGGCCATTGGCCAAGGAATCTCATAAAACACCACTAAGCCATGGGATTCTTCGCGTTCGCTCAGAATGACAGTGGGGTGGGCAGTATTGGCGATACTCTTTCCATTGTCATCTCCGTGGTTAACCAGACATCCGTCATCGCTTTGTCATCCTGAGGCCACAGTCCGTAGGATCCCATAAAGCACCATTAATCCAGGGGATTCTTCGCTTTCGCTCAGAATGACAGTGCAGCGGGTGGTACTGACTTACTTCCACTTGTCATCATTCTTGACCTATCCCAATTCTCATATGAGAATTGATGGAAGGTCAAATGTCGCGAAGTCCAAATCTATATGATTTGGCTAACGTAGCCGACGGAGGGAGCGGACGCGACCGTAGGATCTCTTAAAACACCGCTAACCTAGGGGATTCTTCGCGTTCGCTCAGAATGACAGTCTGGTGAGTGGTATTAAATATGTTTATAAAATTTGATGAATTCCTTATTCTATACCTTAATAACCTTGTCAGAATGCTACACTTTGTTTTGATAATAATGCACATTCATGCACACACTCTGTCATCCTGAGGCCCTGAGCCGAAGGATCTCGTAATGCACCGTTAACCTTGGAGATTCTTCGCGTTCGCTCAGAATGACACCATTGTAAATGGTTATCATTGTATTTTCACATCACCATAACAGTCCTCTTATAAAGCAAAATAAAAGGTTTCTTCTTGAAACCTTCTATTTTCTCTTAAATTCTAGCCTAAGCTAATTGAATTTTCTGATTTTTTTCATCTTTCTTTACTATGATACTTCCAGCTACTATCATCACTAGGCCTAGGGCTACTAGGATTACTATTCTAATATCCCCTGTTTTTACAAGTGGCCCTCTTGGGATTCTTGTCTTGTTGCCTGGAACATAGTAAGTTGTTGGTGGTTTTACTGTTGTTGATGGTGGTGTTGTTCCTGGAGTGTTTGTCCTTGATGGTGGTGTTACTGTTGGTGGAACAACAGTCTTTTTTGTATCCTTTTTATTTACAATCATAATAGCATCTTTTTCGTAGCTATCTTTTGTAATCTCAAACTTAATAGGATTTACATCAAGGATATATCCATTTGGAGCAGCTGTTTCACGTAGCATATAATTTTTAAATGGTAGATTTTGCACTTCGAATTCACCATTTGAATCAGATTTCAATGTTACTCTTTTGGCATTTTTATCATGTGGAGAGTAAACTCCCTTTTCATTTACAACGTATGGAGTGTATCCTCCCTTGCCATCTTCTATATATAGGGCAAATACAGCATTAGCAAGTCTGTTCTGTTCCTTGGAATCATCAACCTTGATGAATTTGTAGCCACCCTTTTGCTTTCTATTTCCATCTGGTGGAACAACATCTTTTGGTTTGTTTGTAAGGGTTTGTTTGCTAAATTTCCTTGAGAAAGGTCTAGCATTTTCCTTGCCACGGTTTTCTGCTGAGTCATAGTCTTTCAATGGTTCATTTTCTTTGAAATAGTAGTCACCATCAGGAAGACCTGTTACTTTGATTTCCCCATTTTCATCGGTGTATAGTTTATAAACTTTGCTTGATTCGCTAGCATTGCTATCAAATTGATAGCTGCCTGTACCTCCAACAAGTCCCACAAGTTCTCTCTCTCTGTGAGCAGTACCATCTTTATTTTTGTTTATCTTTGTTCTATATAATTCAAATCCAACCTTGTCAAGAGAATCGTTTGTTAATTGGTCTTTTTTAGTGAGAGTAATCTCAATAAATTCATCCTTGTAGTTTTCGACAGTAATTGTCTTGCCAAATTCTGCTGGATAGGTTCTATCAGATACAAGCACGTAATCATCTAGAGTTTTCACTTCTCTAAACTCATATCTATATCCTGCTGGTTGTTTTGGCAAATCTGTTAGGATTATTGATCCATTTTCATCAGTCTTGAAGATGAAATTCAAATCCTTACCTTCAGTGTTTTTGCCATCTGAGATTATATATTTGCCATCTTTGTCAACTCCAACTGGGAAAAGATCATTACCAGATGCAAGATAAAGTTCAAATTCTACACCAGCTAGGGTGATTGGGTTTTCAGGATCGGTTCCATCAATTTTTTTGAGGTGAAGAGTGTTCTTTTCTTCTTTTTCATTTGTAATGGTGATATTTCCACCATTGCTTGGTACAAAGTTTATATCCTCAGAATATTCTTTGCCTTCAAAAATCTTGTAGCCCTTATCTTTGTCAGTTTTAGTTTCTTTAAACTTGTAATTTCCCTCTGGTAAATTATTGATAACAATTTGACCATCTTCATTGGTTATTAGATCTGTTGTAGCATCTTCACTATCATTTATGTAGGAATATACTCCATCTTTATCTTTAACAAGTTTTACTATAGAATCTTCTTCATCATTTTTTTCTTTGTCTATATTGATTAAGTTAAATACAACGCCAGAAAGCTTTTCTTCTGTTTTGTTGCCTTTTTTATCTACAATAACACCAACTTTATTTAAGATTAGAGGTTTATTATCCTCTCCCTCTCTCACCTTATCCTTAACATGGCTAACCTCTGTCACTCCTTCTTGAGAGCACCAAGCTATAGGAACCATTTTGTATTGGTGGTTAGAAGCAGATTCTTCTGTTTCCTTCAACACATAAGTACCTGCAGGAAGGCCCCTAAGCTCAAAAGAATCATAGGAAGCTCCATCATTGCCTGTTTTAACTTTTGATTTTTCAGACAAGATTCCCTCACCATACTTAGCTATGACATCTACCATTTTCATAGCATCTATCTTCTTATATAGATCCTCAAGTTCTTCATTAGTGTATATTTTATCATCAACTTTAAAATATTTGAACTGACGAGGTTTAGAATCTTCTTTGGCGTCATCGCCTTTTCTAGGCACATCGATATCAAGATTACCATATTCGATTTTTCCTTGGTCATCTTCTCCTTTAGCAAAAGCAAATGGCGAAATAATCACGCCAAGCACCATAAATAAGCTTAGCAAACCGGCCAATACTTTTGATCTATATTTCCCGTTCATAACTACTCCTGTATTAATATTTTTTATAATTCCTGTTTCCTGTGTCTGAACAGACTTAGTCACCTATATTATATCTTAAAGCTCGGATTAATACAATTAAAAAAGCCCTAATTTTAGGGATGTTAGAACAAAATTATTAAATATAAAAATGTTTTCAAATAATTAAGAAAATAAATGAGAATTGAAAAAGGATTGTTAAGAGCAAAGATCCTTCGGTCGCTTACGCTCCCTCGAGGATGACAGATAGTGGAGGAATATGCTTTGTTTTCTAAGCAGAGAGTAAGTATTTTTTAAAAACTATTTTAGCATAGGATTTGCAAACCCATGCTTTTCCTATCATCTGTAATCACACTCACTAACTTGTCATATTTAATGACCTAACCCCATTTTTGAAAAAAATGGATGGTAGGTCAGATATCAGATTGTTTAAATGACAAGCCTGTCCGGCTAGTGGAGGACATTTGTCAAAATCTGATTGAGCGGATGCGAAACATCTTTTATACAAAACAATTCCATACAGAAATCCTTCGGTCGTGTTCACTCCCTCAGTTTGATAGGGTAGTGGAAGAATTTGTTTTATTCCTTTTTCTCCTTAATTCTATAGATACATCTCCCTTTTATCCCTTTTCTTTTCGTCTTATTGCCCTTTATACAATTAAACTTTTTCTTCTTTTTCTTATACCATTATTGTGTCGACAATTTTAATAAGCGGCCGCTTTGAAAGGTTTTATTATGCAAATTACAATAGACAATTCAAAGCAAATCGTAAATTCCTATATGCCACTTTTGATTTCAATGGCTAGGAAGTTCCCTTCTAATGATTATGACGAGGATATTGATGAGACTAGGATGATTCTTATGGAGTGTATCCCTTCTTATGACGAAAGCAAGGGGACTTTTGGGAATTTCTTGAAAAATCAGCTTCGCTACCACTATTTGGACAGGGCGAAGAAACAAAACCCCCAAAGTCTAGATGATTTCGACCAGAATGGAAATCCTATAGTTGATACAATCCCAGATGATTATGATTTTGAAGTTCACATTCTTGAAAATTACAAGGAACTCTACCTTGCCATATGTAAGCTTAGTGAAAAGGATAGGGAAATTATCAGACTGAAATATTGGGAGAAATTAACTAATAAGGAAATTGGAGAAATTTTACACATTTCTCCCAAAACTGTAGCAAACAGGCACAGCCTCAGCCTTAAGAAGCTCAAAGATTTGATGGAAAGATAAAAAAACAAGCACTTGAGGGGGATTATCCCCTTAGTGCTTGTTTCTGATTTATTGAATAAGAAAGCCCTATTGTACTCCAATAGGGCAAAACTTATAGTCAGCAGTAGCACTTTGCTACGCGCGACTAGTGTACTGTAGTATCATTATATCACTTTGTGAAAAATTATCAACACTAACTGTACTATTTATTTCTTGTACCTTGCAGATCTTCTTCTATTTTTGTCATTTTGGTAAATGCCAAAATATGCTAATGCTAGAAGCATCACTGCTGTACCGATGATTGCAAAACCTATAGATACTCCATTTCCACCAGTGTATGGGTAGGTTGCTTTGTTGTTTACTATATCTATTGGATTAGATTTTGAATTATCTTTTATCTCTTTAGTTTTATTTACATCGACTTTTGATATCTTAAAGTCTTCTACCTTAAAGTTATATACTGCCTCTTTTCGCTTGATGTAGCCTGTAGGTGCTTTTGTCTCTTTGACTTGGTATGTTCCATCTTTTAGGTTGGTAAATTTGAAAATACCATTAGCATCTGATCTGGCTACAATATCCTTGCCATTAGCATCTTTTACATTAGTAAATTCAGACTGATCATTAGCTTTGTACAATAATTCAAATTCTGCATCCTTTAGGTATTGTGAACTACCATCAGCGTTGTTAGACTCTGATTTTTTTCTAAAGTAGATTTCAGCTTCATTCTTTTTGTTCGTGATGGTATATACAATTTGTTTAGTTTTACCATCTGGAGTTAGTTTCTCCTCTTTTCCATTTTCTACTACTGCATTAGGGTCTATACCTAGTCCTATGCTTATAACTTCTGTAGTAGGTTCTACCTTTGTATTTGGAACTTCTTCCTTGGTATATGAAACTACTCTTTCGCCAGTCTTTGGACTTGCTTGTGGTGCATCTGCCGGCCAGTCTGCTGGTCTTGTTGCATTTAGACCTTCTGAAGTGTCATAGGTTATAGTGTATTTATAGGTTACAGAACCATTTTTACCTTCAGTTACTGTAGTTTTCTCGCCTTTTTTCTTGTTGACGTCTACTATAGTTGTAGTCTCAAATTTTATTTCTTGATCTACATTTTTGCTCTCTTCTCTAGTTACTACCTTAGGTTTTGTACCATATTCTATAATTTTAGGTTGTGCATTTGTTATTATATTTTCTCTAACAAACTCCTTCTCACCTTCTGGTTTACCACCTACGTATTTTTGTCTATATACTTTGACTTTTCTACCAGTTTTACCTTCAAAGATTACATTTTCTGTACCCTTAAACATATCTGGGTTTGCTCTTCTGATTGGCTCAGCTGGAATAGGGATTATTGATTCTTCTTCTATTTCCTTATAGGTTACCTCTGGTGCTTTATTAACCTCATCTTCACTATAAAATTGTTGGGCTGCCCATTGCTCAGGCTCACCATTAAGTCTTACATAGTATGCACCAAGACCAATTGCTCCAGAATCTGGATAGGTATATTCTACTTCTACTGCGATAGTACCACTGAAGTATGTTCCAGGTGTACTTATTGTAATCTTAGATCTGTTATATCCATTAACTTTATTATTAGCTACTGATGTAGTAAGAGTTCTACCTGGATTTACTAGGTTAGTAGGAGTAGATGTGCTATCTACTACTTGTGCTTTTAATATTTTTAGGTTTGGATTAGGTCCACTAGACCATATATCCCTATTTTCTGGCCAAGCATGGATGTTTAATGTAGGTCCACCTATTGATTGTCCAGTCTTATTTATTATAAATACTTGTCTATATTTGTTTTCAGCTTTGTTAATTTCAGTAACTTGAGTTTTAATATCAGCAGTTTCTCTAGTAGATCTTTGTTTTGATTTACTTAGGTCAACCTTCTCCCATGTTCCTGCTGCATAGGCTGTCATTGGTTTAAAAATATCTAGCATGTTAAATGCTGTCTTTTTACTTGCTGATATGGTTGCATGATCTGGATATACAAGTTCACCTGCAAACTCAGTATATGTGATTGGAGATCCATTAAATCCTGCTTTTATACCCTTTGGTACTACAGTAAATTTGTAGCTTGCATTACCTTTTGAATGGTGTGGGTCAAAGTTTGAAACTGTGTAGATATTTCCATCTAAGCTACCCTCAGCTGGTCTTATATCAAACCTATCTGTATCAAATAGGATTTTTAAATCTGTAGGTTGATTTGCTATGCCGTAGGCTCTATCAAAGTCAACACTTAATTCAAACACTCCATCAGTTGCTGTCTCTCTTAGGGTTGAACCTAGTCTACCTGCAAAGTTTCCATTATAGTATACTAAAGTCTTATCGTGATTTTTAATACTATATGTTAGTCCATTATCTGCAGGTGGAGTTATTGGATCTTCAGGTTTTGGATTGGTTGGCTCTGTATTTCCAGGCTCTGTATTATCTCCAGGTGTTTCTGGATTTTCATTTTCTCCTGGCTTAGGAGCCTCCTCAGAAGCTTTTACTGTCTGAGGTGTTATAGTTACCTTCTTATCCTTATCTACTACTACTTTCCATCTCATGTTAGGATCTTTGTATCCATTTGGAACTTTGGTTTCTTTTATATAATATGTTCCAGGTGTTAGGTCCTCAAATTTGGCTAGGCCATCTTTTCCTGTAGTTCTTTGAGCAATTACTTTATTAAGTTTATCATTTAGAAGTGTAAACTCTGCACCTGCTATAAGCGTATCAGGATTATCCTCATCTACCTTTTTGATAATAATCTCTGTATCAGATTTTTCATTTACTGCCTTTAATGCTCCCGGTGGGAAGTCTGGGACAGTTCTTTTGATACCTAGATTGTTTGGCTCAGCTGGTAGGACTGTTTTATCTGTATCAGATTTCCATTGATAGCTTATATATTTATTTTGCTCTCCATCATTGAAGTCTGCCTTAGCTACTACTACATATCCAGCTCCATCCCATCTTTTATCTTTATCAGTTGGGAATTTTATTGTAGTTTCATAGTTTGATTTATTAACCTCAATGTCAGATGCCTTATAAGTTGGGTTTAGATAAGGTGTATCCATAGACCCCTTATTGCTCTCAGGATATCTATATACCTGTACATCTACGTTAGTAGCCCAGTTATGTTTTATAACTAGGGTTGTAGGTCTATTTGGACCTTGTCCTAGGGTTGGATCTTGTCTAGGATTTAGGAAAATTCTACCTATTATACTATTTCCATCGGTTGATTTGAGTTTGGTACTCATATTCATAAAGCCTGGATAAGGGTTTGTGTTAAAGATATCTGGTTGTTCTAACCTTTCTTCTGTTATCTCACCAGCTTTTGGTGTAGTTACAGTGTATGGTCCACCATTTCCAATGCCATCACCTTCAAATGTTACTTTTCCTTCAGGAGATACAATAACATTTATCGCTTTTGTAATTGGCTTGTACCCTTCTGGAGCTCTAGTCTCAGTCAGTGTATATGTGCCTGGGTCTAGGTCATCAAATGTTACTAAACCAGATGGTGATGTGTAGTCTTCTTTTACTATCTTGCCATTGCTATCCGCTAGTCTAAAGTAGGCTTGTGGAAGAATTTTTTCCTCACCATTATCTTTACCATATTTTGTTATAGTAAATCTACCCTTGTCAGATTTTTTGTTAAATACTGTCAAATCATAGTTTGGCTCTACAACATCCACACTTGTACCAGTTGATGATGATGCCCTATTTGGGTTTGGCCTAAATTGTGCCATACCTGCAGTATTACCCCATCTTGTCTTATATGCAGCTATGGTTTGTGTATAAGATTCTCTAAATAACTTTTCATTAGTTACTTTATAGAAGTTTTCTATTACATAACCAGATCCATTATTATCAGGAAGTGTTATTTTAAACTGAACATTATCCATAGATCTAAGGTCCGGGGCTTTTCCAGGGCCTGCTCTATTTTCATCAAAGGATAAGTTAATGCCTCCTTTAAATTCATTTAGCCTATCCTTACCTTCAACATCAAATGTAGCGACATGCTCATAAGTTCCTGTCTTATCTTCTGATGGTCTAACACCACCAGATATAGGCATATTGTCTGGATTAGGATTTGCTACTCTCCATACTACTACCTTGGTAGGTTTATGAGCAGGAGCTATTTTATCATTTAATACAGAAGGATTTGGATCTTTGGTAGCTCCGTAGAATATTCTCATAATTCTATCACCTGATGGGTGAAGTCCATCTGGGTTATAGATAGTTACATCTCTCATCATATATTGAGGATTTTCAGGTGTACCTGCGTTATAGGTATCTACGTTTTGTGTTATATATCTTAATTGACCAGCTGTACCATAAAATACCCATAGGTAAGCATCTACCCTAGTATTAATAGTTTCTACTGAATCACCAGTGTTTATAGTATCAGTAAAGTAGTAGATTCCATCGTTTTTAACATAGTATTTAGAAGGTCTAACACCCTTTACATGCATTTTAGCTCTTACATTATCTTTACCATATACAGCATCTGTTAATGTGTAGGTCAATACATTATTTTTATAATCCATGCTAGGACGCGCTATAACATTTCCATATCCATCTTTGATAACTGGCATTTCATCAGTCCACTGACTTAAGTTCCAGTTTTTATCAAAGTTAATAGTGAACTTATCTCCACCACGCTTATTTCTAATATTAAGCTCTAGGTCAAAATCATAGGACTCGTAGGATGCTTCTTCCCAAACTCCTGGTTTGGTACCATATCCATCTTTCTCATGAAGTGTCATGGATTTTTTTAGCACCTCTATCCTAGATTCTGATGGTGGGCCACCAGTACTAGGTCCTTGGTTTTTACCTACTAGGTATTTATCACCTGGTGCTAAAGGGGTGCCATTTTTATCAAAGGCCTCATATAGGATCTGTCCACTCTTAGTTACTGTAACTTTAAATCTAATTTCATCATTCTTGTAGCCTTCTGGCGGATTAGATTCTTTAAGTTCATATATACCTTCTGGCAGATCTTTAAATTCTATAACACCGTTAGAGTCGGTTTTTCCTCTTTTGACTATATTGCTATATGAGTCAGTCATTATAAATTCCGCTCCAGCTAAGGTTTTTCCATTTTTATCTTTTTTAGTAACCTTTACTGGATGAGTCTTAGCCTTAGTGTTTGAGATTTTAAGCTCTGCATTTTCTACCTTTGCTTCATCTTCTCTTTCTTTATCTCTATCGGCCTTGGAAGGTATTATATTTTCTATATTTTCTATCTTCCAGTTTGTAGCGGTATTATCTTTTGTTAACCAATCATAAGTCACCTTAGCTTTGGCATCTTTATTTGACACTCTACCATTTACTTTGATGATAAATGACCAGTCATTACCAAATCTTGATTGTCCAATATCTACTGCTGCTACATTTTTGTTTAGATATGGGTCATTAACATTTAGGTAAGATTTTATCTTACTTGAATTTGTAGTATTTTCTGTACCACCCCTGTATGGTATGTTAATTTTTAGGTTTGTATCTAGGAAATCTTGCCAGCTGGCTAGATAACCTCTTTGTATGGCATCTCTAAAAAAGCCCTTGTTTACAGTAGGTTCTATGTTATAGATTTCTATACCATCTATATCTACATTTTCACTTCTTATAGCTACTCTTGTATCTTTGTTTGTACCGTTAGTCCCTGCAGGATTAGCAATTGGCTTTAACATAATATATGAAACTACACTGCCATCTTCATACTGTACATAGGATATAGTGTTCATAAATGAAGAATCTGTTTGATTATCAGGGGCTTCTTTTTTTACAACTTTACTTTTATATCTGTCAACCTGCCCCTCATTTGAGCCAGCAACCATAACATTTTCTATAAGGTTATTAGTATTCCATGATACTCTTCCATCTTCATGGACAGTTATTGTATCTTGACCATTATCTCTTACATATCCTGTTGGCGCTTGGGCTTCTGATAGGATATATTTACCTGGTTCGATATTTTTAAATACTATCTTACCATCAGCGTCAGTCACACCTTCAAAAGTTTTATCATTACCAACCATTTGAATTCTAGCTCCTGATAGAGCTTTTCCATCATTACCTGTCTTTTTGATAGTGATATCAGCTGGTTTATTTTGAGTTTTTTCTAAGATTTGATTTCTAACTTCAAATCTTCTCTCATGTGGGTCGTAGAAGACATTTACTTCTCTATAAGTTATTGTCTTGCCATTTTCTGTTTTATCAGGTGGGAATTTTTGGCTTAGGGTGTACTCTATTGGTGTTGCCTTTCCATCAGCTCCTACTTCCCATTTTTTGACATTTGGAACTTTTACATTAAATTCATATGGATCTCCAGCTTTTCTTGCTGGGACTTCTAATGTAGCTACTTCGCCATTTTCAGATTTTGGTGTAAGGGTTATGGTTTCAGCTGGAGGATATTCTCCTTGTATAGTTGACCATTTAATATTTACATCTACATCTTCATATTCAGATATATTGTTATCTCCTAGGGAGTAGCCATTCTTATCTTTTTCTTTGATGTTTGTTATATATTCATATACTGCAATAGTTCCTGGTTTATGGGTAGTATTAGCTAGTGACCCTTCATTTACTGGATAAGAATTTTTTATATCTTGAGTTTCCCCAACTTTTTCTATTTTTCCAGTTTTTGCATTTGGCGCATAGTAGGATACTTTTAATGATTCTAAGGTTTGGTTATCACTTAGAGTTCTAGTAACCAATGGTAGAGAACCTGGGTCTCCTGATGATACCTCTTCAGTTACAACCCAACGAATTTGGTTATTAGGTCGGAATTCTCCCTTATTAGTAACCCTATTAGTAGTTATTATTCTAGTTGGAGTGTCTGCCTCTACCTTGTCTTTTTCATATCCTCCTTGAACTAGTCTTACTGATCCAGTTTTGTTTTTACCATTTAATACGCCTGTTAATACGCCTGATATATCTAGTACATAGTTTTCTTGTTTTTCTTCTACTTCCGTTCTAAAGGTGTATACATATCTACTTTTACTTTGATTTGGCGAAACAGTTTTGGAGTCATTAACTAAAAATTGACTTCCCATTGAATCTGTATTTGGAGTGATGGACTGACCATTTAATTTAATACCTGAAATATTTTTTATTCCAGATCCTTCTACCGCTGTGAAGTTGGTCATTAGGTCAAGTGCTGGATCATTTAGATTTTGTCCATTACCATCGAAGGTAATCTCCCAATCTATAGCTTTCATTTCGCCATTTTCTATAACTGGATATGACTTAGCATCAAAGTTTACCTTATAGGTTGAGGTTGGGTCAAAGAAGAATGTTGTGTCATGAAGGTCAGCATCACTCATGCTGCTAGGGTCTAGGCCTAGTTTGTCACCATTCTTGCTTACCTTTTGGGCTGGTAGGTTTTTTGGATCTGTTACACCCAGACCTGATATTCTATTGGTCACTGTGAAGTTACCATCTTCATCTAGGTCTATATTAGCAGTATTGTAGTCCACTGGTATATCTAGGGGTACTTGGATATTTTCTGTAATATCATTTTTTATACTATATTTAATTGTATTTGTTTTAGCATCGTATGATGGTTCAGCTATTACATTCCCATTGTATACTATTGGTTTTAAAGTAGATGGGTCTTTTACTCTTAGCTGATTATCTAGGTGGATATTGAAAAATTGTCCAGCCTTTATTGGTCCAGCTACTGTTGATGTGTCAAATCTAGTTATGACATTATATTTTTTCTTTTCTAGTTCAGCCTTGTTACTATCACTTAGGGCATATAGCAACCAGGGGTTGAAGTTCTCATCAGCATCTCTTGCTATAAGGGCCTTGATGGCTTCTTCGTTATCTGCCATTAGTTTGGCTTCGTCTTTTCTATTTAGCTCATACTTGCTGCCAAGCTCGTGAAGTAAGGCTTGGATATCTGCTAGGGTATTTGCTTCATCAGCTAGGGCAGCCTTTAATTCTTTGTCTGCCTTGGCTAGGTTTGATTGGCCAAAGATGCCCTTGATGCCTTCTGAAATATTATCTATTAGAGATCTATCGTCTTCTTGTGGTTTTTTGCTTGCTTCTTTGGCTTGGTTTAGGCTTTCATCGAAGCTTTCTAGGGCATTGTCTTTGATTTTGTCTTCAGGAGTTCTGAAGTCTTCTGTTGTTTCTGTTTCTACATTGTCATTTTCAGCATTTGTAGTTTCTTTCCTGTCAGCTTCTTTTGTTTCTGTCACAGGGTCTTCTTCTGTTACTTGTTCTTCCGCTTCTTCTTTTTCATAGACTTCTGCTAGTAATTGGTCTTCGTCAATATTTGCTACCTTGTAGGTCTCTTGGTTGAGTCCTGCTATGAGTCCTTGTACTATTTCTGCAAAGTCTTCTTTTGATAGGTCTTTTGCTTGTGTTTTGAGATTTGCTAGGAATTCTTCGTACGTCATCTCATCATTATTGTAAGCGCTGAAAAGAGAGCTAATGTTATTGATTGTGATTTCAACGACTGTATTTAGCTTTTCATTATTTTTGAAATTGTTGATGACGCTATCTCTGTTGAGGTTTATGGCAGATTTTGTTTCATCTGTGTCGTCTTCACTAACTAGAGAATGATCAATTACAGCTTCGTTTGTTTCTGGGTCTATTGGTATGATTTTCTCTTCACTAGTACCCTTTGATTCTTCTGTTTTTGGATTTTCTTCTGGCAGAGGATCTGCATCGTCCTCTTCTGATTTTTCTTCTGTCTTTTCTTCTTTATATATAGGGTTTGGAATTTTGGTTTGATTTAGAGAGTATTCTTTTTTATTTTCTGTAACTTTTGTTCTTAGTTCTACTTTGGCAATGTAACCCAGTGGAATTTGAAGTTTGAGACTTTCAGTAAATGGAATTTCTTTTGTAAAGTCTTCTTTTAATGAATAACCTTTTTCATTAGCTTGGTAGAATTCGACTTTAATTTGTGAGTCTGTGGCATCTTGAGCCTCATCAAGCTTGATGTCAGTTGTGAATTCTTTGTCATCTTCTGTGTGGATAAAATCAGTCCAAGTAATCTCTCCTGGATTTTCTCCTAGTAGATTTGAACTTCCTTCTTTATATATAGCATTAACTTGATGGGTTGGATTTTCTTTTTCTTTTAGAGTCTCGATAATATCTTCTGCACCTACGCCTACCACTTCCATTTTGTCTATGCTTAGGGCATACCTATCTTGATATAAATTAGCACCTGCTTCTGCTATGTTTATCTCAAGGTCCATGCTAGGAGTTTTGTCATCTATCTTAGCTAGTGATTCTTCTGATAATTTTGCGCTTAGGTAATAGACCAAATCCGCCTTGTCTGTTGTGACTCCTAGAGTCTCAAAGGCATCGTTGTTATATAGGATAGATGGTCTCTGTTCTTGATATTTGATTTCCACTTGCGAATTATCACTATGTATTTGACTTACATTTTCTAATTTCAAGTCTTCTAGGTCAGTGTTTTTGCTAATAGCAAAACTTGTAGTGACCTTGTCATTGGATTCTTCATCCTTATCCTTTAGATGGACCTTGATCAAGTATTCAATTTGTCCAGTAGTTTTGGATAATCTTGCATATTTTTCTATTAGATACTTGTCTGTTTCCTTTTTTGTAATTTCCGTTTCTAATAGAGTTTGGTCTTTGACTTCTTCGTCATTTTGACCTGTAGTATCAGTCTGAGCTAGTCCCATAATACTAGCTGAAGCCTTGTATTTTCTCGTTTTCGTATTATCCAAGCCCATAGCAAATAGGTTAGTTGGAAATACTAAGATAAAAGCCAAACACATAGAAAAAGCCTTTATCAAAAAGTTTTTAACATTCCTTCTCATTAATTTATCTCCCGTATATTTTTCCATTAATTTTATTATCTTCTAAAATTAAGAATCCCAAATAGGGCTAACTTTAGCCCTTTGTTAGCACCATTATATCAGATTAATGTAATTTTGTATATATAGTGTAGGAAAATACTCGAATTTCATAAAGTAGTAGAAGTGTTGAAATATAAACATTTCCCAAAAATCATTTCTCCAATATAGCAGTAAATTTCCCAATATATTGAAAATATTTAAAAATGCTTGTTGTTATAGATATAAAAAGGTAATGATAAGGGAATCTCTGAGATTTTATAAGTTATACTGGAATCGTTGGTAACAGAGTATTAGTTGGATGCTTAGAGAAAGCGAAGGATCTTTTATTTTTGCAAATAAATAAAAATCTGTTTTGTTTTTAATATAATTTGTAGGATCCTTCGGTCGCTTACGCTCCCTCGAGGATGACAAGCGGGGGACTGTAGGGTTATGGGCTACTTCGGCTTTCAGCCTCAGGATGACAGAGGGCGTAGTACATTTTCTCTATATACCACTCTCCATCTATTTCCACTGTCATGTTGAGCGTATGCGAAACATCTTATGGTGATTGGTACTTTGTGGGATCCTTCGGCTTACAGCCTCAGGATGACAAGGATGCTGGCTTCTGTTGGTTTTGTTGATAGTATAGGTTGGTTAAAATACACCACATCTATTGTGGGTCACTTGCTAAATAATTATTGCATCCATTTTTCTGTTATGTTCTTGTAAGTTTTCTTTATATATTTGCCTTTCTTTAGGACTTAATATTGGTATGCCCCAATCTTTGCTTAGGTCTTCCCAATTAGGGTTGGTTGATTCAATTAAGGCTATTTTCTTAGATCTTAGTTTGGATTTTAATGTTTTTTCTCTCTTTATAGCTTCATTTGAATCAGCAAATTCCTCATAATAGACTAATTTCGTGCAATTATATTTATCTGTATATCCACGCAAAAGATGTTTTTTGTGTTCAAACAGTCTATTCACAATGTTTCCTGTTACTCCTATATAAAGTGATTTGTTGTACTTGTTGGTTAGTATGTATGTATAGTATATTTTCATAAATTCCTCCTTGCTACTTTATCTATAATTACCCGTTTATATTACTTTATTATTGATATGATTATAAAACGTTAATACCATCTTTCGTTTTTAGCTAACAATCTTAAGGATAATGGTGTATTTGTGAGATCCTTCGGCTTTTAGCCTCAGGATGACAGAGGGCGTAGTACATTTTCCCTATATACCACTCTCCATCTATTTCCACTGTCATGTTGAGCGTATGCGAAACATCTTATGGTGATTGGTACTTTGTGGGATCCTTCAGTCGCTTACGCTCCTTTCTCGGTCAGCTTCGTTAGCCAAATCATATAGATTTGGAGTTCGAGACATTTGACCTACGTGCCAACCCACCGTCATGTTTAATGATCTAACCCCATTTTTGAAAAAAATGGATGGTAGGTCAGATATCAGATTGTTTAAATGACAAGCCTGTCCGGCTAGTGGAGGACATTTGTCAAAATCTGATTGAGCGGATGCTAAACATCCCACTGGATTGATCATATGTGGGATCCTTCGGCTTTCAGCCTCTAGGATGACTGGAGTGGGTTGTGGGTTTTGTGAGATCCTTCGGTCACATTCGTTCCCTCTAGGATGACAGTGTCAGAGAAGGGATACTTTTACCTATGTTATTCCTTAATACTCCTCCTATTGTCAGTATGAGCTTTGGTGACAAATCTTTTTCACACAAAAATAACGCCCTCAGGCGTTATTTGTATTATTCATCTTATTTTAGACTATCTAGCAAGTCACTTCTTAGTTCTAGGTTTTCTAGGTAGTAAGCTATGGATGGGTATTCTCCTTTGATTTCTTCTTTTGTCATTGTTGTTTGCTTTCTTTCTAGAGGATCTAGAGTTACAGTTACAACATTTTCTAGTTTTTTATAAACTTCTTTGGAGAAATCTTCCTTTACTATTACAAAGTGTGGGCTTATATAGTCCTTATTTTTCTCTTGGTTTTCTTTTACTGTTTTTTTTGTGTTTTCGTCAAATTTTTCTACATCTTCCAAGAGTTTGTCGATTTTTGCCAATTCTTCTGGGTGTTGGTCTAGATAGTTTGCTTCTTGGCCAAGTTCTACTTGTCTTAGGACTTCTAGTATTTGATTTGTTTGATCATTTAGAGTTTTTATTAAGCTTTGAGCCTCTTCTTCTTTTGTAGGTTCAGTCTTTGTTGTTATGAGCTTATTGTATTGGTCAGCTGTTATAACTTGTTTTAGGGTTTCTTCTATTTCTACCTTGATTCTTTCAAGTTTATTTGTTAGTTCAATGGCTGTTAATTCTTTTGAACTTTCTGATTTTTCTTCACTCTTTGACTCATTCATTATTGTAGCTGGCAATTGAGCTTCATTTTCTTGCAAGATTTGGCTAATTTGTCCGCTTATGGAATTGATTTGTTGAGTCATTTCTTGGGCTTGGACTTCTTTTGTTTTAGCCTTGTTATCATCAACTGTTATTGTTTTGACTTCGCCAAGCTTTACTTCTTGTTTTTCTTCTGTTCTGTTAGTTTCTAAAGAATCTTGAGTTTTTTCGTTTGATACCAGAGTAGTTTTAATTTCCCTACTTGTATCATTTAGCTTTTCTGTATAATCTTTTGCTTGATCTTCTTTTGTCTTGTCAGTTTCCAATAATTCATGTGTGTTTGTCTTATTATTTGTGACAATAGCATCATTTATTTGGTAAACTTCATCGCTTGGTAAGGCCTTTGTTTTAAATGATAACTTTACAAGGCTATGAGGAGCTATTTCTAAGTCTTTGATAGAGCCTAGGTCATAAGAATTTGATTCTTCTAGCTTGTAACCCTCGCTTGTAAGATGATAAAAATCTAGTGTTAATTTTTGATTTTCAAGGTCTTGGTTGGAGCTAACATTTAGGATATAGTCAGTTTTTACCGGCTCATTAGTGTTATTTACAAGACTGTCCGCCCAGCTTATAGTTTCTGGGTCGGCATATTGACCTGATAGTCCTAGGCTTTTTGAGTCTTTCTTTACTTCTTCTACTTCAAATTTGTCAGCATTTTTTACTAGTTTTGCGTCAACATGTGTGTGATCTTTATAGTCATTGTCATCCACAAGTACTAAATCAAAAGAAAGATCTTCAGTTTTCCCTTCTTTGATGTCAGCTGTTATTTTTAGTGTACTTTTTTCTTTTAAGTCTACTTTGATAGCCTTGCCTAATTCCGTGTCTATATTTTGACCTTCTAGGCTCAAGTTTTCAATATTGCTTTGGCCTAGTTGGTATATATAAGCGATTAGATTTCCTTTTGCTTGGTCTTTATTGATATCAATATCATAGGAAATTTTCTTGCCATCTTCTGATAGGCTCATTGTTAGAGATTTTTGGTAAGGATTAGTTTCTAACTTTGTTTCTGTAAGTATAATATCAGCTTGGTCTTGTTCACTTGCAAAAGCAGCCACTGGGCTTACTATTGACAGGGCCAATGCTATGGCTGTGTATTTTCTTAATCTTTTTCCTGTGTTTTTCATGAATCCTCCATATTGACTATATAGTACCACAAAGCTAGACTATATTGCAATCATTTTCTTATTCTCCCCTGCTTTGAGGAGATAATGTCTTGGCTAATTCATTACGTAGTTCTTCCTGGACCATAATGAGTTCTTTTTCTGCCTCTTTTCTTTGGTTTTTGGCATCTTCTTGGATTTGCATCGATTCTTCTATGGTAGCGATAAGATTCTGGTTGACTTCCTTAATGGTTTCAACATCTATGGTGGATCTCTGGGCTTCTTTTTGGATTTCTACTGTGGAATTTCTCAAATTTTCAGAGTTTCTACGCAAAAGCTCATTTGTTGTATCAGATACTTCCCTTTGCATCTCAACAATTTCTTGTTGGCGATTGAGTCCTAAGGCTATGACAACCTGACTTTTCCATAATGGGATTGTGTTATTGATTGAATCAGTGATTTTGTCAGCTAAAAGCTGGTCGTTGTTTTGGATGAGCTTGATTTGTGGAGCTGTTTGCAAGGCCACTGCCTTTGATGTCTTAAGGTCAAATATACGCTTTTCAAAACGGTTGACATTATCTTCAAAATCACGAACGACTTGCATTGCCATAGGTTCATCAGAAGATTCAGCTTCCTTATATAGGGCTGGCAAAGTCTCACTTCTCATCTCTTCTATGGCTTCTTCGCCTGCTATGATGTATCTTTCTAGGTCCTTAAAATAGGCTATATTTTCTTCATATAGTTTGTCAAACACACCAATATCTTTAAGCAGACCCATACGTGCTGATTCAAGCTTGGCAGATATCTTGTCAATTTGTGTTTCCATATTTTGGTATTTAGCCAAGTATTTTTCAACTTGTTTTTTGGGTCCACCAAAAAATTTGTCTAGAAAAGATTTCTCACCAAAGTTTTGGATGTCAGCATCATTTACTTTTACAAGCAGGTCGCGCATTAAGTCCCCAACCTCACCAGTGTCTTTGGATCTTACTTCTGATAGGATTTCATCAGAG
Source organism: Anaerococcus urinomassiliensis (assembly GCF_900128425.1). Lineage (NCBI taxonomy): Bacteria > Bacillati > Bacillota > Tissierellia > Tissierellales > Peptoniphilaceae > Anaerococcus > Anaerococcus urinomassiliensis. The sequence continues at coordinate 1,254,272 of NZ_LT635782.1, forward strand.
AATTTAGCTATGCCTTTTTGGGCATTGGTTCCGTATATGGATGGAAGTCCAGAATTTCTAAGGTCTATTTGATTCTTAATTTGGTCAATTTTTTGCCTGTCTTCTGGACTAATCTTTTGGACTATTTTTTCGGTAACCTCTGCAATTTCATTTTTGTCTAGGGTAATATCACTAGTCTTGCCGCCATCTTTCATCAAGTTGTCTAGAGAATAATCTGCCATGGTTCGCTCCTTATTTTATAATCTCCATTAATTTTTGCATTACTTCTATGTTTGGCATTTGCATTATTTTTGTTACTTGCCTTGCCATGCCTTTTACTTGGAAGTCATCTGGGTTTTCTGTGCCCGCCACTATTGTTCTAAATCCGTGTTCTTTCCATGCTAGGCTCTGGATGTCCTTATCCATGAGAGCATTTAATCCAACCTTTCCATTTTCTGTAAGGGCAATGTAAACGTGAGATGACCAAACTGTTGGTTCTGGATATAGGATAATCACATCATCTTTGATTTTTTCATACATTTCTGCTTCTTGTTTAGAAAATTCTAATAGTTGGGATTCGTATCCAGCTATTATTGGAAAAGACCCTAGGCCCTGGCGTAGGAATTGGTTGAACATATCTATTGACGAAGTTTGCATATAGCCAATTTGATTGTAGATGCGCTTGATATCAGAAGATATCTCGTCAACAGAATCCATAGTAACAGGTTTGTTGCCATTTAGGGCATTGGCCAAGAGACCTAAGAACATATTGCCTGAGTTTGATTGATTTGGATCTGTTGTATCTACTAGTATGGGACCATAAAGTTCTGATAGGCCAATGTCTGCCCAAGTTTTTCCTTCTACCATTAGATTTGCTAGTTTTATCATATCTATGTAGCAAACACCCTCATCTTCTCTGACTACCCCTTGTTTCTTTAAGGTATCGACAACGATTTTTCTGGAATATAAAACTATGGGAGTGTTGAAGACTATCTCATTTTGCAAGTCTTTGCCGCCATTTTTCCTAAAAAGTTCTAGTGCCAATTGGCTTGATGGCCACAAGTAGTCCTTATCAGCCGTGTCAGCTTCTGCCATAGCAAGGGAACCTTCCTTACGATAGTCCATACTGAGTCCGTAGGATTTTTTCACCTTGTCCTTAAAAGTTTGATTTTCTACTAGGGGGATTTTCTCACCACCTATAAAACCTGATATTGCAACATTATCTGGGGTCTGTTTATTCCAGTACATGTATCCTCCAGCTAGGGCAATTACCAGAAGTAAGACTAAAATCCCCCATTTTTTCTCTTTCATTTTATCTCTCCTCCAAGCTTAATAGTCTGCTCAAGTAGGTCTGTCTCTACCTCAAGTTGATTGATTTTGTCTTTATGGTAGGAATCACGTTGTTTATCAAATATTTCATTTAATAAATCAAGGGATTGGTTTGACTTCTCTTTTATCTCCTTGAACTTACCTAAGCTCACATTGGATTTTTCCAAATCACTGTAGTTTTTGACGATTTCACTTGCTGTTTTTACATAATAGTCCAAAAAATATCTGGATCTAGATATTTCCCTAGGATTTTTCTCTAGGTAAAATCTTATATCTAGGCAAGTTTTGGTAAGTTTGCTAATTTTGCTAGAGATTTCAGTGTCTTTTATGTCTATGTTTAATGCCTTTAACTTTGCTATGTCAGCTTCAAAATCATTAAATATTTGATTGATCTCTTGGGCATTTTCTAAGGCTTCTATGTCAGTATTTCCAATCATTAGCTTTGGTTTGCCGATTAGATAAATTCCTATATATACACCCACTGCAAGTACGGCTGCTACTACAAAGTGCCAATGAAGGCCTAGGAGCAAACCAAAAAACGTAAATAGAGAAGCTAAGAGCGCCTTAAAGTTCCTAAGAAAGTCCTTCATTAATTGTATCCTTTTACGTTTTGGAAGGCCTTTATCATATCGCTTCTACCATCAAATACACGAGCCTTTGACATTGTTGCTATCTCTTCTAAGTCCTCTTTTCTGGCATCACCAAAAAGGATGCTAAATATTGGCACATCGTAGCCCAAGCTTTGGTAAGATTCATTGAGCTGGTCAAAGTCCATAGGACCATTTGGCATACCATCGCTTAGGACAACTATGGCTGGACTATAGTCCTTTAGCTTATCCTCGTTGGTTTTTAGTATAGATATAGCCTCGTCAATAGCTTCGTACATAAAGGTTGCTGTCTCTGGAATGTAATTTTCTGATAATTCTTGGTATAGGCTATCAAGTTCTTGTCCATTTCCACTAGCCATCAATTCTCCTAGGACCCTATCTGAGAAAGGAAGTATATATGTCATGTCTTTGCTGGTGCCTAAAAGTAGGTTGGCCTTGGCATTTTCTGGTACTAGAACTTGTCTTAGGGCCTCATTCATCTGTTCATAGCCACCATTTCCTCCCATAGATCCAGAATAATCTAGGACATATATAGTAAAGGCTGGTTTTTTGAACTCACTTTGGTACATATTGAGAGCTTCCATGAAGACTTCTGCCTTCGGAAACCTTACTGGGCTTATGGTCTTATCTAGGTCTATGCCCCAGTTTTTGTCATAAATTGCTCTGTTTTCTTCTCGAACTGTGCCATAGGCTGATCTCTTGCCAGTCTTTTCTATTTCGTTTTGGGCCTCATCTGATAGGAGATACTCTTGAAATTTCTTGAAGGCCTCTTCTTTCTTATTATCATTTTTGTCAACATAGGCAAGTGGTGAATCTGAAATTGACAATCCATCTACTGGATATACTAGGTAAAGTGGTTCTTTCCCCTCTTCTTCCAATGCTTTGTTAGTCGCAATTACTAGCTGCTCGTAGTTTACCATAGCATCGTAATCACCTGATAAAAACAATTCTGTTAGCCAATTTGATGAACCAGATGACCTTTCTACACCTGCTAATAGGGAGGTAATCTCTTGTTGCAAGTCTTTATTTGTCAAGTCTTCGCTTGTCAGACCATTTTTGTCAGCTGCAAGTGCATTTAAAAATCCAAGATATGCAGATGCCCCAGAATTTGATTGGGTAGCAGAAGTCATAGTAAATTTTAGTTTGCCAGAAGATATGGCATCTATAATATCTTTGACTGTCACATCTTTATCTACAAAACCTAGTTCTCCTGCCAAGGATTTCTTAATTCCAAAAACAACTGGACTTTGGGATGTTGTCTCTTGGTATTTTAGGATATGGTTAGTATCTCCCATATTAAGCCATATTGATGATGCAGGCCAAACAGCATCATAAGTAATTTCAGGATCGCTTAGTAGTCTCATAATGTCTAGTGACCCCAAGTAATCTATTTCTATATTTTGTTTATTTGCTTTGGCATATTCTTCAATAATTGGCTCAAGTTCCTTATTTTCAGAACCTGCCACAATCTTTAGTGAATCTCCAGAGGTGTAGGAAGTTTGAAAGTGTGAACTAGAATTCTTTTTTTCTGTATTGGAAGTACAAGATACAAGAAAAATTAGTGATAAGAGAACTGATAGTATTTTTTTCATGGCCTTCTCCTTGTGTATTTCTACTATAATTATACCATCTTAAAGCTGTATTTAATCGACTTTACATAGATTTAACATTATGGCAAATAAAAAGACTGGAAAGTCCAGTCTATAATACAAATTTCTATTAAATTATTTGCCTATTTTTTCTTCCCTACCGTAATAGAATAGGTATTGTTGGGCATAGCCGGCGTTTTCGCCAAAAATATCCCTGGCATAGTTATCGACAAGTTTTTTTGGCACTTCATGACCTATAAACAGGGTTTCCATAACTCTTTTGATCCAAACGTCAACCGGGAATGTTTCCCTGCGGTGGAAGGCAAAGAGCAAGATACAATCAGCAACTTTTGGTCCTACCCCTGGCATTTCCATTAGTTTTTCTTTCAATTCCAAACTATCTAGGTCCATATCACTAGTGAAATCTAGGTAGCCGTCTCTTATCATCTGGCTCGCCTTTACAATCCTTACATCTCTAAAGCCTACCCTAGCGTATTCTCTTAAATCGGCTGGGTCAACTTCTGCTAATACTTCTGGTCTTGGGAAAGAATAGTAGCTTCTGCCCTTATATTCTCCTATATAGGTCCCATAGCGTTCACTTATGATTCTTACAGCTTTTTTTATCCTTGTTATGCCATTGTTGGCAGAAATGATAAAAGATATTACTGTTTCAAACATCTCCTGGTTTAGGATTCTTATCCCATAACCATAGTCACTTGCGACTTTTAGATTTTCATCTGTAGAAAGTTTCTCTTTGATATTCCCATAGTTAGTCCCCAAGTCAAAGTAATCGTAAAAATATTGGTAGAAATCATCTAAGGATACATTTCTGATTAGTACATAATCTTCTTTTGGGAGAAGATTTATTATCATATTCAAAAACACTGCTGTATATGATCCATCCTCTTCCTTGTGGAAGTTAAAGGCTTGGCCGCATTCGAATATATGGGTTGGGTTGAAGGAATCTTCCCTAAGGATTAGGCCTTCGGGAGATTCCACTATATCAAGTTTTCTTTTTTCTTTTGTTTTATAATACATCTATCTAACTCTAACTGCATGGATTGCAAGTCTTTGGTCTTCGTAGTCGTATTGGCAGGTTGATAGGGTGATGATTTGGTCGTCTTCTTTGAAAGTTGGGCTATCAAGCAAGACTTCTGAATTGCTTCTTAGTTGGTTAAAGAAAGGCACTACATCGTCCCTATTTGTAAAGTATAGGGTCCTGTATTGGTAGTCAGCTGGTATGCCATAGGCTGAGAAAATCTTATATTCTCTAAGTTCATTTAGAGTTGCCAAGTAGATTGTCTGGTGTTTTTCAGCAAATTCTTGTTTTCTATACTGGTCAAGTGGAGTAAACATTGATTTTATCTCCAAGTGGTGACCGTATATTACCGTATTGTCATCATTGAAGTCTGGTGTGTTGTTCATATCAATGAAAATTGAACCAGCAATGTCATACTCTTTGTTAAGTCCACGCCTTAGGTAAAAGTCGTTATCTGGACCTTGGACTACTGGATAAGAAACATCTGCTCCTGGTATGTCTATAAAGCCTATAATATCATCGTTGTTATATTGATTTTTCAAGGCATTTATGATCTTTGCATAGTGTTCTTGCTTTTTAGTATATTCGTCCTTGTTGTCGAGATTGACATTGGTATTACTTTCTTCAACACCAGTTTCCTCTTCAACAGACTTTACTATGTCAGATATTTCTTTGTTGTTGTGTGCATTGGTTCTATAGTCTAGAAGCCTTTTGCCTAGGATAGCAATGCAGGCTAATATTATCAGGATTAGGATAAATCTAATCACGCTCATTATTTTAGATTTCATTTCGCCACCTTTAAAATTTTCTTACTATTAGTATAATATACCATAATGAGCTAATTATGAAAATATAGGAGAAAAAAATGAAAGATTACAAATTATTTGTAGGAACTATTTGTCCTTATTGCAAAAAAGTCGAAAACTTTATGAATGAAAATAACATCGAAATTGAAATAGTAAATATAGAAGAAGATAGAGACGCTATGAATGAACTCATAGAAAAAGGTGGCAAAAGACAAGTGCCATGCCTATACCATGATGGAGAATACTTATACGAATCTGATGATATCATCAAATTCTTAGGACAAAATTAACTTATAGGAAAAATATGATTAAATTAATAGCATCCGACATAGATGAAACCCTAGTAGACAAAAATAAAAATGTGCCTAAAAGAAACAGAGAAGCCATAGCCAAGGCCCAGGAAATGGGGATTGTAGTTATGCTTGCTACTGGTCGTGGCCCATATGAACTACATGATATACCAGATCAAGCTGGTGTCATAGACGAAGATAGGTTCATAATTTGCTGTAACGGTGCAATAATCATAAGGGCATTAGATAGGGAAATTGTATCATCACTTCCACTTGAGTTTAAATATGCAAAGGCTGTATTTGATTATTGCAAAGATAACAATCTGCAGGCCTACATCTATACTCTAGATAAGAAATACGCTATAAATCTTGACCCTATTGAAAGAAATCATATATACACCAACGATAGCAAGGTTATAGAAATCAAGGACGGAAATATTGATTTCTTGGAAGATGAGCTCATACTTAAGGCCTTGATTAAAGATTCAAATATAGACTTCTTGCACTCACTAGAAGTAGATATAGCAGCTATTACCAACTACGATGTCGAGATAGCCTATTCTTCTAATATGTTTATGGAGATAAATGCCAAGGGCGTGGACAAGGGTATAGCCCTTAAGAAAGTCTGCGACCACTACGGTTTTGATATAAGCGAGGCTCTAACTATTGGCGATAATTACAATGATGTAGCTATGTTAGAGGTAGCAGGTACATCAGTTGCTGTGGCAAATGCCCATCTTCAAGTTAAAGATGTAGCAACATATGTGACAGATGCGACCAATGAAGAGGGAGCTGTTGGCGAAGCTATAGAAAAATATGTTTTAAATAAATAAACAAGGAAAAGATCCACTCAAATTTGAGCGGATCTTTTATATTTGTTACAATCTTTCGTCAGTTGCTATTACATTTACTCCTGTGTCTAGGAGATTTTCTATAACGACATCACCTATATGAACTGGTGCTTTGATTTCTGCTTGGTTGATCTTTTCCATGCATTCAAAGATAAGTCCTTTTGGAATAGCTGTTTCTGTTTTTACTGGAACGCTATAGGCATCATTTCCGCTTATTTTAACTGTTGAGCATACCATTCTCTTTGGATCTTTGATCTCATCTCTTACATAGATTTCTCCACGTTTACAGTTGTTACCTTCTATATTTGTAATCTCTTCGCCGTCCATGGTTACTACAACTTGGCAACCCAAAGGACAGTTTATACATGTGAATTGCTTTTTCATACTTCCTCCAATTGTATTGTGACTTTCTTTGTATCTGGATCTATGTCATCTTTTTTAAGTCTTAATAGTTCCATTTCACCTGGAGCTAATACTCTTTTTTTGCGTTCTATGATGCACTTATCATCAGTATAAACAGCGATTTTTCTTGATGGATAAACATTGTTTACCCTAAATTTTACTATGATAGAATCGTCCATATTTTCATAGTCTAGGTATTGCGGAAGTGTGTAAGATACTCCATCTCCAGCTACCATTTCTATTGTTTTATCGCTTGTTTGGGTAAATTCACCCTTGATATAGTTTGCTGCATTTACTGCTGCTTGTTCGCTTTCTTCTGATACGAAGTCTACTAAATCGTGAACATGGAGTACGTTACCTGCTGCAAATATACCATCTACACTTGTCATTAGTTTATCAGATACATAAGCTCCCTTTGTTTTTGGGTCAAGCTTAATATTTGCTTCTTTGGTAAGTTCATTTTCTGGGAGTAGTCCTACAGATAGTAAGACTGTATCACATTCGATGAATTTTTCTGTTCCTTCGATGATTCTTAAGTTTTCGTCAACCTTTGATAAATACACTCCCTCTACCCTATCAGTTCCCTTGATGCCAGAGATAGTTGTTGAGTAGTAAAGTGGTATATCAAAGTCGTGCAAGCATTGAACTATGTTTCTTTTTAGACCGCCTGAAAATGGCATAAGTTCTGCTACACATTCAACCTTAGCTCCTTCTAGGGTCATACGACGAGCCATGATAAGACCTATATCGCCTGATCCAAGTATTACTACCTTCTTTCCTGGCATATAGCCTTCTAGGTTTACTAGTTTTTGAGCTGTACCTGCACTATAAACACCTGCTGGTCTGCTTCCTGGAGTGTTTAGGGCTCCTCTTGGACGTTCCCTACAACCCATAGCTAGGATTATTGCCTTTGGCTTTATCTCAAACATACCACGTTCTTCATTCATTAGTAGAAGTGTTTTGTCTTCATGCATATCCATTACTATGGTATTAAGCATTATATCTATGTCACGTTCTCTCGCTTCTTTGATGAATCTATGAGCGTATTCTGGACCTGTAAGCTCTTCCTTAAATCTTTGTAGGCCAAATCCATTGTGGATACATTGGTTTAAGATACCACCTAATTTGTTGTCACGTTCTACGACTAGGATATTTTTGATTCCCTCATCATAGGCTTTTACAGCGGCAGAAAGTCCTGCAGGACCCCCACCTATTATTACTAAATCATAATCGTGCATTTATTTCTCCTTACTTAACTCTCTTTTCAATGTATATGGATTTGTTGCCTTTTTTGGTAATCTCTTCTTGATCCACTCCTAGTTCACGGGATAAGATTTCAATTATAGATGGAAGACAGAATCCACCTTGGCATCTACCTGCTGTGGCGCGGCAACGTCTCTTGATACCGTCTACTGTCCTTGCTCCTACTGGTGCATGGATTGCATCTAGGATTTCACCTTCTGTGACTTTCTCACATCTACAGATAATCTTTCCGTATTTTGGATTTTTCTTTATAAGTTCATTGTGTTCTTCAGCAGTCATTTCACTTGTTTTTGGTATAGGATTTCTGCCAGCTTTAAAGTCAGGATTTTCTGCAAGTTCTAGAGAGTCTTTTACCAAGCCCGCCATGTATTTGCCTATGGCTGGCGCTGATGTGAGTCCTGGTGATTCGATACCTACGCAATCAAAGAATCCTTTTTTGGTCTCTTGTAGGATGAAGTCTCCACTACTTTCATGGGCTCTGTTACCAGAAAATGATGTGATCACTTGACGAACTGGTACATTGTCAACTGTATCATTTACCTTATCTATTACTTCTTCTATAGCTTTTCTTGTTGTAACTAGGTCAGACTTGTCATCTATAAAGTCACTTGTTGGACCTATAAGGGTATTTTCATCTACGGTAGGTGTTACTAAAATTCCCTTACCTTTTTCTGTTGGCAAGTTGAATAGTACGTGGTTTACATAACCTGCTGTAGCCTTATCTAGGAGCAAATATTCTCCACGACGAGCTCTGATTTCAAATTTCTTATCATCCATAATCATATCGTGGATGGCATCTGAATATAGGCCTGCTGCGTTTACAACAGCCTTTGTTTCTATTTCTTCACCATCTTTTGTTTTTAATATGTAGTGGTCATCAGCTTCTTTTATTTCTACTATTTCTGTATTTAGTTTGTATTCTACACCATTTAGATTGGAGCCTTCTGCATAAGCTACATTCATCAAAAATGGATCTACTATACCAGCTTCTTTGCTGTATAAAGCTGCGTATACGTCTTTTTCTACATGAGGTTCCATCTCTAGGATTTGTTCATTGTAGATTATTTCCATGCCAGAAACGCCATTTTCTATACCTTGATCGTATAGCTTTTGGAGTTTTGGGAAGTCTTTTTCGTCATGGCATAATACCAATGTGCCTATTTGTTTATATGGAAAAGACAACTCATCTGCTATCTCTCTCATCATGTGGTTACCTTCTACATTCATTTTTGCTTTCATACTGCCAGGTTCTGCATCGTAACCACCGTGGCAGATGGCAGAGTTTGCTTTACTTGTTTCTTCGCAAACATCAGAGTGTTTTTCTACTACTAGAAAGTCACCCTTAAATTTGGATAAATTATATGCTACAGATGTTCCTGTTACACCTGCACCAACTATTACTACATCTCTCATATTTTCTCCTTATATGTAATGAAAAAAGGACCATAGCTGGCCCTTTTTAGTCAAAGAGCACCCTATAATATTCAGTAGCTCTTTCTCAGTTTATATTTACTTTAAATCTTTTGCCCAGTCAACTGATCTTGAAATTGCCTTTTGCCAGTTGTAGTCTTTTTTGTCTCTTTCTTCTTTTGAGATTTGTGGTGTGAATTCACGATCAACTAGACGATTTTGGATGATTTCTTCTTGGTTTTTGAAGTAGCCTACTGCAAGGCCAGCAAGATATGCTGCTCCAAGTGCTGTTGTTTCAAGTGTAGCTGGTCTTTCTACTTTTGTTTGGATCATATCAGCTTGGAATTGCATCAAGAAGTTGTTTGCACTTGCTCCACCATCAACTTTTAGTTCTTGAAGCTCTTTGCCTGAGTCAATTGACATTGCTGCAAGAACGTCATTTGTTAGATAAGCTAGAGATTCTAGTGTAGCTCTTACAATATGATATTTGCTTGTACCACGGGTGATACCTACTATTGTTCCACGTGCATATGGATCCCAGTATGGAGCACCTAGACCTGTAAATGCTGGAACTACGTAGCAGCCGTCCGTATCGTCAACTTTTGTTGCCATATATTCTGTATCATCAGAAGCATCTACGATTCTTAGTTCATCTCTTAACCATTGGATAGCAGAGCCTGCAACGAAGATAGAACCTTCTAGAGCGTAGTTTACTTTTCCTTCTTCAAGTCCCCAAGCTATAGTTGTTAGTAGACCATTTTGAGATTCTACTGCTTCTTCGCCTGTATTCATTAGTAAGAAAGCACCTGTTCCGTAAGTATTTTTTGCATCTCCAGGGTTAAAGCAAGTTTGTCCAAACAATGCAGCTTGTTGGTCTCCTGCCATACCTGCGATTTTTATTGGTGCACCAAATAATTTTTCGTTAGTTTCCCCATAAACACAAGAAGATGGTTTTACTTCTGGTAGCATACATTTAGGAATATTTAGCATTTCACAAAGCTCATCATCCCATTTGAGCTCCTTGATGTTATAAAGCATTGTTCTTGATGCGTTTGTGTAGTCTGTAACGTGTACTTTACCACGAGTTAAGTTATATACTAACCATGTATCAACTGTACCAAATAGTAGTTCTCCGTTTTCAGCTCTTTGTTGGCCGTTTTCAATGTGATCTAGAATCCATCTAATCTTTGTAGCTGAGAAGTATGGGTCAACTACTAGACCAGTTTTTTCTTTGATCATCTTGCCATAGCCATCTTTTACGAGTTGGTCAGCCATATCTGCTGTACGACGACATTGCCAAACGATTGCATTATAAACAGGTTCGCCTGTTTCTTTATCCCAAACTATGGTAGTTTCACGTTGGTTGGTAATACCGATTGCAGCTATTTCAGATGGGTCGATATTTTTCTTTGCTATAGCTTCAGTACAAACTCCTAGTTGAGTTGACCAAATTTCTGTTGCATCGTGTTCTACCCAGCCTGGTTTTGGAAAGTGTTGGGTGAATTCTTTTTGTGCAACAGATATGATTTCACCTTGTTTGTTAAAAATTATCGCTCTATTGCTTGTTGTTCCTGCGTCTAAGGCCATAATGTACTTACTCATAATAAATTCCTCCTTACATTTGCCAAACACTATAATTTGATGATGAGATTGCAATAGCATCTGAGTTTAAGGCTGCCATAACTTCTTCTTTAGTAGTTATAAGCCCTCCTGCAACTACTGGTATATTGGTTCTTTTTTTGATGTCTTTTATAAGGTTAGGCATTATGCCAGGTAGCATTTCGATCACATCGCAATTTGCATCCTTTATGGTTTGTTTCATATTTTCATATCCCATTGAGTCAAATACAAAAAATCTTAGTACTGTGAAAAGTCCCATCTTTCTTGCATAAGATGCATTTGATGGCTTGGTAGTGATTATGCCATCAGCTTTGGTGTATTTTTTTATGAAACTTGCCGCATAATAAGAACTTGATAATCCTTCAATGAGGTCTTCATGAACGATTACAGTCTTATTTTTGGCCTTTAGCTTATCTACTATTATAGGAATAGTATCAATATTGCCATAAAGGACAAAAACTACAGTGTTTTCGTTTTCCAGACACTTTTCCAAGTCTCTGTTGTTTTTAACTGCCATGATGACAGGATTGCTATAAAGTTGTTCAAAAACACTAGAAGTGTTCATAATCCCCCCTAATAAAAGACAAAACGAGCCCGTAACTTAATCATCGGCTCGTTCTCATCACTTATATTATTATACTTAAACTTTATCACAAATTATAAAGTTTTGCAAATCTTTTCCTTGATTTTTTTAAAAATTTTGCTTTCCTTCCCTAACCCCTTCAGCTTTGAAAACTTTTGGTATGGTTTTAAGGAAAATCTTAAGGTCATTTATAAAAGTAATATCATTGGCATAGATAGAATCAGTGTGTGCCTTAGTAGCTGGATCTAGGTTATCTCTGCCTGATATTTGTGATAGACCAGTAATACCTGGCTTGGCCTTGGCAGAACCATTTGCTGCTCTAAGGTCTAAGAGTTCTCTTTCCTTTAATATAACTGGTCTAGGACCTACAAAACTCATATCTCCCTTTACAATATTAATAAGCTGTGGAAGTTCATCTATGGAAGTTTTTCTCAAGAATTTGCCCAGAGGAGTAATAAAGGAATCTGGATTTTCTAGCTCCCAGGTAGATGCATTCTGGGGTGCATCCATACTCATAGACCTAAATTTGTAGCACATAAATGGCTTATTATCAACTCCTGCCCTTTCTTGCTTAAAGAAAATTGTACCCTTGGGCTCTTCTATTTTAGATATTATTCCTATTATTAAAAATAGTGGACTTAGGATTATGAGCAAAAGAAAGCTTAGCACAAAGTCCAATAATTTTTTTATATAATTTTTGTACAAGCTATCCTCCTAAGACTCTATATTTTATTATTATAAAATATTTTAGTCAATAAATAAATCTAATTCTTCTTCAGTTAATTCTCTGTATGAGCCTTCTTGTAAATGTGGATCTAGGCTTAGATCTCCAATTGCAGTTCTCTTTAGGGCAACAACTTCATTGCCAAGATTAGAAAATAGCCTTTTTACAAGGTGAAATTTGCCCTCTGTAACTTTAACTATAGCCTTTTTATCGTCAATTATCTGAAGTTTGGCAGGCCTTGCAATGTATGATTCTTCTTTGATTTCTACACCGACTTTAAATTTTTCTATAAAAGATTCATCTATACTATCTCTTGTTTCAACAAGGTAAGTTTTTTCTATATTTGAGTTTGGGCTAGTTACCTTGTGGACGAATTTGCCATCTGTAGAGATTAGCAAAAGCCCTCTTGTATCCTTATCAAGACGGCCTGCTATGGATAGGTCTAGATTTTGGTAAAATGGATCTAATAAGTCTATGACAGTTGGATCTTCATCAATTGTCGCAGACAAGTATCCAGCGGGTTTGTTCATCATTATATAAATATTTTCGAAATAATCTACATACTCACCCATGTAAAAAACTTCATCGACATTTGGATCAACTTGGGTAGATGTGTCTTTTACAAGTTCACCATTTATTACTAGGCCACCTTTTTTGGCATTTCTCTTGATATTTCTCCTAGTGTCAAGATTAGCATTTCCTATCATCTTATCTACTCTCATTTATTTCCCCTATCTATGACATTTTCTACAGCTTGATTTAGCTCGTTAAATGATTGGTAAAAATTTGCCAAGTACTTTTCACCATTTTTGCTGATATAGTAATACTTACGCCTTGGTCCAATCTCTGATTTTTTGTATGATGCTAGAATATACCCCTTTTTGGTCATTCTTTGTAGGATTGGATAGACAGTTCCCTCAGTCATGGTATAAAAACCACTTCTTTTGAGTTCTTCTACAATTTCATAGCCGTAAGTTTCGTTATTTTTTATGATGTGGAGGATTACACCCTCGATTACACCTTTTAACATTTGAGATTCAATCATATTATCACCTAACTATATTGTATTGCACAGTAGGCCATTATCAATATCTGTGACAGTAATATTTCATAGGACAATACTTACATTCTACCCTCTTATTAGTTTTTTTATAAATTTTTTCTTGAACAATATTTTTTGCTATCTGGTCAATTTTATCTATAGAAAAATCTGTTTGCTTAACTTCTATGACCTGGTCTTTTTCTATGAAATATAAGTAGAGCTTATTTGGATAGTGGTCATTAAATTCGCAAAGATACTTATATGTTATCAATTGTTTCTTGTATTTTTCCAAGGTCTCTTCATCATATGACCCAGTTTTAAGGTCCATTATAGACCCATCAGCTAGGATTAGGTCGATATTTCCCTGGAGTATATAGAAATCTCTGTCAGCCTTGTAATTGACCTCACTTAAGCTTAGGTCAAAGTTTTTCTTGCGAAAATTATCAATAGCTTCTGTGTAAGCTTTATTTGTAGCTAAAATCTCATTTAGCTTATGCTCATTTATGTCCTTATGAAGGCCTATATATTCGGCTAAGGCGTGAATATTCGTCCCTAGGATTAGACTTTGGGATTTTGGTAATTTGTAATTTAATTTCCTTATAAACTTGTACTTAAGTGGACAAGATTCATAAACTTCTATGTCTGTAGTAAATGATAAGATTGGTTTTGGGATTTCTACATTGATTTTTTGAAAATCTATAGTCGATAGCTCGGATGCATTGTCGCAAGTTTTTGCAAAGTCTACTAATCTTTGATCCCTAGAATTATCCAGTATTACCAAAAGATTTTTTGCCCTAGTAAAGGCTGTGTAGTATTTTCTATAAAAGTCTTTCTCAGCAGAATCCTTATCAGCCCTTGCGTAATCGTATTTTTCTAATAACTTCTTCTTATTTACCCTAGGATAATCATTGAGTCCAGAGACAAATACAGTATCAAATTCCAAACCCTTGGCATTGTGGATGGTCATAAAGTTAATTGCATCGTAGTCTGGTGTACTATCATCAAATTCTTTTATAGAATTTTTTTTGAAAAAATAATACAGGTAGCCGTGGATGAATTCTAGGCCAGAAGAATTTTTGAATATATCTTCATAATCGGCAACTATTTTAGTAAATTTGCCTATGTTTTTCATAGCCCTATCGCTATTGATTTCTCCTAGTTCTTTGTCCAAAATATCCTCAAAGATCGGCAAAGAAAAGGACTTATATACTATCTCACTTATAGAAGTTGGGTTATTATTTCTAAAATACCTTATAAATTCGTCCATTTCTACTGACTTAAAAGACTGATCGTCAAATAATTTTGCCAAGTAGGACCTAAAAAAATACTTTTGCTTTTCTTCATAGGACAGGTAGTCATTATAGGATAAATTGGACGGATATGATGAATATATGCTAGCAAGTATATAAACTAGGATTTTGATTTCTCTCCTATAGAAAAATTTGCTAGAAGACCAGTTTATAACCTTAATCCCCGCATCCTTAAAAAATGCTTCCAACTGCTTTGGGTAGTCAGAATTTAGGGTTGGGAACAAGAAAGCAATTTGCCCAAAATTTATCTTCTCATTTAAAATTTTTATTATCTTAAGCAAATTTTCTTTATTATTGGCCCTTGCCCTTACAAGTGAGTTGGGATTCTTATCTTGGTCTATGGATTTTAGTTTCTTTGACTTATTTGATCCAAAATAATTATTTAGCCACTTTTGACTAGTATCTATGATAGTTTGGTTTGACCTATAGTTTATATCTAGTTTGTAGATGCTTGCAGATTTTCCAAGCTTATCCTTGCAAACCTGGTCAAATTCTAATAGATTCTTGGGATCTGCTCCCCTAAAGCTATAAAGCGACTGGTCATCATCACCAAAAACAATAATATTCTTATCCTTTAATAGCTTAAAGGCGATTTCTTGTTGGATAAGATTTGTATCTTGATATTCATCAATTATTACAAAATCTATGGAATTTCTAATCTCATCTCCCATGACCTCATCTGATAACAAGTCGTAGAACTTTTTTAAAATCATCTGAAAATTCATTAATTTCATTGACTTTAGTAGGTTTAAATGGGTCATATAGATTTCAAAAGAAAGCCTATCTATCGGATCTTTTGAAGTCTTTAATAGATCAAGGTCTATTAGATTGTTGGTAATGGATTCAAAAATTTCCTGAATCTTATAAACTTCTCCATATTTGATATACTCTTCAAAATCATCAATTTCCTTAAAAATATGAAGGTTTTTTTCTAGTATATAACCTTCCAAATCCTGGTCTATAACCATTGATGGAAAAAAATCATCATCAAGTTTCTTATATTTCTCTATAAAAATATTGGCTAGGGAGTGGAAGTTGCCTATTTTTAGGTCATCAAGGTCAGTTTTTATCCCCTCTTTTTTGAACTCACTAAGAATCCTTACATTAAGTTCAGCTGCAGCTTTTTTTGTAAAAGTTGTAATCAATATTCTATTTGGTGCAAGGTCGTGGTTTTTGACAAGGTCTGTGACTTTTTTTACTATAGTAAAGGTCTTACCTGTACCAGGTCCAGCTATGACTGCTGCAGGATAATTGCTATCACAGATTACTTTTTTCTGACTATCATTTAGCATAATAACAGCTCATAGGCGACTCTTGGCATTGGAGTTCCATTATCATTGACATATATTATGCCAAGGTAAGAAAATCCCATCTTTTCTATGAGTCCTTTCATCCTGAAATTTTCCTCATGGGTGTCAATTTCTATTGCATCCCTATTTTCATCTCTTGCAAAATCGATTATTTCGCTAAAAAATTTGCTAGCAATCCCCTGCTTAGTAAAATCACTATCAAGGCAAAAGGTATGAACTGTTATAGAATTTTCCCCTTTCATCATATTTCTTACACTAGCGTAAGTAGGTTCATAGTCTTCTGATAGATATGCATAAGCTATTATTTGCTCATCTTTTTCGTAGACATAAGCTCTATTTCGTGATATTTGGCGAGCCAAAAGTCCTCTATCAGGGCTACCTTTTTGCCATTGGTCCACGCCATCATTTCTTAGTGAATTTTTTGCTTTTTCTATTATTTGGTATATTTTATCTAAATCGTTAAATGTCGCTATCCTCATAAAAATATTATACCATTATGAAATCACTACTTTTCTTCAAAAAAGGGTATGAATCATGTATAATGGTAATTAAGTAAAGAATTATTTTAAAAGAGGTAAAAATGTACGATTATTTGATTATTGGAAACGGTATTGCAGGCTTATCTGCAACAGAAGAGATTAGAAAAAAGGATTCTGACGCTAGTATTCTAATAGTATCAGCAGAAAAACCAAGCACATACTGGAGAACTAGACTATCTGATTTGATTTCAAAAGAATTCAATGAAGATGACATATATGTAAAGAAACAACCTTGGTACAGCGAAAGACATATTAAAGAAAAACTTGAAACAGCTGTAGAAAAACTTGATCTTGACAATAACATCGCTCACCTATCAACAGGTGATAAGATAGAATACGGCAAAGTTCTACTTGCAACAGGAGCAAGACCATTTGTCCCACCAATCAAAAATGTTGAAAGCCAAGGAGTCTTTGCCATAAGAACTATAGATGACTTGATGAACTTCAAAGCATATGTAGAAGACAAAGATGAAGTTCTTGTAATAGGTGGTGGAATCTTAGGACTTGAAGCAGCTTACTCTGCCCTCCTACTAGGCAAAAAAGTAACAGTTATAGAAAGCTTTGACTACCTATTATCTCGTCAACTAGATAAAGAATTGTCAGAAAAATTAGAAGAAAACCTAAATGAAATGGGAATCAAAACCTATACAGGCAAATTCACAGAAGAAATTCTAGTTGAAGATGGCAAGGTTAGAGGAGTTAAACTCTCTGATGGCGAGGAAATCCCAGCAGATGCAATTATGATCCAAGCAGGCGTAAGGTCCAATATAGACTTAGCCAAGGCATCAGGCCTTGAAGTAGACCGTGGCATAGTAGTTGATGATAACCTACAAAGCAAAAAAGAAAATGTATTTGCAGCAGGTGACTGTGCACAAATAGGAGATTTCACAATAGGCCTATGGACCAGCAGCCAAGAAATGGGAAGAATAGCTGGTCACAATATGACAGGATCTGACGAACACTACCAAAAACCAAAGCCATTCTCAACACTAATGATAGGAGATACAAAAATCTTCTCAGCAGGAATGAGTTCGGGTGAAGGAATTGAAGAAATCAAAGCAGAAAAAGACGGAAACATCTACAAACTATTCAAAAAAGAAAACCAATACGTAGGCGGAATCCTATGGGGAGACATCAAGTATCAAAACGATGTGAAAGATGTGGTATTCTTTGGTAAAGAACTAGAAGAAACTAAATTAGATGAAGTTTTTAAATAGAAATTTAGAAAAATTTGCCAGGCTACAAGCCTGGTTTTTTGTTGATTATTTTTAGAAAATAATCGAAAATCTTTTTGTCATAATAAAGAGACATTCTTTTAGGACTTATAGTAGTATCTTTTTTAAAAAAAGGGAAAGTATTTTTCCTTATCATATTTTCATTATGTAAGAAATAAATGTCTTATATTTTATTATTATTTAAGGTCTACACTTCGACACCGGGGCGCAGGGCGGTAGGGGCGATTAGCCCGTCCGGACTGTCAATTGCTACCCCTCGACCCTACCCCATTTGTACAGGGGCATAACCTTAAAATATAAATAAGCTTTTTTTTATGTCTATTGATATCTTTTATATTTTCATTAGTTTTAGATATACCTTCGTTCTAAGGGGGAAAACCCAGGGGAGTTCCGATTCTCCCCAACCGGTTTTCCCCCTTAACCCCCCTTTTCTGCTTCCCCCTCGAAACGGCCACTCGCGTGGGGCGGAGTATATTATAAACACCAAAAATAGGGTTTTATCAATCTCAAATTTCTAAAAATCGCAAACTCGCTACGCTCAAACAGTGCGATTTTTTGTACGAAATTATGAGATTTTAAAACACCAATTTTTTCCTCCTCTAAGCTTAAAAACACTTATACTCTATAGTGCAGCAAGTAATGAATTAACAGTTAGAACAAAAGAATTCTCGAAGAGAACTTCTACTACTACTCTGTGCACCACGCAGTGGCGGTGGGAGATAAATGACCGTTGATTTCGGTCATTTATCCCGAAAACATAGTGCGGTAGCACGAAAGAGCTTCGTTCGAAGCGGGGTTTCGTAGTAGAAGGTATAGGGGGATCGGGGGAGTTAAACAACCGTTGATTTCGGGTCCTAGATGTAGCGGACGGCTAATTTTTAACCCGGAAACTCAGTGCGGTAGCACGAAGGAGCTTTGCAAAAAGCGAGTTTCCGTAGGAAAAAGGAGTCTGTCCTCTGTCAGCCGGACGGGCTAATTACCCCTAATTCCTATCCACCTGTAAATGTCAATATAAAAATGTACATTTTTGGCTAAATATGAATGTACAATTTACTCCTTGTTAACAATATCCTTTAGCCTATAGGAATCACCTACAATCTGAATAACAGTGCAATGATGAAGAATTCTATCAAGTATAGCGTTAGCTATTCTTGTATCATAAAATATACTTTCCCAATCTGAAAAATTAATATTAGTTGAAACTATTGTTGATTTCTTCTCATATCTTCTGTCTATTAGTTGAAATAGTAGTCGTTCATCTCCTTCACTAATAGGCAGATAGCCTAATTCATCTATTATCAAAAGCTTGTAAGAGGTGTAATGCTTTAGTCTTGCTTCTAACCTATTTTCATCTTGAGCTTTCTTTAGATTTTCTAGTAGATTTGCACATTTGATAAAATATGTTGAATATCTTTGTCTTGCCGCTTCTATACCTATTGATATTGATAAATGAGTTTTGCCTACTCCACTCGATCCTAGAAATACTATATTTTCATTGTTTTCTAGAAACCCTAATTGACATAAATCTTTAATTTGTCTTTCATTAATGCTAGGTTGAAAGGAGAAATCAAAAGTTGATATGTCTTTTAAAGAAGGAAATGCTGCTGTTTTTACCATCTGATTGGCTGCGTTTATTCTTTTTGTATCTACTTCATAATCCGTTAATTTTAACAAGGATTCTACTAAAGATGTATTTCTATCAGCTATTTGATCATCTATGTGTAAGATGAATTGTTTTAATTTTAAGTATTCTAAATTTTCTTTTAATCTTAGGTAATTGCTGGTTTCTTTAATTGTCAAACAAGGCTCCTATCTTTTTTAAGTTTTCTTTTGAGAATTTTTTTATGTCTACTTCATCTTTGTAGGGCATTGTCTTTTTAGTTATTTCTTGATAATGTTCTTTAAGATAGTTTAGCTTTTTATTGGTAATTTTATGCTTAACTATTAATTGTGTGGTATCATACAGGTACAAGTAGTTGTCTTCTACTTGTAGTGTTACGGTCTTTCCGATGTATTCAGTTGGTAGAGAATATTGGTTAGATTTGTATGATATCATCGAAGATTCGTTAACTTTGACAATGCTTTGATGGTTTTGATATCGGCTCCTAATCTCTTTAGATGGAAGAGCTTTTAAGGAGCCTTTATCTTTTTCTAACAAGGATATCGGAGTTTTAGATGTTCCTTGGTGGATACTCATATTCTTTCTTAAATTTATCTTTCCAACCTTATCTATCAGTTCTTTGTATGATAGCTTTCCTTGATAAGCATCTAACTCATCTAATATTTTCATTTGGCTTTCAACTTTACCTTTTGTTCGTGGTCTTTTAACTATACAAGGTTGAACCTTAAATCCATAATCTTTAGCAAATTCATAAAACTTAGAATTAATTTCACCTTTGTAATATTCACTTCTTGCTTTATCCATAACAGTCTTTAGATTGTCTGTAACTATTACACTGGGCACTCCTCCTAATTTTTCAAAAGCATTACTTAGAAAGGAAAATATGGTTGATTGTCTTTTATCTAAGCTTGCATAGTAGATAGAGTATCTAGAGTATCCTAGGATAAAGACAAAGATATTTAAGCTAACATAACCTATATCTGTAGTTAAAAAGGTAAAATCTTCTTTCCAGTCTACCTGTGCTTGCTCTCCTGGGGCAGTTTCATATCTCATACACCTGACACTAGAACTAATTTTATTAGACTTAACGAAATATTGATTAAACTCCTCATGATTTTTTATGAAATGTCTAAATGTGGATGATGCAACATCTAAACCATAATTATCAACTAAGTATTGATACAAGTTAGTTTTGTAGTGAAACTTCTGTATACTAGAATCACATAAAAGCTCCCTAATTAAGGGGATAAAAGGATCGATCTTACTCGCCTTCTCCTTAGTATTAGGTTTATTGTATCCATCATAGTATTTCTTTACAGTTCTTCTATCAACACCTAAATCTTTTGCTATTTCTGAAAAATTGACTTTAATATTTAACACCTCCTCAAAAACTTTTAATTTATTTAAGTCATTTAGATTCTTTATTTCAAAATATTTTGAATCTTTTAGTTCTAATTGGTAATACATATATTCTCCTGATTATTTTATTAAATGTATTATCCAATTAAGTTTTTATTTGTACATTTTTATTTGACCACTTTTGTACATTCTTATTTTAGCATTTACATCCACCGAGGTACGAAGGTACAGCCCTAAAAAATAATTAAATAAAAGACATTGTTTAGTTAAAAGTAAAGTAAAATATTTTCTTTTTGATTTCTTTGTAAGGATCCTTCGGTCGCTTTCGCTCCCTTGAGGATGACAAATGCGCCTGGACAATATAAGTAGTTAGGCTAATTAATACTATAAAAAGTTCATATAAAAATCTATTTATTCAAAAAAGCACCCTTATAGGGCGCTAGTTTTTATATATAAAATTTTTCCATAAAATTTATGCTAACTTAATTTAGCAAATAAGCTAAAGCCTCCGGCATTCTTTCTGCCCAGTCTCTTTCGTGGTGCGTTGCACCTTTGGCGTAGATAAATTTGCTTTCTAGCTTATCTTTCACGACTCCATAGGCCATCTTGTTTAAATCGACATATGACCTGGATAGAACTGGGTCTTCTGGGTATTCATTATCTCCTACGTCTATATAGACTTTTTGTTTGTTTTTGCCATCATAGGCATTTAAGATTTGGCCAGATTCTACTAGGTTGATGTTAAAGTGTGAGCTCATTGCTAGTACTTTTTTGAAAGTCTTAGGGTATTTTGCTCCCATATATAGGCTCATTAGTCCTCCTAATGATGCTCCACCTATTAGTCTTATTATATCTTTCTTATCTTTTTCTACATTTGGGATGAGTTCTTTTACTATAAATTCCCCGGTTTCTTTTCCAAGAGGTCTATAGGTAAAATCATCGTCAAAGTAGTCAGCTTCTGGGTCTCCCTCAGTGTATGGGGTGTACTCATTTGTCCTATTTGAATCGTATGGAGCATATATACCTACTACATTTGCATTAATCTTAGCTTTGTCTAGGGCTTCTTTGAATTCAAAGGTCGCATCCATATAGCATTCTTCTAGGTCAAATAGGTTTTGTCCATCAAAGAAATAAATGTATATATTGGAATCTGGATTTTCTAGAAAATTGTAAGTTACATTCCTTTCTAAAATTTTTGAATAAATTTCAAATTTGTCCATTACCTCTCCTAGAGTTTCATTGAGTTTTGTCTACGACGTAATCTTGTTATAGTAGCTCTTTCGTCTAATTCTACCATAGTCATATCTATTAGGCTATCTTTTGGGATATCGACTTTTGCCACTGTTTTTGGAGTTATAAGTCCTATTGGCAATAGGTCTTCTTCCATAGATCTGGTATGGCTTGTTAGTTTACCAAATACCTTTTCGCTGCCTATACCATCTAGGGTTTCACCCTTTTTGATGTCTCTTTTGGCAACGGTGACTGTATCTGCCACTTGTCCTTGGATTGGAGCAATTGTAGGTTCATTTTCAACTACTGCCTTGTAGATAGTGATTGGTGCTTCAAGACTTGTTAGGTGATATGGTCTATACATTAGATAGTTTGGACCATCTCCAAAGCCTAAGAATTTCATCAAATCTCTC
The DNA here is from genome assembly GCF_900128425.1 of Anaerococcus urinomassiliensis. NCBI lineage: Bacteria > Bacillati > Bacillota > Tissierellia > Tissierellales > Peptoniphilaceae > Anaerococcus > Anaerococcus urinomassiliensis. The sequence goes on from NZ_LT635782.1 coordinate 1,276,824, forward strand.
ACATCTTCCTTGTCACTTGTAACTATAATAAAGACTCCTGGCGCCATTCCTTTTGAAAATTCCACTACCTTGTAATTATCAAGGATTCCACCATCAGATTTTAATTTAAAGTCTTCTACAGCGTTCTCAGGGCTTGTCTCTATACCATGGCAGCCGAAGGTATCCGGCATAAATCCAAGGGCATTGCATACACTATTTAGCTCAATCATAGTATTTGTTCCATCTATAAAAGAAGTGAGCATCTTTGGGTTTAGACTTTTTTCTCTTGCTTCATCTCTTACTTGATCAGGTGTGACATACTCATCAAGTCTGTTGTTTTTACCTTTTGCTGCAACTAAGACATCTAGACCCATACCAAAGGCTTGCTCGCAAAGGTCTATGATGGCTCCTGGCTCATCTCCAAGGATGCCAGTGTAGACTACTCCAGCTTTTTTGGCCATATCGTGCAATACTGGTCCAACTGTTGCTTCACATTCCACATTAAAGGAAATCATATGCTTGTGGTATTGGATAGTTTTTCTTGCAATAACAGCCCCAAATGATGGATTGCCTGTACAGTCAACTACAGCATTTATTTGCATAAGCTTATAGGAAAGTCTGTAGTTTGTAGACACACAAACATAACCCTTTTCTAGAATTTCATAACCTTCGTTATAATCATCAGTATAAATAATTTTATCTTCAGCAACTCCACTTCTTACAAGGGCATCTATAGCCTTTTGTGGGGTTCTGTCGATTACTAGTTTTACTTCCATGGCATCCATATTTCCTAGTTGGGAGATTAAAGATGTTCCCATCTTGCCTGCTCCCATTACAGCAAGCCTTATAGATTCGCCATTGTATTTCATTTCATTTAAATTTCTACTTATTTTAAACATTCAAACTCCTTAAAAACTTTGATGATACAAAAGCAGATGCAGCAGCCCACCATATATTGTAGCCACCGCAATCTCCAGCCACATCTAGGCATTCGCCTATGAAAAAAACATCCTTGTATTTTTCATCAGCCATAGTTTTAGGGTCGATGTATCTTGTATCTACCCCACCTATGGTCACCTGGGCGTTTACCCTATCGTGTATATCTGTTATGTTAAATCTCAAGGATTTCAAAGTTTTGCTAAGCATTTCAAAATCCTTGTCATTTAAGTTATTTGCTTTTTTATCAGGGCTAACTCTAGCCACTTTTAAGATATCATCAATTAGTTTCTCATTTATTATACCGATTAAAATCTCTTTTATGGTCCTAGCTGGGAATTTTTTTGCAATATTTCTCAGATAAAAAGTAAATTCTTCCTTAGTTGACCCTGGGAAAAAGTCAATTTCTATTTGGATTTTGGAATTATTTTTTAGACTAATGGATAATTCATTGGAAATATCTAGAATTGCCGTTCCTGTGAGGCCATAATTTTGGAAAATAATGTCGTCAACAGATGATTTAATATACTTTCCATCGACTAATAAACTTGCTTTTCCAGTAATCTTTGTACCCTTGGCTTTTTTTGAAAATTTTTCTTTTGTCTCAAAATTTGTAATACCATAGGTCATAGGAGTGACCTTAACCCTATCTTTTATGAGATCAAAAATCTTGCCATCAGATCCCGAGTTTTTCAAAGTTTTGCCACCAGTAGATATTACTAGCTTGTCGTAAGTATATGACTTATCCTTGGTTTTTACTTGTTTTTTATCAAAATCAATTGCTATCACTTCTTGGTTAAAGACAAATTCTGCATTTTCTTTTGCCTTAAGAAACAGGCTATCCCTCACAGTCTTGCTTGACATGGTGAGAGGATAGCACCTACCTGATGGCAGGTGAGTAGTAGCTATGCCTATTTCATTAAAGTAGCCTATAAGCTTATTAGAATCAAAAGTATTTATAGCATAATCCACAAAGCCTGGATTATTTGACTTAAAAAATTCCTTGCCTTGGTTAAGATTTGTAAAATTGCAGCGGCCATTTCCAGTTGCCAGAAGTTTTCTGCCAGCAAATTCATTTTTTTCAATAACTGTAATGTCTCCACCATCCATAAAAGATGCAAAAAACAAGGCAGACACACCAGCTCCTATTACGAGAATTCTCATTGCTCTTTTATAGCCTCAAGAACTGTTTCATATTCATTATAATAAGTTTTCTCATTGCCGTGGTGTTTTAAGAATCTCTCCTCGCCCTTACCAAGCATGACAATATAATCGCCCTCATTAGCTTGACTTATGGCCCATTTGATTGCTTCTTTACGATTTTCGATTCTCTTATAGTCTCCATCAAATTCCTCTATGCCTTTAATCAAATCATTGGTGATATTTTCAAAAGTATCGAATTTGTTATCATCTGTAGTTGCCACTACAAAGACGTCATTTTTGGCACAAATATTGCCTGTGAGCCTTCTAAATTCTTCGTTTCTATCGCCATTTACTCCAAAAACTGCATAGGTTCTCACATCTTGTGGTATAGATTTAAACAACGAATCAAAGGCAACGGGTGTGTGGGCAAAGTCTATGACAATATTTTTGCCTAAGTCATTTTCTATATATTGGAATCTTGATGGAATCCCCTCAAATTTGACTAGGTTTTCAGCGATTGTCGATAGGTCATTTCCCATTTGACTTAGAACAGTTATGGCTGCTAGGGAATTGTAAAGTTCATAATCCGCTATGGTGTTTATGATAAATTTTTGGTCTTTTACAAAAAATGTAGTTTTGCCATCAAATTTTTTGATGTCATAGGCCATATAGTCAGCATCTTTTTTTGTACCATAAGAAATTACATCAGCAAATCTTTCCTTTGCCTTTCTGCCATAAGGATCATCAAAGTTTGCTATTTTTACCTTAGCAACTTCAAAAAGTTTCATCTTTGCATCAAAGTATCCATCCATAGTCTTATGGTAGTCAAGATGTTCTGTGGAAAGGTTGGTGAATACCCCATAGTCAAATTCTATGCCATTTAAGCGATTTTGGTATAAGCCGTGGGAGCTAGCTTCTATAACTATCTTATCTATGCCCTGTTCCAAACTCTCATTTAAAACTTTGTTGATGAAAAATATATCTGGAGTTGTATTTGGGGTTTCAGTCCTTGCACCATTTACAAAGGCCCCATCAGTTCCAATATTTGTCGCCTTGCCATATATTTCCTTGATTAGAAAATATATTAAGGAAGAAGTGGTAGTTTTGCCGTTTGTTCCTGTCACTCCCACCACTGTCATCTTCTTTGATGGATAGTCTTCTAAGATATTTGATATATCTGAAGTAGCCTTTCTACTATCAGCTACTTTTATATAGTTTATACCTTCTACATAGTCGATTTCCTCGCTATGAACTATAGTTTTTGCCCCCTTATTTATGGCATCTTCTATATACTTATGGCCGTCTAAGACATTGCCCTTTATCGCTGCAAATGTATCAATTCCGTCCATATATTGGGAGTTGTTGGTAATATCATTAATATCACTATCGTTTTGTTTTTTGTAAGAGATATATTCAATTTCTTTGATTAAATCATCAAATCTCAATGTATAATGTATCCTTTCTTAATTAAAAGATCGTGAATTTTCTTAACGTGTTCTACGCCATTTGTTTCAAGGGTAATCTCAACATTGATATTTTTGTATCTGCTTGCTTCTCTCAAGCTATCTTGGTCAATTGTAACGACATTTGCCTTTGTATAAGCAATATCTGATAGAAGTTCTTGAAGTTTACCTGGTATATTTGGTAGCTCAACGTTAATTCTTGTAATTCTACCTGTTTCATATAGACCACGGTTGATAAGTTGAGATATAAAGCTCATATCAATATTTCCACCACTTATAATTGAAACTACGTTTTTATTGTAGAAATTAACTTTCTGTAGGGCTGCCAGTGATAGGGCTCCAGATGGTTCTGCTACTAATTTGTGGCGTTCCATTAGGTTGATGAAGGCCATCAAAACTTCCTCATCTGTTACAGTTATCCAGTCGTCTACATAGTCCTTACAAATCTCGTAAGTATATTTGCCAACTTCTGCAACTGCTGTACCATCGGCGATTGTATCAACCCCGTCTAGCTTAACTACCTTACCCTTTTTGACTGCTTCTTTCATAGAAGCGGCTGATGCTGGCTCCACACCAATAACTTTGATTAGTGGGCTAATTTGCTTGATGCATTTGGCAACTCCAGAAATAAGTCCACCACCACCTACTGGGACAATTACATAATCTACATATTCCAAGTCTTCCAAGATTTCAAGGCTAATAGTTCCTTGGCCTTCTATAACATCTAGGTCATCAAATGGTGGGATAAAAGTAAGTCCTTCTTTTTCTGCTCGTTCTAGAGCGTGGTCTTTGCAGGCATCAAAGTTTTCACCAAATAAGTCTACCTTTGCCCCATACTTTAGTGTTCCATCCACCTTGATCATTGGAGTTTGCTCTGGCATACAGATTGTCGCATCTATGCCAAGGTCATTTGCAGAAAAAGCTACCCCTTGGGCATGATTTCCAGCAGAAGCTGTAATAATACCCTTTGCTTTTTCTTCTTCGCTCAATTTGCATATCTTATTATAGGCTCCCCTTATCTTAAAGGAACCAGTTTTTTGTAAGTTTTCTGGTTTTATGTATACGTTATTATTAGATATTCCTGAAAAATAATCTGAATAGAACAAGTGAGTTCTATTTGTAACCTTATCTACTCTTTCTTTTGCGTTATTAAAATCAAACATAATATCCTCCTATATTTATTATTATAACATTTAATTTATTTAAATCTTGTAAAATATCTGATACAATTAACCAATGAGGTATAATTTTATGAAAATATTTTTAATGATGCTTATTTTCCTTAGCCTGTCATCCTGTAATAAGGCAAGTGATTTCATCTATAACAATTTTTCTTTACAAAAAAATATAGATATGGCCGAAGAAAATCACAGAAAAAATATTGAAGGCGATTTTAAAATAGATGGATATTCCTATACATTCCCAAGTCCAGTAGATAGATTTGTGCAAAACGGTTTTACCTACCAAGTACAAGGACCAGAGAAGGATACTCACGAAAAGAAGCCAAGTCTTGATATAGGAGAAGCTTGTGATATCTACTTTAGCCAAGATGATACAAGTTTTTTTGGCAAAGTGATAAACAATACTGCAAGCAGCTCTGATATAGAAGAATTATCCCTATCATATATCAAGCTTACAAAAGAAGGTCTTGGAGACACTGACTTTTCCATAGATGAAATAATAATGGGAGATGAAATAAGTCTTATCAAAAGTAAGCTTACCGATAAGGAAATAATAAGTTTAGGAAACGACCAGTACTATATGTATCTAAACGGCCAATATGTAGTAATATTTACCATGGAAAATGATAAAGTAAAACAAATTGAGATTATCCCTAACGAAAGGTTAGCTGATTATGAGAAAAACTAAATTAGAAAAAATATATAGGCTTTTGCCATTGATATCACTGATTATTCTAAGTATTTGTTTTGTATTTAGATATTCCTATATTGACTTTTTGGGCTATGACAGGCCCCTAAAACTTGCTGTCTTGTTTTGTACTAGCTTTGGACTAATAGGTACTTTGTTAGCTATTGTCGATGGAGTCAATAAGGATTTTAGGGGCAAGGTAGTGTTGTTTTTGCTTATAAACCTACTCTTTATCTTTACATTTCCCGTACTCCATGCTGCTGAAGTGTTTTTAAAACCAGTGGAAAATCCTTATAGTAAACTTACGCCAGAAACTAACTACACCACCAAAAAAAGAGATGATGCCGCTTTCATCCTTGAAGGAGAGCTTTACCAATGGCCACTTACCATAGATGATTTCCTAGATAAGGGCTACGATTACAGAGACCTAGGTGATAATAGGGTCTCTCTAAGCAAACTAGGCAAGTCAAACGAACTAAAACCAACCTGGTTTACAGATGGTGACAGCGATGATATAGCAAGAACAGAAGCCTACTCTATAGAACTTGGACTAGATGAAAACAAAAAGGACGTAAATTCTTTCCTAATCCAAGCTATGGATAACAACTGGGATTTTGAAATAATGGGCCACACTCTCTTAGATAGTATTTATAATGTTAAGGGTGAATTTAAAGATAAACTTATAGAAGATCCGAATAATAAAGGCAAAACCATGAAAAACTTTTACCTACAAAGCTCAGATGGCTACAAAATCACCTTTGGTGGTCTGAATGGCAAAATACAAAATGTAGAAATAAGTAAGCTATAGGAGTGAGATTGTAATATCAAATATTAGGGGATATTCAAAACCTATAATCCTTGAATGCGGTCTTTTAGGAATGACCGAAGGGTCTATAAAAAAATCGTTAATTAAAATTATCTTATTTCTACTTTAAAAATAATAAATGTCTTGTATTTTTTTATTATTTAAGGCTGTACCCTTGCACCTCGGGGGATAGGAATTAGGGGTAGCGGAGACCCCTTTTTCCTTTCCCCCGATCCCCCAAAACCTTCTACACCCCCTCCGCTCCTGCGGAGAGCAATGAGCAGAAGAAGTTCGCTTCGCGAATTCTTTTTTTTAATTACTAAGATTACATACGACATAAATGATATCAAAACACCTGTCATCCTCGAGGGAACAAAGTGACCGAAGGATCTTACCAGCCAACCGCATCTTGGGAGATGTTTCGCTTTCGCTCAATCAGATTTTGACAAATGTCCTCCACTAGCCGGACAGGCTTGTCTTTAAAACAATCTGATATCTGACCTACCATCCATTTTTTTCAAAAATGGGGTTAGGTCATTAAACATGACGGTGAGAAAGTGGGCATACTTTTTTTCTTCTACATAGCACCTCGCAACACCTGTCATCCTCGAGGGAGGTCCTTTTAGGACCGACCGAAGGATCCCCTCTAGGAGAATTAGGCTAGGAGATTCTTCGCTAAAGCTCAGAATAACAGCAGGCGAGAATAGGGCTTGTTCCTCCATTATAATGACATTTATTGAGTGGATATGCACTTATTAATTAGAAAAAATTAAGCATCATATGCCCCATTGTCATCCTCGAGGGAGGTCGCTAAGACCGACCGAAGGATCCCCTCTAGGAGTATTTTGCTAGGAGATTCTTCGCTAACGCTCAGAATGACAGCGGGCAAATGGGCACGCCTTTTATTATGCATACCCTGTTGCACACCTGTCATCCTCGAGGGAAGGTAGTAACCGAAGGATCTCACAATGTACTATTAGGTCTTCTTAAATTTTCCCACTAAAAAAGAGGGCCATTGCCCTCTTCTTTTTATGCTAATTTTTCTTCTATAGCTTGCTTGTCAAATCCTACTATATCTTCTCCATTGATGCTGATTACTGGAACACCTCTGTATCCTTTTGATACAAGGTATTCTACTGCATCTGGATTTTCGTCTATGTTCATTTCTGTAAATTCTATATTATTTTCATTGAAGTATTGTTTTGCTGCTTTACAGAAAACACATGTATTTGATGTATAAACTTTTATGTCTGCCATTATTATCTCCTTATTTTATTCTTACTAACTTATTTATACCCAAGATTTTCTAATTCATTGGCCAAATTTATATAATCATCTAGTGATAAGTTTTCTGCCCTAAGATTTTCCTTTAGATCTAGCTTGGCAAAAACTAATCTTAGGTCATCTTTGCTAGCTACATCAGAAAGTGAATTTAATATGGTCTTTCTTCTCTTGTTAAAACCAGCTCTCACTAATTTAAATAACAAATTCTGATTAACTTTATCATCATAGAGCCTAAGCCTTAGATTAAGTATGGTCGAATCAATCTTTGGTTGGGGCATAAATACTGATTTTGGTAGGTTTACCAAGAACTTTGCCTCTGAATAAAATTTTACAAAGACCGATAGTGAACTATACTCCTTGTCCCTTTCATCTGCAAGCATCCTCTGGCCAACTTCTTTTTGGACCATGATGGTCATATCGGTGCATGGTAGATTTGATGTGATTAGCTTTTCTATGATTGGAGTTGTGATGTAGTAGGGTAGGTTTGATACTACTTTGAAGCTTTCTCCAGCAAATTCTTTTTCAACTAAATTTTTAAGGTCAACTTTTAGGATATCTTCGTTTATTACAAGGGTGTTAGAAAATTCTTCTAGGTTTTGATCTAGGATTGGTATAAGATTTTGGTCAATCTCAACTGCGACAACTTTTTTGGCCACTTTTGCCATCTCATAAGTTATAGTTCCTATACCAGGACCAATTTCTAGGACATTTTGATTTTCTATATCAGCTGCATCAACGATTTTATCTACAAAGTTCTTATCTATAAGAAAGTTTTGACCTAAAGATTTCTTGAAATTAAAATCATATAGGTCGATTATTTCTTTTACAACCTTTGGTGAATATAATTTCTTCATAGCTTAGCCACCGCCCTTTCAAATTCCTCACGGCTTATGGCAAAGGAGTTTAATTTGCTCAATAATTGCTTGGAATTATAATATCCTATGCCTAGTATATCTCCCAGTTTTTCACGTTTTGCCGCTGCACCCGGGCCAATCGATAGGCCATTATTTACCAAGTCTGCCATGACAAATTCATTACTTTTTTCTGTCATTTCAGCTTTGGCATTTTTTAGTGCCTCAATGATTACCTCAGGGGCTGCATTTTCAACACCTAGGTCGTTTTTTTTGATGGCAAGCTTCCTATCTATATAGGCATGCTTGGCATTTGGTATATGACGGGCAATTTTATCTCTAATTTTCTTGCCAGCATGGTCAGGATCTGTTAGTATTATGATTCCTGTACGCTCATCTATAACTTTTAGTCTTTCTATCAAATCTTTGTCAAAGGCAAGACCGTTGGTTGCTATTATCTCACAATCGATAGCTCTTTTTACATTGGCTATATCATCTTTTCCTTCAACTACAATAGTTTCTTTTATCATAAATTAAAAAACTCCACGGTATTTTTGTAGCATCTTTTGGCAAGCTTATCTATCTTCATATCTCGAAGGTCTGCAACAGTTCTTGCTACTTCAACTACGCGTCTTGGATCGTTTCTAAGTCCCCTGTATGGTTCAGGTGTAAGGTATGGACTATCGGTTTCTAGCATTAGCCTTTCTATAGGAACATTTCTAGCGGCAACTTTTTCATTTGTCCCATTGGAAAAGGTCACAACGCCACCTATTGATATATAAAAACCCATGTCCATGTAAGTATTGAGGGTCTTTAGGTCATCAGAAAAGCAATGGATTTGGATTTTTAAGTCTGTATAATCCTTTAAAATTTCTATTACATCATCTTTTGCTTCTCTAACATGGATTACAGCTGGTAGGTCTAGCTTTCTTGCAAGTTTTAATTGGTAGATGAAAATCTCTTTTTGCCTATCCTTATTATCGTCTTTCCAATAATAATCAAGGCCAATCTCACCAATTGCAACGACCTTGGGATTTTTTGCTAAGATTTCTAATTCTTCTAGGTCTTTATCGGTAATATCATCTACATTTTCCGGATGTATGCCTACCATAGGATAGAAATTGTCATATTTCTCCGCTAGGTCTATGGCCTTTTTTGAATCTTCGATATTGGTTGCAGGGTTTATAATCCCCCTAATAGCAAAATTAGACAGGTCATTTATTATAAATAACCTGTCAGAGTCAAAAGCCTCATCTGTCAAGTGACAGTGACAATCAATTAATCTCATTAAGAAACCTTACTTCCTGGCTTCATATCTTTTAGGGTTGTTAGCATTGTTAAGTCATCTTCAAAGTCTGCTGCAAGAAGCATACCTTGGCTTTCTATACCACGCATCTTCCTAGGAGCTAGGTTTTTGACTACAATTACATTCTTGCCAACTAAATCATCTACTCCATACCATTTTTTGATACCAGAAATGATGGTTCGTGGATTTTCTTCACCGATATCTACTGTAAATACTAAAAGTTTGTCGGCATCTGGATGGTCTTCACATTTTAGTATTTTGCCTACAACAAGGTCAACTTTGGCAAAGTCTTCGTAGTCAATTTCTGAAAGTTTGTCTTCTTCTTTGTCAGAATCTTTGCTTTTTCCTAGTCTTTCTTCGATCAAATCGTTGTTGCGATCGTGAAGTTTTACTAATTCTTCGTCTATATCAAGTCTATCAAATAAGTTTTTGCCCTTTGTTACCTTGCTTCCTTCTTCAAGTAGTCCAAATTCACTCGCAGATTCAAAGCCCTTGTTATCTGTGCCAAGTTTTTCCAAAATTTCTTTTGTTGTATTTTTCATCACAGGCTCAATAAGTTGGGCAACTATTCTAAGTGATTCGGCTAAGTTATATAAGACTGTATTTAGTCTTTCTTTGTTGGCCTCGTCACGACCTAGTATCCATGGTTCTGTTTCATCTACATACTTATTAGCACGTCTGATAAATGTCCACACGCTTTGTAGGGCCTCGTTAAATTCAAAGGAATCCATTTGTTTGTTGTAAGATTCATAAGTCTTTGCAGCCAAGTCTTTTAATTCATCGTCAAAATGGTCTGATACACTTCCCTTAGCAACAAGTCCACCGTTATATTTATCAATCATTGATGTAGTTCTTGATAGGAGGTTGCCTAGGTCATTTACCAGGTCGGAATTGTATCTTTCCATAAATTTCCTACTTGAGAAGTTACCATCTGATCCAAAGTTAAACTCACGTAGGACAAAGTATTTGAGGGCGTCCACACCATAAAGTTCTACTAGTGGTTCTGGATACATGATGTTTCCCTTGGACTTACTCATCTTGTCATTGTCAAATAATATCCATCCATGGGCAAAAACTTTCTCTGGAAGTGGAAGATCTAGGGCCATCAATAGTGCTGGCCAAATTATTGTATGGAAACGAACTATATCTTTTCCTATAAGGTGAACACTTGCCGGCCAATATTTTTTAAATTTCTCTGGGTTATCCCCATAGCCTATTGCAGATAAATAGCAAGATAGAGCATCTATCCAAACATAAACTACGTGCTCATTGTCAAAAGGAACATCAACACCCCAATCAAAAGAATTACGGGTCACAGATAGGTCAGATAGGCCCTTATCTATGAAGTTATTGAGCATTTCCTTTTGGCGGAAAGCAGGTTCTAAGAATTCTGGATGTTCTTTAAATAATTCTTTTAATCTATCTTCGTATTTGGATAGTCTGAAGAAATAAGATTCTTCTTCTTGGTATTCCACATCGCGACCACAGTCTGGGCACTTGCCATCCTCTAGTTGGGCCTCAGTCCAGAAAGTTTCACAAGGTGTGCAATAATATCCTTTATACTCACCCTTGTATATATCGCCTTGGTCATAAAGTTTGGTAAAGATATTTTTTACATCTTCTTCGTGTTGGTCTTCAGTAGAACGAATAAAAGTATCGTATTCTATTTCAAGTTTTTCCCACAAAACTTTAGTTTCTTCAGCTATAATATCAACAAACTTTTGAGGGCTAGTTCCATGATCAATAGCAGAGCGCATGATTTTTTGCCCATGTTCATCAGTTCCTGTTACAAGGTAAGCATCGTATCCATTTAAATTTTTATATCTTTTTAATACATCAGCAATTATTGAAGTATAAGTATTTCCAATATGTAAGTTACTATTAGGATAGTATATTGGAGTTGTTATATAATATGGTTTTTTTTCTGTCATTTCCTATCCTTTCTTAATCTTCTCGAAATTATATAGATATATCATACTTCAAAAGTCAATATCTACCCAGCAAAATATAGTTTTTTAATTATGATGTTTATGCAAGGCTTTATATTAGATTAATATCAAACTATTGTCTATTGAAATTAGATATATTTCTATTTATAATAGTATTAACAAGTACAAATCTAATTAAACTATTTATAGTTAGATATATATCTAAGAAAGGATGCATTATGGCCAAACCAATTTTTAAGACAAATAAAACTATAGACTTTGAAAATGAAGCAGGACTATTGATTTTCTCATATACAGACTACATAGCACAGCCTAACCCAAATAAAATCGACTGGAAAGATTCCTATATCAACTATGCTAATTCCACTAAATATATTTGCAGAATGGAAGAAATGTTATCAGCCCATCCTTCTTATATGAGCTTTTTAAGAGAGGTAAGAAGTGAAGCATTCTTTCTTATAGAAGAATTCTTTGATGAGAAAAATAAAGATATACTTGATCTCTTTTATATTTACGAAGAAGGAGATGAAAATTATTTTCCTTTTATGTTATCTATATTTCAAAATCTAGATAGGAAAAATAATGAGACTTTGACCTATGACTTATTCAAAGAACTATATGATACATTTTTTTACCAATATATAGGACTTGATTATTTAAACCTTGGGGAATTAGGGATTACTACATACGATGATCTTAAAAACTATATGGACCCTTCAAAACTAATGGAATATATATCAAATTCTCCTTTTACAGACCAAGAAACTATGACGCTGCTTAGAGCTTATCAAAATACTTGTGATATGTACCATAGATTGATGCCTCTAGTAGAAAAACTTACCAAAATAATTAAACAAAAGATCCACATAATAGATGATCTTGTAAACGATAGTTTGGATAAATTAGAAAAAACTCAATATAAAATTGCATTTGAACTTGCCAAACAAGTAGGCTTAACAGAGATAATTAAAAAAGAAAAGCAAGAAATAACCGTGTATACTTTGCTTCTTGCCCCATACACTCAGATGTTTAGATTTATTGATTTTAATGATTATACCAAGGCTGTAAAATTAGGCCTATTGATTGATAAAGATGAAAACATAGAAACTACTAAGACTCTAACAAATATTAATCAATACCTTACAGTGATATCTGATCCAACCAGGGTACAAATCCTAGACTTCTTAAAGGAAAGCGACTACTACGCCAAAGAACTTGCCGATAAGCTTTACATCACCCCAGCTACCCTATCCTACCACCTCAATAAACTTCTAGTTTGTGGCTTTGTAGGAATTCGAAAAGAAGGTCGAAAATACTATTATTATCTAAGAAAAAATGGTTTTGAGTATTTGATAGATAATTTAGAAAAATTTAGCAAAGATATCAAGGAGAGTAATGATGGAGATGACTAATAAAAAAGATTTAACAAGGTACTTAACAAATGAAGAAAATATAAAATCCCATCTAAGAGATAAGAAACTTTCGAATATAGAAATTTTAAAGTATGCCTATAGACCATTTAAAGATAACTGGAAAATTAAAGCAAGTCTAATTATTTATCCTATAGTAAATGGAATAATCCCAGTACTACAAGCTTTTATTATGTATTATCTAGTAGGGCTAATTTATAATAATACCAGCCTAAAGAACCTACTAGTAACTATTGGTCTATACGGACTAATAATTTTTATTTGTTCGATAATCTCCAATCAAATAGAGTACAAGACCTATGCCAAATATATGGGGACTAGGTTAGATTTTTTTAAAAAATCTGCTGGAAGAATAATGGAAATGGACTATGGTCTTGGTGAAAATGCCAACTTTATGGCAGAATTTACCAAGGGCTTTTCTCCCTTTTCCAATAACGTAGAGGGTCTTGAGGGTATCTACCATGATATGTATCCTTTATTATCAAACCTAGTTTCCTTTATCCTTATTAGTATCATCATGGCAAAGCTCTCTCCTCTAATCTTTGTCTTTGCTATAGGATCTATAATAATCCAACTGATCATAAGAAACTTTACAGATGCCTATAGACACAAGCAGATGACGGACCTTCAAAAAGTTACTAGAAAGACAGAAAGATACTACCAGGAAGCCAGTAACTTTTCTTATGCCAAGGATATAAGAATATTTGCTTTTATGGAAAACTTTATAAGAGGATTTAGACCTCTAGTTGATAATGTTTATAAAATTTCTAATAAATTTATTAAACCAGAGATTTATTTATCTCCTGTGCTGGCATTACTTATAGTAGGTATAGAGGCAATTTCATATTACTTTTTACTTAACAAGGTGAATAACCAGGCTATCAGTTTACAAAATCTAACACTTGCTATTACATCAATCACAGTTTATGTAAGTATTATCTCATCACTTGTCATGAACATATCTCAAACAAAATCAAATCTCAGATATGTATCAGATGGTTTTGATATGATACGCACTGACCTTAGATCAGCTAGGGGAGATAAGAAGATATCTGGACCTATTTCTATAGAATTTGAAGACGTTTCATTTTCGTATCCCCTATCTGATACAAAAGTTTTGGACAAACTTTCATTTAAGATAAATCCTGGCGAAAAGATAGCTATAGTCGGGGTAAATGGTGCTGGCAAATCAACCATTGTTTCTCTCATTTTAGGTCTTTACAAACCTACAAATGGGACAATTTACATAAATGGTATTAATAGTGAAGAAATCAATATAAAAAGCCGTTTTGCCGCCTTTGCAACAGTCCTTCAAAATGTAGAACCTTTAGCTGTTAGTCTTGCTGAAAATGTAGCAGCAAACACAGGGGAAATCGATAGAAAAAGAGTAATAGAATCACTAGAAGCTGCTGGCCTATCCTATAAAATAGACCAACTTGAAAAAGGCATCGATACCCCTATGACAAAAAACATCCACGATAATGGGACACTT